>JAILAO010000152.1 GCA_024681565.1 Bacteroidales bacterium
GAAACGGCCTTGGTCGGAGTAAGCCAGGACGGCGGGTACGGAGTCGTCGCCGGCCGCGATGACATAGCTTCTGTCGTCGGAGAAGATATAGTATTCAGGAGACGCCGATATGGATTTGGTCATCCGGGGCGTCTCGAAGACGAGCTGCAGATGGATGGAACGCGACGGGTCCTGCGCTTGCAGGAAACGCTCGGCACGGCTTCTCGCGTTCCCGGCGGGGACCGGATCCGCCCAGCAAAGGACGGGAAGCAGAAGGAGCAACAGGGCCTGTAGTTTTGTTCTCATAGCCAAAGGTAAACAAAAGCGGTGACATTCCTGCCACCGCGAAGGGATGTCATTGCATTTTTATCTGATGGGGGAGGTGGATCATCATCCCGGCGTCAGGCCGCAGGTCCTCCGTGCGGACCGGGGCGGTCTCCAGTTTTGTCTTCCGGATGGATGTGCTGCGGGCGGCTGTCGCCTTGGTCTTGTACCCGCAGAGTTCCAGCACTTTGGCGAGCATGGTCTCATCCGGATCTCCCAGTTGGGCGCCGTCCAGCGGATCATCATCCACGAGATACTGCTCCAGGGGGATGATGCCGTCCGGCATGCAGATCGTCTGGCCGTTGGCGTTGGCGAAGCGGGAGTACATGACGTAGATGCCCCAGTTCTTGGCATATCTCTTCCCGGCCGCGGCGCGGCTGGTGCCGAGCTGGTCTTTGTTCTCTTCATAGAAGTCCTCGGCAGAAAGCATCAGTCCGCTGCAGTATTTACCATGCGTCTGCTCACCGACGACGGTGACATCCATATACGGCATCATGTCGCCGATCAGGGCCTCCGACGCGGAGGCGCTCCCCGAACCGGTGATGAAATACAGGTGCCGGACCCCGGCGTTCGCCGCGGCGGTGCTGAAATTGTAGTCCTTGCCGCCGGCTGTAAACTTGAATTCCGTCGTGAAATAGGTGTTCGTGTCGTAGTTCTGCTGCTGATAGTACTGCGTCAGCTTGCTGTTGAACACCTCGGTGGATAGGACTTTGCCTGTGGTCACGACATCTTCGGGCGCGATCATGGACGCAAGGGCCTGTTCGGCGAGGGAGAATCCGCCGCCGTTGTAGCGCAGGTCGACAATCAGTTCCTCGATGCCTTCTCCCTTGAATCCCTTGAAGACGTCGATCAGGTCTACGCAGGAATCCAGGGTGAAGCCGGTATAGTGCAAGTATCCGACCTTTTTGCCGTTGCAGTCGAAGGTCTTGGCGATCAGGACGGGATCTTCGTAGATCTCGGCGGGCGTGATGGTCAGCGTCTTGCCGTTGTTGTAAAGCTCGACGGTGAAGGTATCCCCGCCAACCAGGTCGTAGTAGCTGTCTTCATAATCCGGATACGGAATGGACTCGCCGTTTACCTTGACGATGGTGTCTCCCCGCTTCAGACCGGCCTTGTCAGCCGGGCTGTCCGCATAGACAAACTCGACGACGGCGGCGAGGGTTTTGTGTGAAGAATCAAAGTAGTAGAACTGGAAATCGAAGCCGGCCGTTTTCTCCACGCCCGACACGCTGCTGTAGAAACTGTCGAAATCGTCGGTCAGCATCGTCCATCTGTCGATGTCGTCGCCATCCCCGTCTTTGTAGCGGATCTCCTGGACCTTCGAGATGGGCTCGTCCGTCTCTTCCCACGCTTCCAGCTCTTTTTCGATCTCTGCCTGCCACAGGTAATAGACATTCATCCGGTTGTAGGCAAAGGTGTTCACATAGCGGTATATATTGCGCGTTTCTTCGTCCAGGCCGGAGTTGTCCTCCGTCTGCTCCTGGCTCGTTTCTTCCAGCGGCTTGTTGCATGCGCCCAATCCCAGGGAGAGTGCGCATAAGACAGGTATCCAGATTCTTTTCATATACTAAACACCAAATTTAAATAATATTACGGCAATAATCAAGCCACGGTAATACGCAAAGGCGGAGACCCCGGTGGGTCCCCGCCTCATGCATTTCGGTTCAACGGCGATTAGTCGTCGTTGGCAAGTCCGGTATAGCGGTAACCATGGATTTTGTAATGGTCAAAACCATAGGCTGCCGGATACGGGTCGTCATCGAAGGCGATATCGAATTCAATGGCATCAGCGGGCTGCCCGCTGGGCGTGGTCGCGCCGTTGACGGTGATCTTGCCATTGCTCAGCAGGACATTGCACTCGTAAGCGAGATTGGCGACTGCTGCCGAATTCCCGAAGGTCAGGGCTTTCTGGTCGCACACGACCTTGACCTGGAAATCATAGAGATTCGACAGGTCGCTCACGATCATCTCGTCCGCCTTGTTGGCGGCGGTGTTGTACGTGAGAATCACAACTTGCCCGGTTCCGTAGAAATCAGCGTAATCATCTGCAGGAAGTTCGCCGTTGGCGTCGACAGCGTCCATCTGAACATACCACTGACCGGCGGTAGCCATGGTGGCCGTGTTCTCGATCGGGTCCTTCTGGCAGGAGATTGCCAGGAGGGATGCGGCTGCAGCCAATATCAAAAATATCTTTTTCATCATTGTCTCAATTGGAATTATTCAAGCGGGGTAAGCGTAACGAGCAGGTCGTCGAAATCATAGTCGAACTGGCCGGTCGTGGAATCGTAGGTGCCGGTGAAGTTGTCATAATTGAAGGAGGTCCTGAAATACCAGTCTCCCCAACTGACAAGCTTCATGGCGCCGCCATCAACACTGAAGACAGCCTCTGCGTGGAAGTCGTAGGTAGGCTCATAACCGGGATAACGGCCATAGCAGTAGAAGCCGCCGCAGAGATCTTCGATCTCGTAGGTGCCGGAACCTGCCTTCTTGATCACGATAGGCAGATTTCTGTAGCTGCGGGACCCCATCTTGCAGGTGCTGAGATAAACGTTGTCGATCCCGCCCGGATTGAGGACATAGACATCCCGGCTGACGGATGCGGAGAAACCGTCCTCGTTTACAGCGGAATAGACCACGCTGTAGATGCCTGGGGCACTCGTGTCGACATTGGAACTGATCGTGACCGAACTGGAGACATCTTCACCGTTGAGCGTGGCCGTGTAGCCGGGCTCGGTATAACTCTGCCCCAGGTTGACGACATAAGGATTGTCGCCTTCCAGGCTGAGAACGGGGTAATATGTCGTACGGGTCAAACCTTCTGTCGTCAGTTCCTGGCAGCTGCCCAAAGCGAGAAGGGCCGCTGCGCAAGCAATGAAGTATAATGACTTTTTCATTCTGTTTCCTTTTTTGCGTTAATCCTTACTATTTCGCCCAGAACACTTTGGAAGTATAGCCGGGGAAGGCCGGAACGCTGCTGTTACGCGTCTGGGAAGAATTGGCATAAGGCCAACGGGCGATAAGGGCGTTGTCTCCCACTTCTGCAAAGCGGTCAAAAGGCGTATAAAGCGTGCCGGCTTCGTAAGCGGAGACATCGACGGCGTTGCTGCCGTTCCACATGTCGCTGCCCTTGACGCTGCCGAATGCCGGATAGCCGAGGCGGCGCACTTCGCACCATGCTTCAAAGTTGTTGGAGCCGGCGAGGGCGATCCACTTGGCGATACCGATGCTCTTCGCATAGTTGGCGTTGTCGTAGGGCCACTGGGCGATGAATCCGTCGGCACCGGAGACTCCGTTGGAAGCGAAAGAAGCCTCGACGGCCTTCGCATAATGCTCGGCGGCCTGGCTGGCGGAACCGCTCTTGGCGTAGTACTCTGCAATGAAGAACTCAACCTCGGAGACGGACAGCACGGCGACAGGCGTCGTGGCGGTCACGATGGGACGGCAGAAACCGGCTGCGTTGTTGTACGGGGCCGGAGCCGTGGTGGCGAAGTTCGTGCCGGAAATGCTGCCGATATAGGCACCCTGGTTGTTCTTCGCGAAGTACTTGGCCAGGCGGGGATCCTGATACACGACATCTCCATCGGAGTTTTTGACGAGCATCGTGCCGATGATAGCTACGTTTGCGCAGACATTGAACTGCATGCCGGGTTTGAACTCTTCAGAATAGAACGGGGAGTACTGGCCGTCGGCGTCGGACCAGCAGCCGGCGAACTGAGCGTCCTCGGTAATGAAATTACCATTGGAGATCAGGGCGCCGATCTGGGAACTTACATCCGTGGCTCCGGACATACGGGAAAGGATCTTGAGCTTCACGGAATTGGCCAGGCGGATCCAGTCGGAGGAATCTCCGTTGGGGAACAGGAGGCTCTTGCAGACCTTCTGGCCCGCGGATGCTTTCGCAAGCGCTTCATCCAGTTCGCTGACAATGCCCTGGTAAACGGTCAGGCCGTCATCGTAAGCCGGGTTCAGGACCGTGTCGTCCAAGGCCTCGGTATAAGGGATTTCGCCGTAGCAGTCCACCAGGATCTGATAAGCGAAGGCACGCAGGGTGATTGCGGCCAGGTTGGTGCCCCAATCCTCTTCGGCCTGGGCTTTCTCGCTTACATTCTTGGCATTGACCAGTACTTTCTGGAAGAGCTGGACATAATGGGTGTTGCTCCGGGTCGCAGACATCTGGAACTGGGAGTAGTCAAGGTAGTTGGAAGTACCGAACAGATGGCCGTATTGCTGGGAGAAATAGCCGCCGGTGATGCGGTAGAAGTCTCCGTAGCTCGTCGCCAGTGCTGCCTCGATGCCCGGGAAAATCATATCGGTGGTGATGTTCTCGGAAGCAGGCAGGTTGGGGTCGTAGTTGATATCGAAATAACTCTTGCAGGAAACTGCGGAAGAAGCGATGACAACTGCGGATACAAAGTATAATATCTTTTTCATATACGTGTCCTCCTGGTCTTAGAATTTAACATTGATGCCAAAACCCCAGATCCGGCAGGCAGGGTTGGAATACAATTCTCCAAACTGCGCGCGCAGGTCTCCGGAATAGGACGTGGTCTCAGGATCGATATAGCGGTTGTCTTTTGCCGTCCAGGTGAAAGCGTTGTTGCAGTAGGCGGTCAGGGACAGACCGGACAGCCATGCGGCCTTGACCCACTTTTTGGGAAGATCCCAGGTCAGGCTGACGTTGCGGAGCTTGGCGAAAGAACGGTCGATCAGGTAGAACTCTCCACCCTGGCCGGCCCCGGCATCGTTGAAGTAGTCCTGGTAGCTCGAATCATAAAGATAGATCGGGGTGATGTTCTCCGTACCGTCTTCATAGACGGAATTCGGGATGACGAACGGACGGCGGTCGTTATAGGTGGTGACGATACCGTTGCCGGTGAACTGCATCAGGTTCTTGGTGCGGCTGAACATGTATCCGCCGTAGCGGACGTCAAGGACGGCGCTGAGGGTGATGCCCTTCCAGCTCAGACTGGTGGAGACGCCGCCGGTCCATTTGCTCTGGAAGTTCTTGTTGACATCGGAGACTTCGGTCTCCAGGAGCGGCTGGCCGTCGTCGCCGACGATAAGCTGGCCCTGTGCGTTCGTGCGCGGAAGATAGGTGTAGAACTCGCCCATCGGGAGGCCTTTCTGTGCATAGACATAGACGGCGTCGTTTCCTGCGGAGAAAGAACCGAGGGAGACCTTGCCGCCGTCAAGACCCTCAGGCAGGGACACGACGAGGTTGTTGTTCTTGGACCAGTTGACACTGATGTCCCAGCGGAAATCCCGGGTCTGGACCGGCGTGGCGGTGAGAAGGAGCTCGACACCCTTGTTGGAGACGGTACCGAAGTTCATCACCATGCTGGTATAACCGGTGGCCGGATCGACCGGCAGGGAGAAGATCTGGTCGTCAGTACGACGGTTGTAGTAGGTGGCATCGAGGCCGAGGCGCCCGTTGAAGAACTGCAGGTTGGCACCCACCTCGAATTCGGAGGTCATCTCCGGACGCAGGGAAGAGCTGCCCTTGGAAGCGGCCGCGATGAAAGAGTTCACGCCGTTCAGCGGGAAGGTCAGGCCGGAACCGCCATAATAGCCATTCGTATAAGCCTGGGTATAAGTGACGCTGGTGCGGTAGACACCGGCATCGTTACCGGTCTTGCCGTAGGCGGCGCGAATCTTACCGAAGGTCAGGAAATCATTCTTGGGAAGCCGGTTGGAGAAAATCCAGCTCAGCGTGACGCCCGGATAGAAATAGCTGTTCGCGTTGACCGGAAGCGTCGAGGACCAGTCGTTACGGGCCGTGATGTCGAGGTAAAGCTCGTCGTTCCAGCCGAGGGTCACGTCGGCGAAAGCGCCGGTGAGACGGCGCAGGGAAGCGCTCTCGGAGATGGAAGTCTTATCCGCGCCGTTGCTCAGGTCCCAGAAACCGGTATTGAAGGTAAGTTTGCTGGTCTGGCCGCTCATGGAACTGCTTCCGCGCTCGTTGATGTTGACACCTGCGATTACGGTCAATTCCAGTTTGTCGTCGAAGAAGGACTGGTTGTAGTTGGCCAGGAAGTCATGGTTGGTTTCGTAGCTCCGGCCAAAGGCGGAAGCAACCCAACCGTCCTGGTTCATGTTGCTGGGCGCATAGCCCATATCGTCGTCGATGAGTGCGTCATCGAGGGTGATCTGGGGATAACCGATCTTGCGGTCATAATTGATGTAGTCGAATCCCATCCGGTAGGTAAGGGTCAGATTCTTGATCGGCTTGATGTCCACCTGGATCTTGCCGTTGATCTGCTGGGAATTCGTCTGGTCATAGTTGTTCTCCAGGGCCCAGTACGGGTTGGTGATGCCGTAAGGAGTGAGATAGGCTTCCGGGGTGTTGAACGGATTGGAAAGGTCTTTGAGGTCCACGATGGAAATGTCGCGCGGGAACTCATAGAGACCGTCGATCACGGAAGTACCCTGGTCGGTATCCACGACCTTGCTGAGTGCGCGGGAGAAATTGACGGAAGAAGTCAGGCGGAGCCATTCCGTAGCGTCGAAAGAGCCGCGGAAGGCAAGCGCATTACGCTTGTAGACGTCGTGGTCGCCCGGCATGATACCGTTGTCGTTGTTGTGGCCGTAGGACAGGTAGTAGTTGGATCTGCCGTCCTGGGAAACGCCGCTGAACGCGACGTTGTGGCTGTGGGAGATGCCGAGTTCGAAGAACTCTTCGACATTCTTGACTTTGGCATCAAATTCATGGATACGCTGCTGGTGGTTCCAGATCGGTCCGTAAATCTGCGTGGAACCGTCCAGTCTCGGGCCCCAGGAACCGTTCTCGATAAAGGTCTGGGTGCCGTTCCAACCCTGTCCCCAGTCGTTCTGCATTTCCGGGAACATGGCTACCTGGCGGAGTTGGAGACCGCCGCTGTATTCAATGGAGAAGTTGCGGTCATTACCCTTCTTTCCGGTTTTCGTCGTGACGATGATGACACCGTTTGCAGCGCGGCTGCCATACAGTGCGGTTGCCGCTGCACCCTTGAGGATGGTCATCGATTCGATGGACTCGGCAGGAATGTTGGCGATACCGGCAATCGCGGTGGATTTCTCACCGGATGCAGAAGAGATGGACGAGTTGGTCAGGGGAACACCATCCACGACATAGAGGGGCTGGTTGGATCCGCTGATCGAGCTGAAGCCTCGGATAACGATGTTGGATGAGGCTCCCGGGTCGGAGGAAGTGGCCTGGACCTGGACGCCGGCAACCTTGCCCGAAAGGGAGGAGATGGCGTTGGTCGTGTGGGCGCCGACGATGTCGCCGCTCTCGACCGTGGTCGCCGCATAGCCGAGGGATTTTTCCGAACGGGTGATACCCATCGCAGTCACCACGACTTCTCTGAGCGTCTCTGCGTCAGGCTCGAGCGAGATGTTGATCGCGCTGCGGCCATTGACGGCGACCTCTTGGGTGAGGTATCCCATCGCGGAGAAAACGAGCGTGCCATTGGCAGTGGTGTTGATGGTGTAGTTGCCGTCTGCATCGGAAGAGATTCCGGTCATCGTCCCTTGGATGACGACGGAAGCAAACGGAACACCTTCTCCTGTCACAGCGTCGCGGACTGTACCGGAGACCTGACGGTTCTGGGCAGACAGCGAGAGCGCTAACAACATGAAGAAGGCGCTTAAAAACAGTTTCGCTTGTTTCATAAGCTTTTCTTTAAATTAAACAATAAACTATACTAACTAATCAGAGCGAGAAAAAAGATAAAGGGGAAGTGGATAATCTGCCACCGCCCCCCTTTATCTGAATATGTGAAAGATTAATTCTGATCCGTTTCGTTGATCATCTTGTTGTTCTCGATCTCAGAAATAGGAATCTGATAGAGGAAAGGACGGTCCTCCTGCTCATACTTGAAGCGGGCTGCGGCAAGGTGGTTGTTGGCCTTGCCCCAGGTGGCGTCAGTACGGTCCACGGGGATATTCAGGCGGCGGTTGTCAATGAACTCCATACCTTCACCCCAGAACTCGACCCGCTTTTGGAAGTTCAGTTCCTCGAGGAAGTCGGCCTTGGTAGAAGCAGGGCAGGAATAGCCCGGCTGGCGGGTGGCCATGATATCGTTCAGCGCAGTGACAGCCTCAGAGAGCTTGCCCTGGTGGGCGAGGCACTCGGCATAGTTGAAATAGGCTTCCTCAGAGCGAAGATAAATATAGTCACCAAGCTCCCAGCCTTCATAGTTGCCGGCAAGGACGTTTTTACGGCCTGCGCCGATGAACTTGATGGACTGATAAGGCACCTGGGCGATCGAAGCAAGCGGGTTGCGCGGGTCGAGGAACCAGTTCAAGCGGATGTCGTCGTCGGCGATACGCTGGCAGAGCGGAGCGAAAGCAGCGCGCCATACGCCGATACCGGCGTAACCGTCACCAAAGTAGTCCATCTGGGAGAACCAGGACATATAAATACCTGAGTTGTCAGCGGTAATGTCGCAACCGAAAACAACGTCCGGGAGGTTGATGTCGCTGAATCCCTGCAGGATATCATCCGGAGAGGTAAGGATCGGGTAGTTGTCCGTCACGACCTTGGCGTATTTGGCGGCATTGGCCCAGTCGTGCTTGATCATATAGGCACGGGCGAGATAGTTCGCGACCACGCATCCGTCCACGTCGGTAGGCGAGGCGGTATGGACCATGCCGATGCTGTTGAAGATGGAGTAGGCCTCTTCAAGATCCTTGATCATGAAATCAAAGACCTGGGAAACGGTTGAACGCGGCTGATCCTCGACTGTGTTCTCGTCGATAATCGGAACGAGCGGATCGTTGGAATGGTCGTATTTTGCTCCTTTCCCCCACACGGTGTCGTCAGCACCTACATAATAGGAATACTGATAGAGGTAGGAGAGATGGAGATATGCATAGCCGCGGATACCGAGGGCGATGGCGCGATACTTCAGCATCGCTTCATCCGTCACGTCGGCGGTCGCAACCTTGAGTACACCGTTCGCGCTGGCAATATGGCGGTAATACTCACGCCAGCGGTTGTTGGTCGGCGTGTAGTTCTGCTGCCAATAATCGAGCAGGTAATGATAGAGGCTCATGGCAAAGCGGCCGGTCATCACCATATCGTTACCCTCGAGGGAAGAAAGATAGTCAAAACTCTTCTGGCCGAAATAATTGTGGCTCATGTTCGAGTTGACATACGACTGGAGGTCGCTGTAGATACCGTTGATGGTTGCCTCGAACTTCTCCGGATGCTCCTGGATGACTTCGGAAAGCCGCTCCTGGGTGATGGATCCCGTCGGCTGCACATCCTTCATACAAGAGGAAAGGGCAGCTCCGGCGGCGAAGATGAACAGGACTTTTACTATTGTCTTTTTCATATAATAATCTCCTTATGATTAGAACGTGACAGTGATACCGCCGGAGACCGTACGCATCGGGGCATAGCCGCCGAAGCTACTGGTTGCGCCGGTGAAAGAAACCCTCGGGTCGAAGCCCTGCCTTGCAGAGAAGAGAGCAACATTGTCGGCCATCACGAAGATGCGGAATGCCTCTACGTAGAACTTGCGGGAGAAGCTCTTCGGCAGGGTGTAACCCAGCGTGATGTTGCGGATGTTGAAGAAAGAAGAGCTCACAAGGTGTGCGTCGGAGGTCTGGCTGTAAGAGTTGGAGGAATTGTTGGCGTTCCACACAGGGAGGTTACCGGTCTTCTTGATCGGATCATAGGTCTGCCACAGGTCGGCGTTGTGACCCACATAGTAGGAAATGCTCATTCCGTCGAGATACTCGCTGTCGTAGGCCCATCCGCCAATGCGGTAGGAGGTCTGGATGCTGAAGTCGAGACCCTTCCAGTACAGCTGGGTGTTGATACCGCCGTCGAGTTTGGGAAGAGCGGTTTTTCCGAGGTAGAACTTGTCTGCGTCAGAGTAGGTTGTCGTCTTCTCCAATTCTTCGGTCTTCTCACCGTTGTCGTCACGGACATAACGCCACCACTGGGAGTTGCCGTCTTCGTCCATGCCTGCATACTTATAAGTATAATACTCGTAACGGTCGCGGCCTTCCATCAGTTTGAAAGTGCCGGAAGTGATACCGTCTTCGCGGTTCTCCTCAGGGAGACGGACGATCTTGTTGTTGTAATGCGAGCCGATCAGGGAAAGGGTCCAGCGGAGATCCCGGTTCTTGATAAGGTCGAAATTGAGTTCGAACTCGATACCGGAATTCTGCATGGCGCCGATATTTTCCCACTTGTAAGGACGGCCGCCGGTCGAATAGGCGAGCGGGCGCTGGAAGAGCATGTCATCCGTATAGCGGATGAAGTAATCCACGCTACCGCGGATGCGGTTCAGGAAGCTGAAGTCCACACCTGCATCAAAAGTGTTCTGCTTCTCCCAGGAGATGTCCGGGTTGCCATAGTACGAATAGGAGTAACCGAGGGCGGAACCGTCCCAGGTGATGGCGTACTGGTCATGGGCGGGATAGTAGTTGCCGACTTCCTGGTTGCCCTGGGTACCGTAGGATGCGCGGAACTTGAGGTCATCCAACCAGCTCTTGGCGCCGGCCATGAACGGCTCTGCGGACAGACGCCAGGCAGCGCCGACGGACCAGAAGTTACCCCATTTCTTGAGGAAGCGGGAAGTACCGTCACGACGGAAGGCGCCGGACAGATAGTAACGGGAAGCGTAGTTGTAATCTACCATTCCGAAGAAACCTTCGATGTTGAGTCCATTGGTGTAGCTGCTCAGGGATTGCATCGGACCGCCGTTGTCAAGTTCCGGGTTGGCCGGATCGAAGAAGTTGGTCTTCTGGCCGCCGAGATAGCGGTAGCTGTACTGATAGTATTCGTGTCCGATCTTGGCAGAGATGCTGTGGTTGTCTCCGAACAGGTTCTCGTATGCGAGCGTCTCCTGGACATTGGTCACGGTGGAGGTAGAAGCTTCGTGCGTGCCGCGGCCGCCGAATGACTGGCCGTCACCGATGGTCGGAGTGTAGTAGGTCAGGCCCTGGCTGTTGCGGAAGTCGTAGCTATAGTTGACCATCGCGGTGAAATGCTTGAGGAACTTGGCTTCGACATAGGTGCGGGTGGTCACGTTGTGACGTGAGGTGCGGCGGATGTCTTCGTAGAGGTTGCAGATGACATTCTGGTTGGTCGCGGTCGGACGTTTGGTCGTTCCGACGGTTTCGCCGTTACCGGCATCCCAGACGGGTTTGCCGTCGGCACCGATGATCTGGTTTCCGTTGGCGTCATAGGCGTGGACCGGATAGATCGGGGCCCAGCTGCGCGCGACGCTGAACGGGTTGGATGCGGCGGAGGTGCTCTCCTGCATACCGTTGCTGTTGGTGCGGGAGTAACCGATGTTCATTCCGGCGCGCAGCCAGCTCGTGAGTTTGGCGTTGACATTTGCGCGGGCGGAGGTGCGGTTGTAGCTGGAACCGACGATATAAGACTGATTGTCAAGGTATCCGACCGAGAGGTAATAGTCTACCTTGTCGTTGCTGCCGGAGGCAGAGACGTTGTACTCCTGACGGCTGGCCGTCTGGAACATGTTGTCGGCGAAGGAATCATTGTAACGGGTGCGGGCGCTCTTGTTGAGCGTTCCGTCGGTGTTTACCAGATAGTCTCCGTCCGGAATGATGAAGGCATTGTAGTTGCCGAGTTCACCGAGCAGGCTCTCGGAAGCAATCAGGGCTGCTTCTTCTGCGGAGGCACCCGCGACGTATTCGGTGTTGCGGATACCATACCAGGTCAGACGGTAGAATTCAGCCGGATCCGTCACCATGTTGTAATCTTTGTAAGCACGGCTCAGGACACCAGCACTCGCACTGAACTGGATGTTGGAGCTGGTCTTGGCTCCGCTCTTGGTGGTCACCATCACGACACCGCCGGCTGCACGTGAACCATACAGGGAGTTGGACACGGCGTCCTTGGAAACGGTGATGGACTCGATGTCCTGCGGATTGATGTTGGAAATGCTGCCGTTGTAAGGCACGCCGTCCACGACGATGAGGGCGGCATTGCTGGCGCTCAGGGAGCCGATACCACGCACATAAATGGACGCATCGCTGCCCGGCTGACCGGTAGAGGTGATAACCTGAAGACCGGCGACGGCACCTTCGAGGGCGCTGGTCACGGAAGCGGCCTGATTGTTCTTGAGGATTTCGGATTTTACGCTCGCAACGGAACCGACGAGGTCCTGCTTGCGCTTGGTGCCGAACGCGACGACCACGGCGTTCTCAAGGGCCTCGGTATCCGGTTCGAGAGCTACATCAATGGAATTGCGGCCATTGACCTGGATCTCAGAGGAAAGGAATCCGATGGACGAATAGATGAGAGAGGCGCGGGACGGAACAGTAATGGTGTAGACGCCGTCGGCATCCGTAGCTGTTCCGGTACTTGTCCCTTTGACCTGGATGGCTGCAAAGGGAATCGCTTCTCCGGTGGAAGCATCTGTGACCGTACCCTTGACCGTGACGTTCTGCGCAGAAACCATCACGCCAAAGAGCAGGCACAAAGCGCTTAAGAGCAATTTCGCTTGTTTCATAAGCTTTTCGTTGAATTAAACAATAAACTATACTAACCTGATATAATCACAAAAAAAGGAGCGTTTTTTCATAGTGCGCATAAATTTGCGCGCAAGTTCGCAACAATTTTTCACAATTCCAAATTCGTAATCTAGCGGTAGATTGTGTTAATTCGCGAATTCCGGGCAAAAATCGGATAAAAATGTGAGTTTTGAAGATTTTAAATTTTGAATTCAAACTTTTTTGGCCGAATTCGTTTTAAAATGAAACATTAATTTTTTCAAACCGACCGCGGTTCTTTTTTAATCTTCTGATTTTAAGTAATTTGCAAGTGTATTCCTGTGTATGCCATAGTCCTTGGCAATACGGGCATATGACTCGCCTGCCGCGATTCTGCTGCGTATTTCAGACAAATCCTGCGTAACGGCATCCCGCTGTTTATAGCTCCCGCAGGGGCGTCCCAGTTTGACGCCCGCCGCCTTCCGGTCCGCCAACGCCTCCTTCGTACGCTGCGAGATCAGGTTCCGTTCGATCTCGGCCGCCAGGGCAAAGGCGAAGGCAATGATCTTGGAGTTGATATTATTATTAAGGTCAAAATGATCCTTGATGGTGTGGATCCGGATGCTGCGTGACGAGCATTCATTCAGGATAGACATGATCATCAGCATGTTCCGGCCGAGCCGGGAGATTTCCGTACACACCAGCAGGTCGTCCTGTTTCATCTTTCTGAGCAGTTTTCCGAGTTTGCGCTTTTTCGGCGGAATGGTCCCTGAGACGGATTCAGTCACCCATTTCCCCACCTCGACCCCCTGCCGGGAGGCCCAGTTGCGGATTTCATATTCCTGGCTGGAGCCGGACTGCTCCGCCGTGCTGACCCGGATGTAAGCGTAAACCATGGACGATATCGTCTTCCGATGCCAATATAAGTATTCTCTAAAACGTGCTTGAGTGCCTGATTGTCGCGATAGTGACAAATAATCGCTCGTTTATTTGTGATTCTTTATTGCAAAAATGATTCTCGATTTTCTTCGTGTGGAAAAAAACTGAAAACAGGTTAGTATAGTTTATTGTTTAATTAAAAGTAATGCTTATGAAAAAAGCGAAACTGTTCCTCAGCACCCTGTTTGTGCTTATGGCAGTGTCCCTCTCCGCGCAGAACATGCGCGTGACGGGTACGGTCACCGACGCTTCGACAGGGGAAGGAATTCCCTTTGCATCCATCGTGGTCAAAGGTACGATGAATGGTACTTCTTCTGATGAGAAGGGTGCATTCACGATCAACGCTCCGGCCAACGGAACGCTTGAATTCTCTGCAGTAGGTTACGTTTTTGTTGAGGAGAGCGTCAATGGCCGCGGTGTCATCAACATCTCCCTCGACCCGGATTCCGAGTCTCTGGACGAGTCCATCATCGTTGCCTACGGTACCGCCAAGAAGTCTTCCTTTACGGGTTCTGCCGGTACTGTCAAGAGCGAGAGCCTCCAGAAGCGTACTGTTTCCAATGTGTCCAAGGCACTGGAAGGTATGGTTGCCGGTATCACCACGACGGCCGGTTCCGGCCAGCCTGGTGACGGTGCTTCCATCCAGATCCGTGGTACCGGTTCCATCAACGCTTCCAGCTCCCCGCTGTACGTTGTCGACGGTATTCCGTTCGACGGTACACTTGCTTCCATCAACCCGAACGACATCGAGACGATGACTGTTCTGAAGGACGCCTCCGCTTCCGCCCTGTACGGTGCACGTGCTGCCAACGGTGTCATCATGATCACCACCAAGCGCGGTGCCGAAGGCAAGGCCAACGTCAACTTCAAGGCGACGGTCGGTCTGCAGTCCCGTTCGGTCAAGGATTATGATATGGTCAGCATGGACGAGTTCGTCGAATTGACCTGGGAAGCCCTCAAGAACAGCTATGTGCTGGACAACGGCTATGCCGACGCCGATGCCCGCCTGGCGGCTTCCGCCGACCTGAGCTCTGCGCTCGGCGGTGAGATCTACAATCCGTATAAGAGCTACACCTGGGATACGGTCATCGATCCGTCCACCGGCAAACTGGTGTCCGGTGCCGTTCCCGCCTGGAATGAGAACTGGATGGATATCCTGACCAACAAGTCCGCCATCCGCCAGGAGTATCAGCTCGGTGTGAGCGGTGGTGACCGCAAAACCAAGTACGCTTTCTCCTTCGGTTATCTCGATGATAAGGGCGTGCTGATCACCACGGCCTTCAAGCGTTACTCCATCCGCGCCAACGTGGACCACAACATTACCGACTGGTTCAACGCCGGCGCCAGCGCCAGCTATTCTTACACCACCCAGAACAGTTCCCAGTATTCCAGCACCCAGACGGGTAACGCCTGGTATACGGCCCAGTTCATGGCTCCGATCTATCCTGTCTATATGAAGGATGAGGACGGTAACGATATCCTCGACGCCAACGGCAACAAGCGTTACGACTATGGCGATGAGGGCCGCGCCCGTCCGAAGGCCTCCCGCTTCAACGCTGTCGGTGACCTGTATGACAATACCTACGAGACGCTGCGCGACAACTCCAGCATCCGTGCCTATGCCACCCTCGGCGGTGACAAGGACGTGATGGGTATCTTCAAGGGCCTCAGCCTGAGCACCAACTTCGGTGCCGATATCTCCGGCCGTTACATCACCTCTTACTACAATCCGTATCACGGTGACGGTTCTTCCACCTCCGGTGAGATCGACAAGTACAGCACGCGTACCTTCTCCTATACCTGGAACCAGATCCTGAAGTATGAACGTACGTTCAACGACTTCCATCTGCTTGCCCAGGCCGGCCACGAGTACTACAACTATCAGTACCGTTACCTCTATGCCGACCGCACCCAGGTCTATCCCGGCATCTATGAGATCGCACCGGCTTCCGGTGACATCAATGCCAATTCCTATTCCAATGTCTACCGCATCGAGTCCTACTTCGGCCGTCTCGCCGCAGACTACAAGGATAAGTACTACCTCGAGGCTACCTGGCGTACGGACGGTTCTTCCCGTTTCTATGAGCAGAACCGCTGGGGTCAGTTCTGGTCCCTCGGTGGATCCTGGCGTCTCTCCCAGGAGGACTTCATGAAGGATGCCAGCTGGATCGACAACCTGACCCTCCGTCTGAGCTATGGCCAGCTGGGTAACGATTCCATCGGTTCCTACTATGCCTGGCAGTCCTTCTATGACCTGACCTGGCCGAACGCCAACAATGCCGGCGCCGTCGTTTCTTCCCTTGCCAACCCTGCGGTTTCCTGGGAGAAGAAGGGCAGCTGGAATGTCGGTCTCGAAGGAACCTTCTTCAAGCAGCTGCTCAATGTCACCCTCGAGTACTACAACGCCAAGACCACCGATATGCTCCTCAGCTATCCGATGGCGCTCTCGACCGGTTTCAGCGGCTACAATGCCAATGTCGGTTCCATGAACAACCAGGGCTTTGAAGGTACCATCCGCGTCAACTGGCTCAAGAGCGGCAACCTCCGCGCCAGCAGCACCCTGATGGGCTACTTCAACCGCAACAAGGTTCTCCAGCTTACGGGCGAGTCTCCGCGTATCCTCAGCGGCAGCCAGCTGATCCAGGAAGGTCTTCCTATCTATTCCTGGTATACGCCGCGTTCCGCCGGTGTCGACCCGGCCAACGGCCAGCAGCTCTACTGGGCTTACACCGAGGTCCCGACCGATACTTCGGATCCGAACTACAACGCCGATGACGTGGCCAAGTCCTATGAGATTCCCAATACCATCAAGGAAGACGGCAGCAAGGTCTTCGGTTATGAGTACAAGACCACCAGCACCAGCGAGGCTACGGCCAGCAAGTATATCGGCTGGGGCAGCCGCGAGCCTAAATTCCAGGGCTCCTTCGGTTCTGACTTCCAGTGGGGTCCCGTCGACTTCAGCTTCCTGACCACTTTCTCCGTCGGAGGTTATGTCTGGGACAGCGTTTATGCAAGCGCCATGGAGGTTACCTATTCCGGCGATACCTGGAGTTCCCATGCTCTCCGCCGTTGGCAGAATCCGGGCGATGTCACTGACGTGCCTATCCTCGAACTCGGTTCCACCAACATCAGCGCCGACCGCTGGCTCGTAGATGCTTCCTATTTCGCCATCAAGTCCATCCAGCTCGGCTACACCCTGCCGACCAAGTGGACCCAGCAGGCGGGCATCAAGTCCCTGCGTCTCTTCGCCACCGGCGACAACCTGTGGCTCTTCACCAAGCTGAACGGTCTCAACCCGCAGTACAACATGACGGGTGGCACCAGCTGGGCTTACACTCCGACCCGGACCATTTCCCTGGGTATCGACATCAACTTCTAATTCAAGGAGACTACGAATATGAAAAAGATATTTTTTGCATTGATTGCCCTGGCGCTTGTATCGCTTACGGCTTGCAACAAAGAGCTCCTCAATACCAACCCGACTGACGCCGTCTCCGGTGATACGATGTTTACGGACACCGAAGGCGCCATGATGGCCCTCAACGGCACCTACCGCTACATGTGGCAGTGGGGTGTCTCCACGACCGGAAACTATCACCAGTGCATCGGCCCGCAGGGTTATAACCTGATGGCGGACCTGATGGGTGAAGACTTCGTCCAGGCCGCCCAGGGTAACGGTTGGTTCTGGTTCGACTATCGCTACAACGTCAAATCCCGCTACACGGCCGGTTCCTGGCGTTCGTATGACATGTGGAATTACTACTACACCCTGATAGCCAACTGCAACTACATCATCAACGCCATGGCGGAAATCGAGGGTGATCCGGATGAGATCAACTACATCCTCGGCAACGCCTATGCCATCCGTGCCTGGAGCTATGCCTATTGCGGTATGATCTTCGCCCGCAGCTATATCGGCCACGAGGACCGTCTCTGCGTTCCTATCTATACCGAGCCGACCTATGCCGGTACCACCGGCAAGGCCCGTTCCACCAACAAGGAGGTCTTCGCCCAGGCGATGAGCGACATCAACCAGGCCATCAGCCTGATCGCCGATCACGCCCAGAATCATGTCACGCACATCGACAAGTATGTCGCCAACGGCATCAAGGCCCGTATCGCCCTCTATATGGGTGACTACCAGACTGCCCACGACGCTGCTTCCATCGCAGTCGCCGGCGCCAGCTATGCCTATGATTCCAACTTCCGCTACAACGACGCTACGCACGGCAGTGTCCTCTGGGGCGCCGAGATCATCTCCACCCAGGGTACGACCAACCCGCAGTTCCTGGCCCATATGGATTACCGCTTCGGCGGCTACGGCGACGCTTCCCGCAAGTGCGCCAGCGCCTGGCTGTATGGGAAGATGGGTGCCAACGACAAGCGTGCTGCCGACTGGTGGAGCTATGAGGTCCTGAAGGACGGTTCTACGAAGGGTTACCAGCAGTATAAGTTCCTCTTCCAGGATCCGAGCAGCCCGATGACCGGTGCAGACCACATCTTTATGCGCGCTCCTGAGATGCAGCTGATCATCGCCGAGACGGCTTGCCGCCTGGGCAATGAGAGCGAGGCCAAGACGGCGCTCAACGCCCTGATGGCTACCCGTGACGCGGATTACGACTGCTCCGGCCTCACCGGTACCGACCTTGCTACGATCACGACCGAGGAGACGGGTTCCCTGCTTGAGGAGATCATCCTCCAGCGCCGTATCGAACTCTGGGGCGAGTATGGCCGTATCTATGATATCAAGCGTCTCCGCCAGGGCTTCATCCGTACCACGGAGATGGGCCACCCGGCTGCCGCCCTGATGACTTCCCTGCATCTGAACGATCCCGAGTCCTTCGACTGGGTGCTTACCATTCCGCAGGCCGAGTTCGACGCCAACCCTTACATGGTTCAGAACCCGATCTCGAGCTATGCTACCGCCACCGAGGGTGACGATCCTTCCCTGACTCCGGTTGTTGCCGAATAATTCACTTTAGATCGATCGAATATGAAAAATATTTTCAAAAGTATCTTTGTGCTGGGCGCAGCTGCAGCGTTGGCTGTATCCTGTAATGTTGACAACATCGGAACGACTTTCGAGAACAGCGAGAACAATGCCGGTGTTTCCTTCCTTCAGTCCACCATCTCCAATACGGAGATCTCGGCTACCCAGACCAGCTTTGATATCACGCTGGGCCGTCGCAACAGCGATGGTTCGCTGACTGTCAGCCTCGAGTCTTCTCTCCCGTCCACGATCGGTGTCCCCTCCAGCGTCACCTTCGCTGCCGGAGAAGCTTCCGCTACCATCACCCTTGACCTGTCCGCCATGGTTGTCGGTACGGCCTACAAGGGATCGATCGCCATCGTCTCCGACGAAACGGATGATCTGTCCAAGAGCGAAGTCAACTGTGTTTTCCAGAAAGCCTACACCTGGGAGCAGATCGGTACCGGTACTTATACCTACAATCCGGACTGCCTCTTCAGCGGCTCCGATCCCGGTCTGCCTATCTATAAGGCGGTCGGCCTCCCGGTCTACAAGATCGCCAACTGGTGCTACGGTGTCGACTTCCTGTTTACGCTCAATTCCGACAACACCACGACGGTGCACGACCAGTACATCGGCTACACGCACTCCACGTACGGCAAGATCTATATCGACGACGTGAACGACTATGCCGGTTCTACCGCCTTCCCGTCCGGTGAATGGGATTCTTCCTCCAAGACCTATACCTTCTATGTCATCTACTATGATGCAACGGGTCCCTGGGGCTATGGCTTCGAATCCTTCGAGATGGACTAATTGTCTGTAAATCTATACAAAAGGAGCGTCATCAACGGGTGCGCTCCTTTTGTGTTTTCAAACGATCCGACTAAACTGAGTCAAGCATGTTCCGAAAAACCCTCTTCTTCCTTGCCCTTTCGGGAGCCTTCCTGCTGTCGTCCTGCTCTGAGAAAGGAGATATGCCGCAGGTCCCCGGGATGCAGGCGGATGTGTCTCCGGAGGTGCCGGCAGGCGCCCGCCCCGGACACCTCCGGGTCAAATTCAAGAACGAGCCCGCCGCGACCAAGGCGGCCGGACTGGATCTGGATGCCCTGGGTACTTATACCCTGACGCGGACTTTCCCGCCGGCCGGCCGTTTCGAAGAACGGCACCGCCGCGCCGGCCTGCACCTTTGGTATGACATCCGTTTCGACGGGTCGCTCCCGCTTTCCAAGGCGGGGCAGAGCGTCTCTTCGCTGGAAGATGTCGAGGTGGTGGAGTATGTCCCGGAGGTCCGGCCGATGCAACTGACGTACCCGTATAACGATCCCCAGCTGCCCAAGCAATGGAATCTTCAGAATCCGGGCGGCAAGGACCAGTGGGCGGAAGGCTGTGATGTCAACGCTTTCCGGGCCTGGACCATCGAGACCGGCAAACCGGAGGTAATCGTTGCCGTCAACGATATGGGGGTGGATTATACCCATGAAGACCTGGCCGCCAATATGTGGGTCAATACGGCAGAGTACCATGGCAAACCGGGGGAGGACGATGACGGGAACGGCTTCGTCGACGATATCTATGGCTACAGTTTCATGTCCTACGACGGAGAGACCCTGGTCGGCAAACTGGAACCGGGGGATCACGGGACCCATGTGGCCGGTACGATCGCGGCGGTCAACAACAACGGGACCGGCGTGGCCGGCGTGGCCGGCGGGGACGGGACTTCGGGCTCCGGCGTGCGGATCATGAGCACGCAGACCCTCGACGGACGGAACAATGCGGATACTCCGGCATCTTTCGTGTATGCCGCCGACAACGGTGCGGTGCTGGTCAACTGCAGCTGGGGGTTTGTGGACAATGTCTCCCCGACGCCCCAGTCCTACGTCGATGCCATCGATTATTTCAACACCTATGCAGGCGTGGATGAGAACGGCGTCCAGACCGGACCGATGATCGGGGGACTGGTCATCTTCGCCGCCGGAAACGACGGACGCGAGTCCGAGCGTCCGGCGATGGACGACAATGTCTTCGCCGTGGCTGCCCTGAGCGCCAATTATGTCCGTTCCTATTTCACGAGCTATGGCGAGTGGGTGGACATTTCTGCCCCCGGCGGTGATGCCAACCGCAATACCTACATCCTCTCCACCTTGCCGGACAATACCTACGGCAATATGCAGGGGTCGTCCATGGCGGCGCCGCATGTGACCGGCGTGGCCGCGCTGATCATTTCGCACTATGGTGTCGGACACAAAGGATTCACGCGCGACCGGCTGATCTGGTTGCTCCAGAGTACAGCCGACAAGAAAGCCCTTGAGGAGAACGGGTCCTATGCCACCCGCCTGGGCGCCGGACTGGTCGATGCCTATGCCGCCTTGCAGGCGGCGTCCGATGTGACACCGAATCCCGTGACGGACCTGTCGGCGAAAGCGCATGCCAACTATGTCGATCTCTCCTGGACGGTTCCGGCCGCTTCGGGCGGGGAGCTTCCGTTCTGCTATCGCGTGTTCTATTCGGAACAGTCCCTGGCGGCGCTGGATCCGTCCGCTCCCGCAGCGGGTGTCCGGCAGTTGACCGTTCCCGGAAGCGGGTATGCTTCCGGGGATGCCCTGGCTGCCTCCCTGTCCGGACTTTCGTTCAATACGACTTATCATTTCCGCATCTGCTCCGAAGCGCTGATGGGACGGCTCTCTTCTCTTTCCGGCGAAAAGACCGAGACGACGGGGGCGAATGCCGCCCCGAAAGTGACGCCGCTGGACGGGGTCTCCCTCAAGCTGGCGTCTCACGCGAGCGGAACGATGCGTTTCAGTCTGGAGGATCCGGACGGCCATCCGATGAGTTATACGGTGACTGAGGAAATGCCCGGGATGAAAGCTTCTTTCTCGGACGGGGTCGTAACCTTGACGATCAATGCTTTACAGGCGGAGGAAGGAAAGACCTATCCGGGCGTGCTGACCGTTACGGACGGTTATGCCGAGACCGTGCAGAAATTCAGCTACACCATTCTGGAGAACCATGCTCCGGAGGCGGTTACCTCTTTTGAGGACCATCGCTTCGGTGCTACGGGCGAGACGCTGTCCTACCGGCTGGGCGATTATTTCCGGGACAGTGACGGCGAAGAACTGAGCTATACGGCCACCCTGGGTGGAACGGCGCTGATCGTCAACTGCACGGTGTCCGGAGATGAACTGACCGTGAAGGCCAATTCGTATGGATCGACGACCGTGACCGTGACCGCGACGGATGCCCGCGGCCTCAGCGCCAGCTCGTCTTTCCGGGTCCTGGTCCGTGACAGCACCCGTCCGTACGACCTGTATCCCAATCCGGTCAAGGATGTGCTCTACCTCCGGGCCGGGGAGCCGCAGACGGCGGACGTAACGGTTTCCGGCAAGTCCGGGGCCGTGGTCTTCTCCCAGGCGGGCGTGTCGCTGGATCCGTTCGAACCCCTGGCCATCGACCTGAGCGCCCAGCCGGGCGGCAGTTATTATGTCCGGGTCGGGGGAAGCCGCTACACCATCGTGAAACAGTAAACGCACATGCTATGAAAAAGATATTGCTTCTTTTCCTCCTGGCGGCCGGGACGCTGTCCGCCGCCGCCCAGAGCGCTCCGGCCCTGCTGGTGGGATCCGACCCTGCCGTGTATGCGACGGGAGGGACATCCCTGGTCCGGACCGCCGGTGCTTTTGCCGTGGACAACAACGCGGCAGCCATGTCCCTGTCCGGGGGACGTTTCGATGTGGCGGCCACGTATGGGATGTGGGCGCCGAAGACCGCTGCCAACCTGATGGCCGGACTGGGCGCTTTCTATCGGGTGAATGACCGGCTTGCCGTCGGTTTCTCCGGGCGGATGCTGCGGGACAGACCCTATGATGCCGCTGCGGTGAGCGGCCAGGTGACCGGGACCTTCACCCCGTCGGACCTTGTGGCCGGGCTGGGCGTGTCCTATGCGGTGATGGACGGACTGTCCGTCGGCGTAGCCGGACGCTTCCTGTCTTCCGCCATCGCCGCGAACCTGAAGGGATCGGCTTTTGCCGCCGACATCACGGCGATGTATGCGCGCGATGCCTTCCGTGCCGCCCTGGGTGTTTCCAACATCGGTTCACCGCTCAGCTACGGTTCTGCGAAATATGCCCTGCCGATGATGGCCCGTCTGGGAGGTGCTTATTCTGCTGCCGGCTTTACGGCCGGTTTCGAGGCGGATTATCTTTTCTCCGGCGCGTTGATGGCGGGACTGGGCCTCGAGTACTGTCTTGCGGAAATCGTTTCGCTCCGCGGCGGTTTCCATTACGGCGATGCCGCCAAGGCCGTCCCGACCTATGCCTCGCTGGGCGTAGGCGTGCAGTATGCCGGATTCCATCTGGATGCTGCCTTCATGACCGCATCCAAGACCCTGGGCAATACGCTTACGGTAAGTCTGGGATACGCCTTCTAGACCTCCACCCAGTGGATGCGGACGCCGCTGCGTTCCATTCCGCGGAACCAGGTCATCTGCCGCTTGGCGAACTGATGGATCGCAATAGCGAGCTTCCCGCGCATTTCGTCGTAGGGGAGCTCGCCTTGCAGATAGAGGGTAACATATTTGTACTCAAGTCCGTAGGAAATGAGTGCCTCGGCGGGGACGCCGCGCTCCGGCAGTCCGCGGATCTCGTCTGCCATCCCTTCCTGCAGCCGGGCATCCAGCCGGGCGTCGATGCGCGCGTTGCGCGTGTCGCGGTCCACCAGCGTGCCGATGAAGAAAGGCTGCTGCGGAAGGCCTTCACGGACGGGTGTCTACCCACGGGCGGCGCTCAGGGGCGTTTTCTCCGAGAAATCATAGCCGCGCGTGACGGCATTGATGTACATGCCCGTTCCTCCGCAGAGGATGGGTACGGCACCGCGGGCGCGGATGTCGGTATACACGCGGGTGAAGTCCTGCTGGTACTGCCAGACATTGTACTGTGTCCCGGGTTCGGCGATGTCGATGAGGTGGTAGGGGACATCGCCGTATTCCGCGAGGTCCTTGCCCGTTCCGATGTCCATCCCGCGGTAAACCTGCCGGGAGTCTGCGGAGATGATCTCGGCACCGGTGACGCCGGGACCGTCCGTCATCCGGGCGGGACAGCCCTCGAAAAGCCCCAGGGCCACGGCGGCCCGGATCTCTTCGGCGAGTCCGACGGCATAGCGGGTCTTGCCGGAGGCCGTCGGGCCGAGTACGACGATCAGGTCGCAGCGCCCGGAAGCATAGTCGGCAGCCAGTGCGGCCAGGTCGAGCCGCTCGGGTTGGGGCAGCTCGGCGATGATGCTATGTTTGAGGCGGGGCATGCGTCTATTCTCTTTCCATTTCCCGGCGGATGTCTTTCTCCTTGATGGTGGCGCGCTTGTCGAATTCCTTCTTGCCTTTGGCGAGCGCGATATGCAGCTTCGCGAAGCCGTTGGCCGCGATGTAGGCGCGGACGGCCACGATGGTCAGTCCCTTGGTCTTGACTGCCTGCGCGAGGTGTTTGAGCTCGCGGCGGGTGAGCAGGAGCTTCCGGTCGCGCAGCGGTTCATGGCTGCTCCAGGCCGACGCCCAGAAGTAGGTGGCGACATTCATCCCGCGCACGTAGAGTTCTCCTCCGGAGAAATAGCAATAGGCATCCTGGAGAGAGGCCTTGCCGGCGCGGAGGGATTTGATCACCGTGCCTACGAGCACGATGCCGGCGTCGTACTCCTCGTGGAACTCGTAGTCGAACGACGCCCGCTTGTTGGTGATGCGGACCTGCTGGGGCTTTTTTTCTTTGCTCATAAGGAGAAAGCCTGCTTGATGCGGTCCACGC
>JAILAO010000128.1 GCA_024681565.1 Bacteroidales bacterium
GCGGCGAGGGCGTCGCCGGGATCGACGGCGGCCAGTTCGCCCGTCGCGAGCTGGAAACGGCCCGGACCGTCCGGGCGCGCCTTGGCGACGCGTTCCGGATAGGCCTGCGCCAGCAGCCGTCCGACTACATAAGGATCGGTCTGGGGCTGGCAACGGTTTTGGGCGGAATCGTTCCCACCCCCGGTCTCGAAGCCGGGGGTGGCCACGCTTTGGCCCCTTTTCGTTGCCAGCTGGCGGTATTGTCCGGCGATTTGGGCGATGCGCGCCCAGCGGCCGGTACGCCGTGCGGCGTGCAGGGCCTCGAGGCGCGTGGTCAGCGCGGCATCGCCCGTTTCCGCGGCGAGCGGGTCTTTCTCTTCGAGCAGGGCGGCGATGTCCGCCGCCAGCAGTCTGTCTTCGGGCGTAGCTGCCCGCAGAAGCATCTGCGCGATACGCGGGTGGCAGGGCAGGGCGGAGAGCCGGCGGCCGTGCGGGGTGATGTGTCCCCGTTCGTCGAGGGCGCCCAGCAGGGTCAGCAGCTGCGTGGCCTGGGCGATGTGCGCAGCCGGCGGCGGGGTGAGCCAGGCGAGCGCCTCGAGCCGGCTTTCTCCCCAGGCAGCCGCGTCCAGCGCCGTCCCGGCAAGGTCTGCCTCGAGGATCTCCGGGACGCGGGTCGCAGCCAGCCGGGCTTCGGTGCCGAGGTTCCAGAGACGGTAGCAGACGCCCGGTGCCACGCGGCCCGCCCGGCCGCTGCGCTGGTCGGCCATGTCCCGGCTGATCCGGACGGTCTCCAGGCGGCTCAGGGCGTTCTGCGGATCGAATACCAGCCGCCGGCAGAACCCGCCGTCCACCACGGCCCGGACCCCCTCGATGGTCAGCGAGGTCTCGGCGATGGGGGTGGCGAGCACGACTTTGCGCTGCCCCGCCGGGCCCGGCGCAATGGCGGTGCGCTGTTCGGCAGGGGACAGCAGGCCGTAGAGCGGGCAGATGCGGGTGCGGTCTTCAAAGGCGCCGGCCAGCAGCTCGGCGCAACGGCGGATCTCTCCCTCGCCGGGCAGGAAGGCGAGGATGTCGCCGGGATGGTCGCGGTGGGCGGTGCGCACCCAGTGGGCGACGCGCTCAGCGACGTCTTCCGGTGTGGCTTCTTCGGGGGTATGGATGATCTCGACCGGGAACATCCGGCCGGAACTTTCGATCAGCGGGGCCTGCAGGGCCGTGCAGAGGGCTTCGGTGTCGATGGTCGCCGACATCAGCAGGATGCGCAGTTCGGGGCGGAGGAGCTGCTGCGCTTCCCGCGTCAGGGCGAGCGCCACGTCGCTCTGCAGGCTCCGCTCGTGGAATTCGTCGAAAATCACGATGCCGACGCCCTCCAGCGCCGGGTCGTCCACCAGCATCCGTGTCAGGATCCCTTCGGTGAGCACCTCGATCCGCGTCGCCGCGCTCACGCGGCTCTCGAAACGGATCCGGTATCCGACGGTCCGTCCCACCGGTTCGCCGAGCAGCGCGGCCATCCGCTCAGCGATCTGGCGCGCCGCCAGCCGCCGGGGCTCCAGGATGAGGATCTTCGATTTCTGATCCTTTCTTTCAGCGGGGGGTCCGCCCAGAAACCCCTGGAGGATGGTCAGCGGCAGGAGGGTGGACTTGCCGGCTCCCGGCGGCGCCGTCACCACCAGGCACGGCGCATCCGCCAGCTGCCGGTTCACGGCATCGGCAATCTCCAGTACGGGCAGGTCGGGAAGAACGCTCATCGCACACAAAGATAACGAAAAACCTTCCCCGACAGAGAGGTGTCCGGGAAAATTGCTTGAGATGCTGTTTTTTTGGATACCTCCCCTGGTTTTTGCCATAAAACCGAGGTCCCCAGCCGGAGGTGTCCAGGAAAATTGCGTATGACGCCGTTTTTGTGGACACCTGTCGGGGCGGGTTCCATGTATGGAGTTTTTGTGTATCTTTGCAACGGTATGTTCTACGTTTCCAAAAAGCTCACGGTCGCGGCCAGCCATCATCTGGTGGTGGACTATCCCACGAAATGCGCCCGGCCCCACGGCCATAACTATGAGATCGAGGTCTTCTGCAAATCGGAGGAACTCGACGCCAACGGGATGGTGGTGGATTTCAAACTGATCAAGGAGCGGATCGTCGACCGTATCGACCACCGGGACCTCAACGAGGTCCTGCCTTTCAACCCTACGGCGGAGAACCTGGCCCGCTGGATCTGCGAACAGATCCCGCACTGCTACAAAGTCATCGTCCGGGAGACCGCCGACAACACAGCCACGTTCGAACTATGATCACAGAAGAACAAGCCAAACAGCATATCCGCGAACTGCTCGAATATATCGGGGAGAATCCCGACCGTACCGGGCTGCAGGACACCCCGGACCGGATGATCCGGATGTTCGGCGAGATGTTCCGCGGCTATGACCCGGCGCAGGCGCCGGTCGTGACGACCTTCCCCAACGGTCAGGACGGTATCATCTATGACGACATGGTCGTGGATACGGGCCCTTTCTATTCCGTATGCGAACACCACTGCCGCACTTTCTTCGGCGATTACTGGTTCGCCTATCTCCCCAACCCCAAGGGGCGCATCCTCGGGCTGAGCAAGATTGGTCGCGTGGTGGACTATTGTTCCGCCCGGCTGCAGGTCCAGGAGCGTCTGGTCCACGATGTCGTGGAGATGCTTACCGCGGCTCTCGGCACCGAGAATCCCCCGCGCGGCATGGCCCTGATGATGCGCGGCCGCCACATGTGCAAGGAGAGCCGCGGGGTGCGCAAGAGCGGGGTGATGACTTCGACCTACCTGACGGGGTCTTTCCGCACGAACGCCCAGACCCGCAACGAGTTCCTCAGCTATATCGAAAAGAGCGGCAATGTTTAGGGTCAAGAAAACGATGACCGTCTCCGCCAGCCACCACATCTCTTTCGCCGGCGGCACACAGACGGAGCCGGACCACGGGCACAACTGGCGGATCACCGTCTATTGCGCGTCCGAAGAACTGGATACCGACGGGATGGTGGTCGATTTCTGCGAGATCGAGAAGCGCATCTGCGGCGCGCTCGACCACCGAGACCTCAACGAGGTCCTGCCCTTCAACCCCACCACGGAGAACCTGGCCCGCTGGATCTGTGAGCAGATCCCGCAGTGCTACAAGGTCGAGGTGGAGGAATGTCCGGGCAACGAGGCTTCCTACGAACGCTAGCCGACCGACGCGGCGACGAGGGCGCCGGTGGACCAGGCGGCCTGGAGGTTGAAGCCGCCCGTGACGGCATCCAGGTCCAGCGCCTCCCCGGCGAAATAGAGACCGGGGTATTTCTTCGATTCCAGACTGTTGAGATGGACGCCGCCGAGCGCGACGCCCCCGCAGGTCACGAATTCTTCCTTGAACCGTGCCCGGCCCGCGACGGGGTAGGCGTCCGCCGTCAGGGTCGCGGCAAGCCGGGCCGCTCCCTTGCTGCCGAGTTCCGCCCATCGCAGGTCTTCCCGCAGCCCGGCGCGCCCCAGCAGGTGGCGCCAGAGCCGGGCGGTGATCCCCTCCGGCGGTGTGCCGGCGGCCTGCCGCCGGGAATTTGCCGCGGCCGTGGCGGCGATCCATTCGCGCGCCTGCGCCTCGGGCGCGTCCAGCCAGTTGACCAGCAGTGTGCCGCCGTAGGCGTTTTCCGCCAGGTGGCGGGCGGCGTAGGAACTCAGGCGCAGCGTCGCCGGTCCGCTCACGCCCCAGTCGGTCAGCAGGAGGGTGCCCGCTGCGCGGAACCGGGTCCCGGCCAGGCTCAGGCCCGCCTGCTGCACTACGGTGCCCATCAGGGCGCGCAGACCGTCATCGGGAATCTTGAGGGTAAACAGGGACGGCACGCAGGGCGTCACTTCGATGCCCGCCGGCAGCAGGCGTTCGAGTTTCTCGCGCGAGCTTCCGCCAACCGTGACGACCACCTGGTCGAACGGGAAGGTTTCCGCCCGGGACAGGAGTCCGAAACCGCCTTCCTGGAGCGCCTCGATACGCTCGACCGGGGCATTCAGGCAGACACGCACGCTCGCCGTGCGCAGGCCGCGCTCCAGCGTCCGGACAATCTGCATCGCATCCTGGCTCACCGGAAAGACGCACTCGTCCTCCTGTGTAACGAGCCGTACGCCCTCCGCCTCGAACCAGCGCTGTGTGTCCGCCGGACCCAGCACCCGCAAGGCCCGCCGCATCAGCTGCCCGCCGCGCGGATAGACCTCCTCCAGGCGCAGCATCCCGGGCTCCCGGGCGCTGCCGCCGTCCAGCGCAACCCGGCGGAAACTGTTGGTGAGGTTGCAGCGGCCCCCGCCCGTCACGGCGACCTTGGCCAGAAGCCTGGGGCCCGCTTCGAAGAGGGTCACATCGGCCTCCGGCAGCCGGCGTTTCACGCCGATGGCGCAGAAACAGCCGGCTGCGCCCCCGCCGACGACGGCGATGCGCAACGGACCCTGCCGGGGAGAAGTGTCAGACGGAAATCCCATAGGCAAACAAAGATAATGCTTTTACGGACAGGTTTCCCACGCTTGCGCAAGGAAATGTAAAGTGGGTTGATTTTATGAGAAATTGTGTATCTTTGCAGCCAGTACTAAAAGACAAACCGTACCAATGAAAAAAATCTTGAACGAGCTCTGCGCCAAGGATACGCGCGCAGTGGAGGCAAGGGCAGCGGGGATCTATCCCTATTACCGTCCCATCTCCTCCGGGCAGGATCCGATCGTCACCATGGCTGACGGCAAGAAGGTCCTCATGTTCGGCTCCAACTCCTATCTCGGACTTTCTGACGACCCCCGCCTGAAGGAGGCCGCCGTCAAGGCTATAGAAAAATACGGCA
>JAILAO010000065.1 GCA_024681565.1 Bacteroidales bacterium
GCTGCCGGTTACCTCTCCAAGGAGGCTGCCGAGGAGCTCGCCAAGGAGTATGCCAAGAATCACCCTGTCGTGAAGACCGAGGTCAAGACCGAGACTGTTGTCAAGGAGGTCGAGAAGATCGTCAACAAGGAGATCCCTTCCTCTACCGCTGTCTTCTTCAGCAAGGGTCAGGCTACTCTCACCCAGGCTGACAAGGCTCGCCTGAACCTCTTCGCCGAGGGTATCAAGAGTGTTGACTCCAGCTTCACCATCAACGGTTACGCCGACAAGAAGACGGGTTCCGCCAAGACCAACCAGAACCTTTCCGAGAAGCGTGCACAGGCTGTCCTCGACTACCTTGTGAGCCAGGGCGTCCCTGCCAGCAAGCTTTCCATCAATGCTAACGGTGGTGTCGATCCTATCTTCTTCAACAACGACGCTCTCAGCCGTACTGTTATTATCAAGACGAAATAATTTCCTCTTTAGATAAATATTATTCCTTGGGACCTGCGGAGAAGTTTTCTTCGCAGGTCTGTTTTTTATATCTTTGCATCAATTATTAGATTCGATGCCATGAAATGTCTGATCCTTGCGGCCGGGTATGCGACCCGCCTTTATCCCTTGACGGAGAATTTCCCCAAACCTCTTCTGAAGGTCGGGGAGAAAACGATTCTGGACTGGCTGATCGATGATATTGCCTCCGCTGGACTTGTGGATCGTTTCGTCGTGATATCCAACCACAAGTTTGCTCCTGTCTTTCAGGATTGGGCACCCGCTGACGTTACCGTGATTGATGACGGTACGTCCACCAATGAGACGCGTCTGGGAGCGGTCTGCGATATCCAGTACGCCATCGACCAGCTTGGACTGGATGATGATATGCTGGTCATTGCCGGAGACAATGTCCTAGACTTCAGCCTGCGCCGGTTCATGGAATATTCACTCTCCAAAGGGACTTCCTGCATCATGCGTTACTTTGAGCCGGACGAGGCTCGGCTTCATAAAAGTGCCAACGTCCAGGTTGATCCCTCCGACCGCGTGCTTGCCATGATCGAGAAGCCCGAACATCCGCTGAGTCACTGGTGCTGCCCGCCCTTCTATTACTATACCCGCGAGGATGCCAGACGTGTCCGCGAGGGGATTGCTTCGGGCTGTGGGACGGATGCACCGGGATCCTTCCTGGCGTGGCTCTCCGCGCAGGTCCCCGTCCATGCCATGGAGATGCCCGGACACCGTTATGACATAGGTAATCTGGACAGCTATCGCAAAGTCAGCGAGACCTATAAAGGGATTACGGAGATTTGACAATCTCCGTTTTTTTCTTATATTTGCATATTGTAGATTAGGTATCATCCAGTATGCTCGAAGATATCAAGTCAAATATCGCCAAATTGGTTGCCCAGTACGAGGCTGAAAAGCAGCGTGCAGACACCTTGGCCGGCCGGCTTGCAGCGAGCGAGGAGAAATGCCTGCGATACAAGGAGCAGATTACTGATTTAAACCAACAGATAGACAATCTCGAGTTGATGCGTGCTTTTCAGGCGGCCGGTGATCCGGCCGAGTCCAAAGATCGTATAAATAAGCTGATTCGGGAGATTGACAGGTGTATAAAACTGCTGGAGAATTGAGATGGCCCAGGATATTACGTTAAAAGTTGCCGGCAAGCCCTACCGCCTCAGCGCCGCATCCCCGGAGATGGAGCAGCTGATGCGTCTCGCCGCATCTGACGTGACGGCCATGATGACCAAGTTCGATGCCCGTTTCCCGGAGAGCAGTCCGGAGGACAAACTGGTCTTCGTGGCGATCCAGGAGGCTGCAGGCAAGCTCTCCGCCCAGAAAAAGATGTCCCGCCTCGTAGATGAGGTGGAGGCTCTGCAGGGGGATATCAGTGCCTATCTGGAGGGAATGAAAAAGTGATAAGCCGTCAGGCCCATCTTCTGAAAACAACAAGTTCTTCGGAACCGGGTCCACTCGCACTGAGGAAGGCAAGCCCGCTTCGACGGGAAGCCCGAGACAGCACGGAGCCCAAAACCTAATCAGAGGTTTTTCTGAAAGTTCGGCTGACGGCTTTTTTCCCTGACAGTATCTGCTTCGACAAGCAGATACTGTTTATTTATATATATACTATGTTTTTATACTACATCCTAGCAGCAGTTGCCGGCGCCGTACTGGCTTTGGCAATTTATATACTGGTCAGCCGCGCCGCTTCCAAGGGCCGGGCGGATGCCATCATCGAGAAGGCCAATCTCGAGGCGGAGAGTATCAAGCAGCAGAAGATCCTCCAGGCCAAAGAGAAGTTCCTCCAGCTCAAGAGCGAGCACGAGAATCAGGTAAACAAAAAGAACGGGGAGTTGCGCGACCGCGAGAACAACATCAAGTCCCGCGAAGGCCAGCTGAACCAGCAGGCGAACGAGCTGAACCGTCGCCAGCACGACCTGGATTCCCAGAAAGGGCAGGTCAACGCCCTCAAGAACAAACTGGACGCCAAGCTTGAAGAGTGTGAGAAAGTCACGGCCCAAGTCAACAAAGAATTGGAAGAGATTGCCGGCATGTCCGCTGAGGATGCCCGCAAGATGCTCGTCGAGAATATGAAAGCCGAGGCGCGTACCGAAGCCCAGGCATACATCAACGATACGATGGATGAGGCCCGGCTCAACGCCGCCAAGGAGGCCAAGCGCATCGTCATCAACACCATCCAGCGTACGGCCACGGAAACGGCGATCGAGAACGCCGTGACCACCTTCCCGATCGAGAACGACGAGGTCAAGGGCCGCATCATCGGCCGTGAAGGACGCAACATCCGCGCCCTGGAGGCGGCTACCGGTGTGGAGATCGTCGTGGACGACACGCCGGACGCCATCCTGCTCTCTGCTTTCGACCCGGTCCGCCGCGAAGTGGCCCGTCTCTCCCTGCACCAGCTCGTGATCGACGGCCGCATCCATCCCGCCCGTATCGAGGAAGTCGTCAACAAGGTCAGCAAGCAGCTCGAGGACGAAATCCTGGAGACCGGCAAGCGCACCTGCATCGACATGGGTATCCACGGCCTCAACCTGGAGCTCGTCAAGCTCATCGGCCGCATGAAATACCGTTCCTCCTATGGCCAGAACCTGCTTCAGCACTCCCGCGAAGTGGCAAACATCTGTGCCATCATGGCTTCCGAACTGGGGCTGAATCCCAAGATCGCCCGCCGCGCCTGTCTGTTGCCTGATATCGTCGAGGTCGGCGACCTGGATCCCGAACTGCCGCACGCCATCCTGGGCGCCAAGCTCGCCGAGCAGTACAAGGAGCGCCCCGAGATCTGCAATGCCGTCGGCGCCCACCACGAGGAGATGGAAATGACCTCCATCTATGCTCCGCTGGTGCTGGTCGGCGATGCCATCTCCGGTGCCCGCCCCGGTGCCCGCCGCGAGGTGATCGAGTCCTACATCAAGCGTCTCAAGGGGATGGAAGACCTGGCTGCTTCCTATCCGGGGGTGACGAAGTCCTATGCCATCCAGGCAGGCCGTGAACTGCGCGTGATTGTCGGTGCCGAGGAAGTCTCCGACGACCAGGCGGCCCGTCTGTCCACCGACATCGCCCAGCGTATCCAGGATGAGATGACCTATCCGGGTCAGGTGAAGATCACCGTCATCCGCGAGACCCGTTCCGTCGCCATCGCCAAGTAATCCGTCATGTTCCGAATCCTTCTTCTGGTCCTGGCCTTGCAGGCCTCTCCCCAGATCCATTGGAAATCTGAGGTCAAGGAAGGTCCTGAGGGCAACCAGCTGATCCTGACCGGAGATCTGGACCCGGGGATCGACCACGTCACCGGCACGGTGACCTATATGCCGTGCGAGGGAGAGGCGTGTTATATGCCGGTGGACTGGGATTTCGAGGCTTTTTTCAAAGCCAGGAACAGCGGGAGCGGGCGTGTAATACCCGGACTTCCTGCGCAGCAGGATGTCGTCGGAGACAGCAGTACCTCCGACAAGCAGACTTTATGGTCCCTAATTCTTGAAGCAATTCTGTGGGGTTTCGCCATGCTGCTGACCCCCTGTGTCTTCCCGATGGTCCCGATGACCGTCTCCTTCTTCATGAAGGGGAGCGAGAATCCCCGTCAGGGGCGCCTCAAGGCTGCCTTGTACGGTCTGTTCATCGTCCTGCTCTACACCGTCCCGATCAGCCTGATTATCGGCATTACCTGGATCGTCGGCGGCAGCGGCGTCACGGCCGACATCTTCAACTGGCTCTCGACGCACTGGCTGCCCAATATCCTCTTCTTCTTGGTATTCATGGTCTTTGCTGCCAGCTTCTTCGGCGCCTTCGAGATCACGCTCCCGTCCAAATGGACCAACAGCGCGGACAAGAACAGCGACAAGAAAGGCATTGGCGGTATCTTCTTCCTGGCCCTGACGCTCGTGCTTGTCAGCTTCAGCTGCACGGGGCCGATCGTCGGCACGGTCCTGATCAAGAGCACCCAGGGAGAGTTCTGGACACCGATGGTCACGATGCTGGCTTTCAGCATCGCCTTCGCCCTGCCGTTCACCCTCCTGGCCCTGTTCCCGTCCCTGATCAAGAAACTTCCCAAGAGCGGCGGCTGGCTCAATTCGGTCAAGGTGGTCCTCGGTTTCATCGAGATCGCCCTGGGTCTGAAATTCCTCAGCACGGCCGACCAGACCTATCATTGGCATTTGCTGGACCGCGAGGTCTACCTGGCCATCTGGATCGCGGTCTTCACCTTGCTGGGCCTGTATCTGATCGGCAAGATCCGCTTCAAGAACGATTCTCCGCTGGAGTATCTGAGCGTGCCGCGCCTGACCCTTGCGATCGCCGTCTTCTCCTTTGTCGTCTATCTGCTTCCCGGCATGTGGGGAGCACCGCTCAAAGCCCTTTCTGGCTACCTGCCTCCGATGGAGACGCAGGATTTCGTCCTGCGGAGCGTCTCCACCCAGGCATCGGGTGAAACGGCCGTCCTGCCCGCTTCCGACGCTGCCCCTGCGGCGGCGCCCGGGACGATCCGCATCGCACATGACCTGCCTGCCTATGGAAATCTGAAGGACGGCCTGGCTGCCGCAAAAGCGGCCGGCAAACCGGTTTTCCTGGATTTCACGGGCTACGGCTGCGTCAATTGCCGGGAGATGGAGGCGCGCGTCTGGTCCGACCCCGAAGTGCTCCGGCGCCTGCGCGAGGATTTCGTCATCGTGGCGCTGCACGTTGACGACAAGACGAAACTTCCTGAATCGGAATGGGTGACGAATGACCGCGGCAAGGTCCTCAAAGATGTCGGACGCGTCAACTCCTACATCGCGCTCTCACAGTTTGGCGTCAATGCGCAGCCGAACTACTTCCTGCTGGACGGTGACGGTAACCGACTTGCCGGACCTCGTCCCTACAATCTTGATGTCCAGGGCTTTATCGATTTCCTCGACTCTGCCCTATAGATTCCGGCAGCTGCCTGCCCCCTGCAAAACCAGCGCTTCGCGCTGTCCCTCCCAAGCTGGCTTGGGCCCCTCTCTCTGACGATGCCGAGGGTGGCACGGTTTTGCAAGAGGCAGGCAGCTGCCGGAATGCTACAGCAAAGCGATCATCGCGGAGAACAGACCGGTCATCCGCTCGGCGGCGGCATCGGCCTGCTTGACGACATCGTCTCCGTCGTTGAGCGCCTGCGGCAGATTGTCGAAATTGGCGCAGTTGGTCACGACGGACATCCCGAAGACCCGCATGCCGCAATGCCGGGCGACGATCACCTCCGGGATGGTGGACATCCCGAGCAGGTCGGCACCGATCTGGCGGTAGAAACGGACCTCCGCCGGGGTCTCATAGGTCGGGCCCGTGCTGCCGAAATACACGCCCTTCTGGAGTTTCACGCCCTGCCGGTCGGCACAGGTCTGTGCCAGCTGCTGCAGTTCGAGGTCATAGGCGCAGGTCATGTCCAGGAAGCGCGGTCCCAGCTCCTCCATATTCGGACCGATCAAGGGGTTCGGGAAGAAACTGATATGGTCCCGGATCACCACCAGGTCCCCGATGCGGAAATCCGGGTTGGCGGCTCCGGCCGCGTTCGACACGAAAAGATACTGCACGCCCAGCACCGCCATCGTACGCACGCCGATGGTCACGAGTTCCATCGGGTAACCTTCATAGTAGTGGAAGCGGCCCTGCATGGCCATGACCTCTTTGCCGCCCAGGCGGCCGAGGATGAAATTGCCTTTGTGGCCCACGGCCGTGGAGACCGGGAAGCCGGGAATACTTTTGTAAGGGATCACGACGGGATCCTCGATCTGGTCGGCCAGCCGGCCGAGGCCGCTGCCGAGTACAATGCCGACCAGGGGCGTGAGCCCTCCGATCTGTTGGCGGATGTAGTCTGCAGCAATCTGGTAAGTGCGGATTCTGCTGTCCATAGTGGTCAAAACTTTTAGTGTTTATGCGATTTTGGCGAGGACCTTGCGGGCCTCGGCCAGGATCTCCCGCTCTCCGGGGATCTCCCGGTGGCGCATCAGGAAACGGCCGTCGCAGATGACCGAGTCGATGCAGTCCGAGTGCGCCGAGTAGATCAGGTTCGCCAGGAACGGACCGGGGGAGAGGAAGAAGGTATTGTCTGTCTCGATCAGGATCAGGTCGGCGACCGCGCCCTCTTCGATCCGTCCGGCATCGAAGCGGAGCGCCCGTGCGCCGTTGACCGTCGCCATGTCCATCAATTCGTTGAGCGGCAGCGCGGCCGGGTCTTCCCGCCAGGCCTTCTGGAAGATGGCCGTCGTCTTCATAGCCTCCAGCAGGTCGAGATTGTTGGAGGAAGCGCAGCCGTCCGTGCCGATGCACAGATTGATGCCGGCATCCCGCATCTCGTTGTACAGGAAGCGGTAGCCGGAGGCCAACTTGGTGTTGGAGTTGATATTGTGGATACAGTGTACGCCGTGTGCGGCGAGCAGTTCAATGTCGTGCGGAGTCAGCCAGAGGGTATGGGCGGCCAGCAGGCGCGGGGACAGCACCCCCAGGTGGTCGAGGTACTCGACCGGGGTAAGCCCGCCGTGGGCAGCCTTGCAGTCTTCCACTTCCTTGCGCGTCTCGCAGAGATGGATGTGGAGGTTGACATCGTATTTCTCCGCCAGCTCGCTGGTCCAGGCGATCATCTCCTCGCTGACGGAATAGACGGCATGGAAGGCCAGTTCGTAGATATGCCCCGGATCGCCGGCATTCAGATAGGCCTCGCTCTTGGCGTTGCACTGCTCCTTCTGCCGCTCGGCTTCCTCCCGGCTTCCCTTGTCCATCACGTCATAGCCTGTGGCGATGCGCAGACCCATCTCCCGGGCCGCCTTGACGGAGGAATCAAAGAACCAGTACTGGTCGTTGAAGGTCGTCGTCCCGGTCCGGATCATCTCCAGACAGGCGACCTTCGTCCCCCAATAGACAAAATCATGGTCCAGGTGCTCTTCGACCTTCCAGATCTTGTCCAGCCATTCGTGGAACAACACATCCTCGCCGATGCCGCGCATCAGCGACATCGGAGAATGCGTATGCATATTGATAAAACCCGGAATGGCCACCTTGCCGGAGCAATCCATCATCTCGATGTCGCCGGAGACCTGCCATTCGCTGCAAGCCCCTGAGGGACCGATTTTCTTAATCCGCCCCCGCTCGATCAAGACGTCCTTCCGGCTGTCACGGAGAGTGACGTCGCGAAGAAGGATGGCGCCCATCAGAGCTCCTCGAAGTCCACTGAACCGAAACCTTCCGCGGTACGCTGGGGAATCTCGCCGTGGAAACAGTTGTCCCGGATGTAGGCGATCACCTCGTCCAGCCCTTCCGCAAACTTCTCGAAATCTTCCTTGTAGAGGAAAATCTTATGTTTGTCATAGTTGAAAGTACCGTCCGGGTTGTTCCTCCGCTTGCTCTCCGTGATGGTCAGGTAGAAATCTTTGCGGCCTTTGGTGGCCTTGACGTCGAAAAAGTAGGTGCGTTTCCCGGCCCTGACGGGCTTGGAGAACACATCCTCCTCGTCTCTTCTGTCATACCTTCCCGAATCGTAATCCTCTCTGTACATAGCGATTTTTTTATTGGATAACTACTTGCAAAAATAGGATTTTTTATCGATTACTTACTATCTTTGCAGACAAATTTGTTTGAAAGTATGCTCAACCGAAGAATTCTCCGTATCAAGGCCTTCAAGACCATATACTGCTACGCGGAAAATCACGGTATGTCTCTCAAGGAGGCGGAAGGCCTGCTTGAGGTCTCATGTGAGTCCACCCGGGACCTGTATCTGTTCCTGCTGGCGATTGTGAATCCTTTGACGGAGGAGGCAAGGGCCCGCATAGAATCGGCCCGTGCCAAGTTCAATCCGACCGAGGAGGAGCTCCACCCCAATCTCAAGTTCGTCGAGAACCGGATCGCCCCCATCCTGCGGGAGGATCCCGATTTCTCCAAGCTGGTTTCCCGCAAAAAACTCTACTGGGACCAGTACGACATGCTTCTGCGCCGGCTGTATGAGCGGATCCGTTCCCGGAAATACTTCAAGGACTATCTCGCGGGCGAAGGATCTTCCCTGGAGGAGGACGCGCATCTGTGGGTGCGGATCTTCGAGCGTGAGTTCCTGGAAAACGAAGACCTGTACGGCATCCTGGAGGACCTGTCCATCCACTGGAATGATGACCTGGACTTCGCCCTGGGCTGGTGCTGCCGCACCATGCGTGCCCTCGGACAGGGGGAGACCTGGCGCCTGCCGCCGCTCTACCAGAGCGAACTCCCGGGCAATGAAGGTTTTGACAGCGACCAGCGCTTCGTCACGGGCCTGCTGCGCGGGGCCTTCGTCAACTACGACAAGTTCAGCGCACAGGTAGCCGGGCTGACTCCGAAGTGGACCCTGGACCGCCTCTGCACCACGGACCTGGCCCTGATTGCCTGCGGCATGGCCGAGGCACAGATGTCCCGGGATGTCTCACCCAGGATCATCATCAACGAATACGTCGAGATTTCGAAATATTACAGCACGCCGGAGAGCAGCGGATTTGTCAACGGCCTGCTGGACAAATTGATTAACCAACAAAACGAAAAGATATGATTACTATGCTTTTACAGGCGACCGGCGCTGCCGGACAGAACGCTGCCGGCGGCAGCTGGAGTTTCCTTTTGATGCTCGCGGCCATGTTCCTGGTGATGTGGCTCTTCATGATCCGTCCCCAGCGTCAGCAGCAGAAGAAACTCGAAGAAATGCGCAATGCACTCAAGAAGGGAGACAAGGTCGTCACCGCCGGCGGTATCTACGGCACCGTCGCCGATGTCGATGAGCGCACCGTCCTGATGAAGGTGGACGGCGAGACCAAGCTCCGCGTAGACAAGTCCTCCATCCAGAAGGACATGTCCGATGCACCTGCCCAGACTCCTGAAAAGAAATAAGTGAAGACCTGGGTACAGTTCCTTCTTTGCGTCCTGTTGTCTGCCGGCGTCTGGCTTACGCTCAACCTGTCGCAAGACTATGTCTCGATGGTGAGCGTGCCGGTCGTAGCCGTCAGCAATATCGAGGGCCGTGCCGGCGTGTCCACATCTGAAGCCACCGCGACCGCCCAGGTCACGGCAACCGGTTTCCAGCATGTGTTCCTCGGCCGCAAGCACAAACGTCCCGTCATGGTGACGTTCAGCGCGGCGGACTTCCGGTACGAGCAGGAGGATATGTACGCCATCTCCAATACGAGCCTGTACCGTTACGCCTCCCAGATTTTCGGGGACGGCGTGACGGTGGACAGTTTCATCTCGGAAGACCTGATGTTCTCCTTCCCGGAGGAGACCTACCGCAAGGTCCCGGTCCGTCCGGTCCTTTCCGTCACCTACGATCCCCAGTTCATGGCGCTGAAGCCGATGACCCTGCAACCCGATTCGGTGCTGGTCTACGGGGAGCCTTCCCGGTTGGAAAACATCCAGTTCGTGCTGACCAAGCCGCTGGAGCTCACGGAGCTGCGCAGCAGCGTCCACGGCAAGGTGCGGCTGGAGGTGCCCTCCAGCGTGCGCCTGTCCCACGAGGAGAGCATCTACTCGATGGAGGTGACGCGCTATGTCGAGATCGCCTCCGAGGTCAGGATCGGGACCCGGCACGTCCCCTCCGGCGTGCACCTGGCCGTCCTGCCTTCCACGGCCGTCGTGGTCTACCGCTGCGTGTTCCCGATGACGACGGACCCGACGCTGAACGCGTCCTTCTACATCGATTACCGGGATTTCGCCGGCTCCCGGACCGGCCGCTGCATGGTTCACAGTGAGGGGATCCCCTCCAACGTGATCGATTTCACGGTCAGTCCCGAGGTGTTCGACTGTCTGGTCAAAGAAGTGGACTGATGGCGAAGACGATCCTGGTCACCGGACCCATCGGGAGTGGAAAATCCCTTGCCTGCCGGTATCTGGCGTCGCTGGATTTTCCGGTTTACGAGTGTGATGCGCGCACCAAGATGCTCTACTCCCTCGTCCCGGGACTCAAATGCAGCATCGAAGAACGCCTGGACCTTCCCTGGTCGCAGATCGGACAGGTCTTCTCCGCCCCGGACAAACTCCGTACGCTGGAGGAGATGGTCTATCCCTATGTCGTGGAGGACCTCAGGGCCTGGAAGGCGCAGCAGACTGCGCCGCTGCTCTTCATCGAGTCGGCCATCGCCCTGGACAAACCGCAGTTCGACGCCCTCTACGACGAGGTCCTGCTAGTCACGGCGCCGTTGGAGCTCCGCGTCCGGCGCAACCCCAAGGCAGCGGAACGGGACGCCCTCCAGTCCTTCGACCCGGCCCGGATCCAATATACCCTCGGCAACGAAGGCACCCCAGAAGAATTATACATTAAAATCCGACAATTGATATGCAAACTGATTTAGCACGGATCCTTTCCGTCTCCGGCCAGCACGGCCTTTTCCAATACATCGCACAAGCCCGCAACGGCGCCATCGGCGAGAGCCTCGCCACCAGGCAGCGCAAGGTCTTTGCTTCGACCAGCCGCATCTCCACGCTGGCCGACATCGCCATCTACACCAGTGAGGGCGAGATGAAACTGGACGAGGTGTTCCTGGCCCTCAAGGCTGTGCTCGGCGATGCCGAAGCCCCTTCTTCCAAGGCCTCCGAGCAGGAGCTGGTGGCCCTTTTCCGCAAGGCCATCCCTAACTACGACGCCGACCGTTTCTATGTTTCCCACATGCGCAAGGTGGTGGACTGGTACAACCAGATCGCCAAGTATGCCTCGTTCGATTTCG
>JAILAO010000070.1 GCA_024681565.1 Bacteroidales bacterium
CTTGGGTTCTATCTGCTTTATGATCGTGATGATAACTTATCCGACAGGCGTTTCGGAGCCGCCCGTCCTTGCAATCGTCATACAATTTGCTTACCTTGCTCAGAACAAATCCGGGGACCCATTGCCAGCGCAGCAGGCAAAACAGGAAAACTGAAATGAACCGTTAAGCAACCAAGATATGAGAAAGACCCTTCTGGCGACATTGTCCGCCGCTTTGCTTTTTGCCGGACCGGCCGCTGCCCAGCAGCCGGCGCAACCCGACCTCTCCAAGTATGTCAATACTTTTTCCAGACCCCTGCGCGAGGTGCTCGCGGATGTAGCAGGGCAGTTCGGTGTCCGCATCAATGCGGGCAGCGTCCCCGAGGACCTGATGGTGGACTTCGCAGACTTCCGCATCCGCCCCTGGGACCTGGAGCGGACCCTCGATGCGCTGCTCTGGCCCTTCGGCTACAATGCAGAGTGGAACAACGGCAACGGAAATCCCTATTATAGCGTTTCGCGGATCAGGCATTCCCGCCGCAGCCCGGGCGAAGGACAGGAACTGCTGGACTACCTGTCCTCCAAGTACGACGGGCAGGCCTCCTGGGAGGCGCGGAAGGCGGTCCTGAAAGCGGACATCCGTCATAGCGTGGGTCTGGACAAGGTGACTGCGCATTTCGACGGCAAGGTCTTCCTGTCCAGGAAGCGCAATCACGGCAGATATTCCGTGCAGGATCTCGCCCTCGAGATCCTCCCCGGACTGTATGCCTTCGGTGCTGTTTATTGGCCTGCAAAGACTTCCCGGGGCTCACATCCGCTGGTAATCAACCCGCACGGCCACAGCGATGCCGGGCACGCGTCCGAGGTGGTGCAGCGCCGCTGCGCCATGCAGGCCAGCATGGGGTGCATAGCAATTTCTTTCAGCATGTTCTGCAATGGCCCCAGTCCGCAGTTCGACCCGGTTTATCATCATACCGGACTCGCTCAGCCTTACAATATCCTTTGTGCCGAGCGGTTGCTGGATTATGCGCTTCAATTCAAGGAAGTCGATCCCGAACGCGTGGGAATTACCGGATGCTCCGGCGGCGGCAGCCAGAGCATGTTCGTCACGGCCATCGACGACCGCATCACGCTCTCCATCCCCGTGGTGATGATGTCTTCGTATTTCGCCGGCGGCTGCGAGTGCGAGAGCGGCACCCTGCTGCCTCTGAGCGGCGGCGGCACTTCCAATCCCGAGATTGCGGCGATGTGCGCCCCGCGTCCGATGCTGCTGGCCTCCGACGGCGGAGACTGGACCGCCCTGAATCCTGAAATCGAGGTTCCGTATGTGCAGCGGATCTATGGATTCTACGGGGCCGCGGATCGGATTGAGAGTGTACACTTTCCGCTGGGCCAGCACAACTATGACTTTGACAAGCGCCAGGCGGCCTACGCTTTCCTGGCCCGTCAGTGGGGGCTGGACACCGCCGGCCTGATCGGTCCCGACGGGCGCTTCGACGAGAGCGGCACCGTGGTCGAGCCGCTCGCCGGGATGGATATCTGGAAGAGCGGGGGAGTCACCCGGCCTGCCGATATCATCCGGGACATCGACGGCGCCGTCGCCGTGATGCATTGGGTCAAGGACGCCCGGTAGATGGCTGTCAATTCGTTAACAAAGAGAAAACCACATCATGAAACATTATCTGACTGTTTTGGCCTGGGTGCTGCTTGCGACGACCGCATCGGCCCAGGATGTTAAGACCTTCACCCCCGTCAGGGAGAATCCCATCACCGGCATCAAGAACCAATACCGCAGCGGCACCTGCTGGGATTTCGCCACGCTGAGTTTCTTCGAGAGCGAGATCCTGCGCAAGACGGGCAAGACCTATGACCTCTGCGAGATGTTCGTCGTGAACAAAGACTACATGGACAACGCCACCCATTATGTCCGGATGCACGGATACAGCCAGATCTCGGAAGGCGGTTCCTGCGATGACGTGCTGGAGGTCCTGAAGACCTACGGCATCTGTCCCGAGGATGCCATGCCTGCACCCGGTTCCCTGACCGGCGATTCCCTGGCCAATTTCAAGGTCTTCTTTCCGGAGCTGGAGAAATTGGTGGGCAGCGCCGTCGTCAGGGATGCCAAAGAACCGGCGCCGCATTGGAGAGACAGCGTGCAGTCCCTGATCGACCGCTATGTCGGCCGTTGTCCGGAACGCTTTGAATACGAGGGGAAAACGTACACGCCGCAATCGTTTGCGGCCGGCCTGGGGCTCGATTTTGATGAATATGTCAGCCTGACAAGTTATACCCACCATCCTTTCAATACGTGGTTTGTCCTGGAGGCGCCTTATAAGTGGAGGCTGAAGCCCAGCTATAACATTCCTGTCGCCCAGTTGATGGATGTGCTCGACCACGCCCTGGATGCGGGATATACGGTCGCCTGGGGCGGAGACGTCTCCGGAGCGGATTTCAACCGCCGGGCGGCTCTGGCCACGCTTCCGGACGGTGTCGTCCCTACACAGGAACTTCGTCAGGAACAGTGGGATGACTGGCGCTTTACCTACGACCATGTGATGCATATCTATGGCAAGGCTGTCGATGAAAACGGAAAACCTTACTACATGGTGAAGAATTCCTGGGGCAACAGCGGTCCCTACCAGGGCACCTGGTATATGTCCCGCGACTATATCGCCCTCAATACCACATACATCTTCCTCAACCGGGCAGCCCTGCCTTCGGGCCGCGATCACTTCAACCTGCAGGCGCTGCGAAAGAAAACCCCGTATTACCGGGTCCTTACGGAATATGATGTCATCCCGAACAAACACGGATGGTCTTACTGGTACATTCCTACGGAGAAGGCGGACACCCTGAACATCAAGGTCTCTTATGTGGACCGGACGATGGCGTCCCATGATCCCCACCGGCACCTGCACGATGAGTTCTTCCTCATGCTCGAAGGGGACGCGGTCCTCCATCTGAACGGGGAAGAGACCCTGCTGCATCCCGGCGACGGATTCATGTGTCCGGGCGAATCGTCCCATGCCATACGCCGGTCCTCCGCCGACCAGCCGATCTATTATATGATGTTTACGCGCCAGACCCCCGGGGATCTGCATGAGCCCATCTCCTATTGGAAGCCAGGCTATAAAGCTGCCGATTGCTATGCACCGCTCCGCCGGAGCAATGATTTCTGGTATGTCAGTCCGGCCCAGACACACAATGGGATGAGCATCCGCTCGGTCCGCATGAAAAAGGGCGGGACCGACAGGGATCCTGCCGACGGACGCCAGCTCGCCTATGTCATCCTGAAGGGCGAGGCGGATGTCACCGTCGACGGCGAGCCCGTGCGGCTTCCCGCGTCGTCTGTCTGCTATGTCCCCGTCGGATCGGGCGGAACGATCAAAGCCGTGTCCGACGAACTGCATTACCTGAAAGTAAGGACACATTAGTCCGTCGGAAAGGAGCTTTTCCTGAGCGGTCCCGTTGATTGTCGCAGTTGTGATAACTATTTTCAACGATAGAGGAAAACATCACTCTAATTATCTTGGATATGCAATAATAATCCGTACATTCGCCGGATTATTTATAACCAAGAAAGAATGAACTACGGATATATCCGTGTAAGCACCGACAAGCAGTCGGTAAGCAACCAACAGTTTGAAATCGAAACCTTCTGCGCCCGGGAACAATTGAATGTGGATGATTGGATCGAGGAGACGATCTCAGGAACGAAAGACTATGAAAAAAGAAAGCTGGGCGGTCTGTTGCGTCAAGTCCGGTCCGGTGACCTGATCATCTGCGCCGAACTGTCCCGCCTGGGCAGAAGCCTGTTCATGATCATGGAAATCCTCGGCCATTGTATGACCGTCGGCTGCCGGGTCTGGAGCATCAAGGAGGGGTATCGGCTCGGGGATGACATCCAGTCGAAGGTCATGGCCTTCGCTTTCGGGCTGTCCGCCGAGATCGAACGCAACCTGATCAGCCAGAGGACCAAGGAGGCGCTGGCCTGCCGCAAGGCGGAGGGTGTGCGTTTGGGGCGGCCCCAGGGTGCCCTGAATCACAATTACCGGATCGACGGGCACAGTGACGAGATCCGCAGGATGATGGCCGAGGGTCTTTGCCGGACGGAAATCGCCCGTCAACTCGGATTCTCGACGGGAACGGTGGACCTCTGGCTCAGCCGTAACGGCATACTGGCGTGCGAAACCCTGACAATCCTTTGAAGTCAGGGCCACTGCCGAACAGATGACCGGTGAGATATTCGGCGGCATCGGTAAAATCAAGGAGGTCCTCAAGGAAAAAGGTGTATCCTCCCTCGAAGACCTCCAGAATTTGCAGGAGCTTCAGAATCTGATCAAGCAGCCCGGACTAGAAGTTGTCCATGTGGACTTCGAAGTAAGACTTCGGATGGGCGCAGGTGGGGCAGATCTCGGGCGCTTTGGTGCCGACTACGATATGACCGCAGTTGCGGCATTCCCATACCTTTACTTCACTCTTTTCGAAGACCGCGGCTGTCTCGACATTCTTCAGTAATGCGCGGTAGCGCTCCTCGTGGCGCTTCTCGATGGCGGCCACCAGGCGGAACTTTGCGGCAAGAGCCTTGAAGCCTTCCGCCTCGGCCGTTTTGGCGAAGCCTTCGTACATGTCCGTCCACTCATAGTTCTCGCCCTCTGCGGCTTCGAGGAGGTTCTCGGCCGTCGTGCCGATGCCGTCGTGGAGCTCTTTGTACCACATCTTGGCGTGCTCTTTCTCGTTGTCGGCGGTTTTCAGGAAGAGCTCTGCGATCTGCTCGAAACCGTCTTTCCTGGCCTTGGATGCGAAATAGGTATATTTGTTACGTGCCATGGATTCGCCAGCGAAGGCTGCTTCCAGATTTTTCTCGGTCTGGGTACCGGCGTATTGATTTGCCATTGTCTTGTTGTTTGTTGTGTTGTTTTGTTGTTGGAATGTCAGGGTGGTCAGCAGTTCCCGGACGGTCCCGTCGGGGAAATCTGCGGCAGGGGGATTGGCTGCCAGCGCTTCCAGGAATTCACGGGCGTTCTCCGACTGGGGCAGCATGTAGCCGGCTTCCCGCATCAGGTCTTCTTCCATGATCCGGGAGCTTTCGCTGACGGCGCGCATCAGCCGGTCCAGCGTGTCGCTTTCCGTTTGTCCGGCAATCTGGCGGGCGGCCTGTTCGGTCGCGGACTTCCGCTCCGTCAGGCCGTTCAGGGCATCTGCTACGGCTTCGGTTTTCTCCTGGGGCAGCGGCATCTCGACGGGTACCATCGAAATGGCTTTGGAGGGGCAGGCGTCGGCGCAGGCGCCGCAGCCGATGCATTTGTTCCGGTCGATGATGCTGTCCTCGGTGTCTGTCGCTCCGGTCGGGCAGACGTACAGGCACAGGCAGTCTTTGGTGCACAGGCGCAGGTTTCTCACTGCATATCGCTTCTCTTTCATGACCGTTTCCTCCTTTCGATTTTGTTGAATTTCCAGGCGGGGACCTTGCATACCGGGCAGAGTTCCGGAGCCGCCGGACCGATGTAGACGAATCCGCAGACACTGCAGACCCAGATTTCCGTTCCGTCCAGCAGCGCGTCGCCTTCTTTCTGATAGCGTCCCGTCAGGGAGCTGAGCATGCGCGTGACTTTTTCGCCCCAGACCAGGACGCGCTGTGCGCCGCGGTCTCCCTGCTGCGCGCAGTTGCGGTTCAGACCGGGGTAGTCCGCGATATCCTGTTTCAATTGGGCCGCGACCGCTTCGACGGTGGCGTCGGCCACCTCGGGCGTGTTGCGGGTGAACCAGGCTGCCAGTTCGTTGAAAAGGGTTGCCTCCCGGGGCATATACTGTTTCTCGCAGCCGCGGGCGAGGTTGGAGCAGAGCGCGGCCATCTGGCCGGGCGAGAGTTTCTGCATCGAGGCATCGAAGACCGCTTCGGTCTTCCCGGTACCCTCGTTCTGAGGGGTGGGGCCACGCTGGGGAGGAGCCTGCTCCTCCTCCTGCTCAAAGGCGGACTTGGGAGCACCGCACCAGGGGCACTTCCAGGTCTCCGGCAGGTCTGCGAACGCGACGCCTTCCTGGGCCTCGTCGTACACATACCCGCAGATGGTACATTTGTATTTCATGGTAGTCAGTGTGGTTGGTTTTGTTCAAAGATAAGGACATTTTCTTTTTAATCCGCTTTTTTTCGTATCTTGTCCATATGAAATCCAAAGTATACCACCTGGTCCTTTTGGGGCTGGCAGTCCTTTTGTGCAGCGGCGTTTCCGCCCAGACCCGCCGTCAGAACTGGTCCGAGACTACCGGACGGCAGTTCATCCACCGTTATGCCGACCCTGACGAGATCCGCTGGGGCACGCAGGACAATTCTTTCACCTGGCAGGCCGGCTACGTGATGTTCGCGATGGAACACCTCTGGCGCTGGACCGGGGATGAGGTATATCTGGACTATATCCGTAAATATGTGGACCAGAATGTGGACGAGGCAGGCCGCCTGCGGCAGTTCACGCCCGAAGCGTTGGACAATTTCCTGCCCGGATACGCCTGTCTGCTGCTCTATGAACAGACCGGCGAGCCCCGTTACGCCATTGCCGCGGAGACCATCCGGAGGGGATTCGACCTGTATCCCCGTTTCGACAACGGGATGTTCTGGCACTCTGTACGCATCCGCCAGGTCTGGGTGGATGGCGTCTTCATGGGACAGATTTTCCTGGCGCGCTACGCCCGGACGATGGGCCATCCCGAGGACTATGCCGAAGTGGTCCGCCAGATGCAGGGGGTCATGGCCCTCTGCGGCAAGGACGACGGACACTTTGTGCATGGCTGGGACGAGAGCCGCGGCGCCTATCCCGAGGTGTGGAGCGAGGGGATGGGCTGGCTGGCCGTGCTGTGGGCCGACATCTTCGATTATCTTCCCGCTGACCAGCCGGGCCGGGATGCGCTGCTTGTGCAGTTGCGCAGGATGTGCGCCGGACTCAAGGCCAGCCAGAACCCGCAGAGCGGGATGTGGTGCCAGGTGGTGGACAAGCCCCAGGCTCCCGGCAACTGGGACGAGACCTCTGGCACCGGGATGTTCCTGTATCTGATCCGCCGGAGCATCGAGCGGGGCGTCCTGCCCGAAGCAGAATACCGGCCCGTCGCCGAGCGGGCCTATGCGGGCCTTGTGCGCAAGGCGGTCGTCAATACGGACGGATTCGTCAATCTGCTGGACTGCAGCAGTATCGGCATCAAAAAAAGCTATGAGGAGTATATCGCCCAGCCCCGGGAGATCAGTACCTTCGCAGCCTATGGTTCTTTCCTGCTCGGCACCGGGATCATGGAACTGAGTCGATGAACCTATCCAAAAAACCAATTATATGCCTTCCAAATTCCGTTTAGCTGCCTTTGCAGCCATTTTCCTGTCTCTGTCGGCCGGCTCTTTTGCCCAACCGGCCGGCTCGATGCAGCCTGAGCAGCGGGACCAGCTCCGCAAACGCCAGGCTGCTGCGCAGCAAAACCCGGCCCGGCCGGCGATGCCGATGCGCCGCGTCGACCTTCTCCGCAGCACCGACCCCGCTTTCTTCCGTACGGACGAGGCCCTGCGGATCGGCGATCAGGTGCTTGCCTACCAGCGTATTACCGGTGGGTGGCCCAAGAATGTCGATATGACGCGTCGTCTCACGGACGCCGAACTCGCCCAGGTGCAGGCGGCCAAGTCCCGCACGGACGATTCCACCATCGACAACAACGCTACCACTACGCAGATGATCTATCTGGCCCGCCTGTGGCAGGCCACCCGTGAGGAGCGTTTCCGCGTCGGATTCACCAAAGCGGTTGAATATCTTCTTTCCGGGCAGTATGACAATGGCGGCTGGCCGCAGTTCTGGCCAGACATGACCGGCTACCAGGTCCACATCACCTTCAATGACGACGCGATCGTCAACACCCTGGAGCTTTTCCGGGACATTTACACCGAGCAGGACCCTTACGGCAACGGGTTGACCGATGCGGCCTTGCGCGCCCGACTGAAGACTTCTTTCGACAAAGGCATCGAGTGCATCCTGGCGACCCAGATCGTCAAGGACGGCAAACTCTCCGTCTGGTGCCAGCAACACGACCGTGAGACCTTCGCGCCGGCTCCCGCCCGTGCCTTCGAACTGCCGTCCTACTGCTCCGCGGAGAGCGCCGGGATCGTCCGGCTGCTGATGAGCCTGCCGGAACCGGACGCCCGCGTCAAGAAGGCGGTCCACGGCGCGATGCAGTGGTTCGACACCTACAAGCTGACCGGTCTGCGCATCGAGCGGACCTTCGAAAACGGCATCCGCAATACGCGGCTTGTCGAAGACCCCTCCGCCACGCCGATCTGGGGCCGTTTCTATGACCTGAAATGGTGCGAACCCTATGTCTGCGACCGTGACGGCATCGCCCGCCGCCACCTGGAGGAGATCGGCCCGGAACGCCGCAACGGCTACGGCTGGTACAACAGCCGCGCAGCCGACCTATATCCGCTTTATGATGCCTGGGCGGCGAAATACGATCCCCGACACAAGGTCAGGATCAGCCTGCAGACGCCGGGTGCCAACCAGAATGGCACGATCGAGATGTTCCGCCGTCCGGTCATCGACCGCAAGGCGTTCGACGTGGTCGTGAAACCCGGCCAGAGCATCCAGGCGGCGGTCGAACAGGCTCCCGCCACACCGGAAAAGCCTTTCAAGATCCTGGTCCTGAAGGGGAAGTACAACGAGAAAGTCATCATCGACCGGCCCAACATCGTGCTGGTGGGGGAGGACAGGGACGAAACCGTCCTGACCTATGCAGAACTGTCTTCCAAACGGACGGTGCGCGAATACAAGGGCAAGCCGGTGGGCAACGGCGTGATCGTCCTGCAGGAAGGTGCGGACGACGTCGTCATCAGCGGACTGACCGTGTACAATAACTACGGCTCCACCGTAGAAGAGACGACGGCGCACCAGATGGCTATTTTCGGCCGCGGCACGCGCACGATCGTGATCAACTGCCACGTCTGGGCCGACGGCAACGACGCCATGTCCCTCTGGGCGCCGGAAAGCAATGGCATGTATTACCACGCCGACCTGGACCTGCGCTGCCGGGGTGTCGATTTCCTCTGTCCGCGCGGCTGGTGCTATGCGACCCGCTGCAGTTTCTATGGCGACGGGATGGCGATGATCTGGCACGACGGCAGGGGAGACCCCGACAAGAAGCTGGTCATCACGAATTCCAGTTTCGACGCCAAGTCCCCGACCCTGCTGGGACGCTACCACCACGACGCGCAGTTCTACCTTGTGCATTGCACCCTGTCGGAGAACGTGATCAACGGCAATATCCACTATGCCTACTCGGACAAGGTGCTCGATCCCTGTCCGTGGGGGCTGCGGACCTATTACTACAACTGCATCCGCGAGGGTGGCCAGAGCGGCTGGCTCCGCAACAACCTGAGCGAAGCGCCCGGGGCGCCCGAGCACTATGCGGTCACGGCCGCATGGACCTTCAACTACGAATGGGACCCCGAACAGCGCATCCGCGACCTGTGGGATGTCCTGGCGTATTGATTACTTGTTGATGATATTGACCCGCCAGGTGATGCCGATATCGAAATTGTCGATACCGATCGTGCTGCTCCTGAAATAGACGGCGTGCAGCCGCAGGCGGTCGCGGTCAGGCAGCGGGAAAAATTCGATACCGCATCCTGCATAGATGTTTTTGGTGCC
>JAILAO010000082.1 GCA_024681565.1 Bacteroidales bacterium
GGCGTCGTCGCGCAGCGGCTTCTCATCCTTTTCTGCGTCAAGGCCATAGAAGGCGCGGAGCTTTTCGTATTGGCTCATGCAGGAAGGATCGAACTCGCCCCGGTCGTTGTAGCGGAGATGTATCCTGGCATAGGAAAATGCTTTCATCGCTTCGAAATTGAAGTCGTTATGGACCCAGAAGTTGTTCTGGTTCACCAACAGACGCCGATACTCTTTGTGGTAAGGTTTCAGCTCGGCCCGTTTCTCGAGATCGGCGCACGACAGATACTCCGTGTATTTTGAGAACAACTCGTTCAGGTTCAGCTGCCGGCCATTGACCGTAAACTTGATGGAGCCGTCATCGACGACCAGGCGGCCGGTCTTGATGGCATCGTCAAAGTACTCCTTGATCTTGGGGTCGTAGCTGCTCTTTCCGGCATCTTCGTACATCTGGGCGGTAACGATCATGCGGCCGTCGTCCAGTACCGGGCACAGGGTCACGTATTCGCTTCTCCAGTCCATCTGGGGGTTGCCCTTGTCATCCTGGAAAATAATCTGGTTGTAGGGGTGCAGGTGCTTTCCGTCATCCGCCCGTTTGGATTCTCCCAGCCACAGCGTCTCGTTGCGCCACATGATCGGTTTCATGGCATCCATGGCCTCATCCAGCGTTTCCACCGGCCCGATCACCTTGGAAACCATCGCCAGGCGGCCCAGTCCGGCGCCGACCGGGTCGAGGGCGTTCCATTTGGGGTTGATGTAGAAGTTGGCATGGCCGAACTGGTAAGGCATATAGCAGAACTCATCCTGTGCGAACTCGATGAGTCCGAACTCGCCGGTGGCATCGCCGATCATACAGGCCATGTTGTTCTGGCCGACGCCCATGTTCAGGCCGGGGGCGGCGGTGAAGGTGTACCAGTCATAACTGTTGTTCAGATATTCGATGGCCTCTTTGACCGTGGCGCAGTTCTGTGACACCATCTGTACGATGGCAATCGTGCTGGCGCGCAGGTCCTTCCACGGGGTGCCGTCGGCACGGGTGACCTCTCCGCGGGAAGTGTGCAGGCCGTAGCAATGGGTGTTCTCCAGTTCCTCGCGCAGGTCCACCTGGATATAAAGACCTTTTTCGTTCAGGGCATCACTCGGCGCGCAGACGAATCTGTCCATCATCTCCGGTTCTATCTCGTCTTTCTTCTGCAGTTCCGCATAATCCAGGTACTGCCCCGGCGAATAGCTCACGCAGACATTCTTATACTTGCCGAAAGTGGTCCTGAAGACGTATGCCGGTTTCTGCGAAATATCCAGGTCCATGTTGCGGCCCATGACGACCTCGCCCTTGCTGTTCCTCTTGGCCATGGCCGTACATCCGAATTTCGGTATTCCGCCGATTTCTCCCAGCGCATTGAGGACGACCAGCGACCTTTCCAGTGCAGAAGCGTCGGTGAAATCGGGCAGTTCGATGACATAATTACCCAGGTCCCTGAAGTTTTTGTGTTCCACGACCTCGGAGGCCCAGTTCTTTTCGATCTTGAATCCAGTAAACTCTTTCATGGCGTTTAATGTTATAATTATTTGGTTATTTTCTTCGGTTGTTTAGGGCTATCGGGCACGGAAACAGGCTCAGGCCGCGAAAACGACATCCCGGTTTCCGTAGTTTCCATGGTAGTAAGTTCTGCTGATGCGGAAGGTTTTCCACAAGCCGGAGGGTTTCCGGTGTTGTAAATGTACGTATAATTCTCTAAAACCATAATTATTTGTCAATAAATTTTTTATAACCGGGCATCCCACCGGGGCGGGAGAGGGCCGGAGCGGCCCGACTTCTGCCCCGATCCGGAGAGGAAAACAAAAAACTATTCCGTAAACTGTTGCAATAGTGTCTCTTATTCTTTATTTTTATTTCTTGATTTTAAAGTTTCCTGGTTATTAACCACGCCAGAGAGTAATCAACCATAAAAGAAACTGCGACATATAATATGAGAATTGGATTATTCGTCCCCTGTTATGTCGACACGCTCTACCCGGAGGTAGGCGTAGCTACATACAGATTGCTGAAATCTCTGGGACTCGACGTGGACTTCCCCGAGCGCCAAACCTGCTGCGGACAGCCCATGGGGAATGCCGGCTTTGAACACATGGCCGTTCCCCTGGCCAGGAAATTCGATGAACTGTTCCGCGGTTACGACTATGTAGTTGCTCCGTCGGCCAGCTGTGCGGCTTACGTGCGCGTGTTCCATCCCGACATGCTGGGCAAGAAGCCCGAAGCGTGCGAAGCGGCCGGGAAGACGGTCGACCTCTTCCAGGGCCTGCATGTGTTTTAACCCGTCATTTGGGAGAAATCAAGAATTTTCTTATCTTTCCCGGCGATCACATGTATTAACAGCTAAACGACGAACCGCTATGGCCAAGAAGTCTTTTCTCGACAAGCTCAGCGATCTGACCAAAATCCAGCATCGCGCCGCGTTCACCAATGTGGACAAGCATATCTCGCAGCTCAATTTCGAGACCCATTTCGCCGAACTTGCTGCTGCCCGCTACTCCTGCCGCTCCTTCTCCGACCGGGAGCTCAATCCCGACAAGGTCAATAAGATCCTCGACGTGGCGCGCCTCGCGCCGACCGCCGCGAACCGGCAGCCCGTCCATGTCTGGGCGGTCACCGGCGCGGATGCGCTCGAGCGTCTGCACAAGGTCCACGCCGCTTTCAATGCGCCGGCCGTGTTCATGATCGGCGCCAAGGCCGACGAAGCCTGGATCCGGGGCTATGACAACAAGAACGGCGCCGAGACCGACGCCGCCATCGTGGCCACGCACATCATGCTGGAGGCCGCAGACCTCGGTCTGGGCAATATCTGGATCGGTTCCTACGATCCGGCCAAGATTGCGGATGTGTTCCCGGAAACGGCCGGATACGAAATCACGGCGCTGATCGCCGTCGGACATCCTGCAGACGATGCGGGTCCGGGGCCGAAGCACGAAGCCCGCAAGGCCCTCGGGGAATTCGCGACCGTCCTGTAGGCAGGATCCTCATCCGGCGCTGAACAGCGCCTTGAAAAAAGCGACCGACAGCGCAACGGTTTCCTTGCGCCGTCGGTTGATCATGTGGTTTTCGCCTTCGATCCGGATCAGTTCGGCGCGTTCGCCGTATGTCTCCAGATATTTCTCGCTGCACCACATGGGGACGATCGTGTCCTCCGTGCCGTGCAGGATGCGCACCGGCCCCCGGTAGGCTGCGGCTGTCCCGTAGATGTCCAGTTTCTGCGTGCTCAGGAGGTACTCCCGTCCCAGCTTCATCACCCCCCAGCAGCGGATGAATTCCGGCGGATCGGCCGGATCGAAGCGCGCATTGAAGAATTTACCGCCCTGGCAGGCTTCCTTGATGACGGCGCCCGGGGCGATCAGGACCAGGCCGGCCGGCACCGCTCCGCCCGCGGCGGCCAGCCGGCCCGCGGTCATGGACGCGATGACGCCCCCCTGCGAATGGCCCAGGAGAGCGATGCCGCGCACGTAGGGGAGGGTGCGGGCGTATTCCCAGACCGCCAGGGCGTCGGCAATCTCCTTCTCTACCGTCATATCCTGCATCCGTCCTTCGCTCTTGCCGTGCCCGTTGAAATCGAAACGGATGGAGGCGATCCCCTCCGCTGCCAGCCCCTTGGCCAGCGCGGGCATGGGATTGTAGTCCTTGCTGGAGAAGATGCCGTGCATCAGGAGCACCATCGGGCACGTGTCCGCCGCGGGGTCGAAGCCCTCCGGCAAGGTCACGGTCAGGGACAGGCCGCCCTGCGGCCCGGATACCGGGAACTCCGCGGCCCGCAGGCCCGCGAAAAGGGAAGGCACCAGCAGACAGAGCTGGAGCGCGAAGCGAAATACAGAAGCTTGCATGGCTCGGGAACTTATCTGAGAATCAAAAATATACATTAATTGTCAGATTTCAAATCCGGCCCGCCGGAAGAAGCTTGTCCATCCTCCGGATTATTTGTAAATTTGAATGTAAAAAGAACCATAGACAACCTTTCCATATGAAAGCAATCACATGCCCCCGGTGCGGAAACGTCATCAGCGTCGACGACGCCGACTTCGCCGCCATCCTGAGCCAGGTCCGGACCGAAGAGTTCGACAACGAAGTGAACCGCCGGCTCGCAGCGGCAGCGCAGGTCCAGAAGGCCGAAGAGGCCCGGAAGGCCGCCGAGACCGACCTGCGCCACAAGCAGGAGCTGTCCGGCAAAGAGCAGGAGATCGTCCAGCTCAGGCAGCAGCTCTCCGGCTGGAAGCAGAACCGGGACCTCGAACTCGAGGCCATCCGGCTCAAGGCCCGCCAGGACGCCGCCGACGCCCTCGGCAAAAAGGACGAGGAACTGCACAGGAAAGAGACGGAGATCACCCGCCTGCTCACCGATGCGGCCAATGAGCGGCAGAGCGCCGCGGAGCGTGAACGCGCCCTCAAGGAGAAATTCAGCGCCGAGAAAGATGGACTGATGAAAGAGGTCGAACTGTACAAGAACTTCAAGGCCCGGCGTTCGGTCAAGCTCCTGGGCGAGGACCTGGAGCAGCACTGCTACACGCTCTACAACCAGACCCTGCTCCCGGTCATGCCCGATGCCACCTTCGAGAAGGACAATGACGCCGTCCGCGAGGAAGGGGAGACGAAGGGGACCAAGGGCGACTTCATCTTCCGCGACAGGGCGGACGGGGTCGAATACGTGTCCATCATGTTCGAGATGAAAAACGAGGGCGACGCCTCTTCCACCAAACACCGGAATGCCGACTTCTTCGACAAGCTCGACAGGGACCGCAAAAAGAAAGACTGCGAGTTCGCCGTGCTCGTGTCCATGCTGGAGCTCGACAACGAGATGTACAACAACGGCATCGTCGTGGCCCCGGGATATGAGAAGATGTACGTAGTGCGTCCCGACAACTTCATCTCCATCATCACCCTCCTGGTCCAGACTTCCAAGAAAGCCCTGGAATACAAGAAGGAACTGAGCGTCGCCAGGAGCCAGTCCGTGGACGTGTCCCGGTTCGAAGACCAGCTGCTGGCCTTCAAGGACGGGTTCGCCCGCAACTACGACCTCGCCAGCCGGCAGTTCAAGAAAGCCATCGACGACATCGACGCTACCATCAAGAAACTCGAGGCCGTCAAGGAGAGTCTCACCAAGTCGGAGAACAACCTCCGCCTGGCCAACAACAAGGCGGAGGATCTCACCATCAAAAAACTCACCCGGGGCAATCCGACCATGAAGGCCGCTTTCGAAGAAGCGCGCGCCCGGAAAACCGCCGAGGAGGGGCCGGACGACCAGTAATTACTTTTTGTCTTCCTTGTAGAATTTCGCCGCGCGGCCCTTGTTGAACGCCATCCGCTCTTCAAGGGTCGCGTTCTGGCAGGTAAGATTGAAATTGTTCTCCTCTTCCGCCCAGCGCTCGCGGGCGCGGCGTTCCTTGCGGAAGGTCTCCAGGGTCTTCTCCTCCGTCTTCTCGAAACGGATGACATTCGTGATCGAGAGACTGACGCAGACCCCCTCCACATCGTGGTCCGTGCCCATGTAGGCGAAGGACCAGCCCTGTTTCTTCAAGTGTTCGACCAGCGAGTGGACCGCCGCGAGGCTGTACTCGTGGGAATCATTCTCGCAGCCGTCCGTGATGACGGTCACCGCGACGGAGCAGGCGTCCTGCCCTTTGAGTTCTTTCTCCAGACGGGTGAGCGTGCGTCCCATCGCATCGTAAAGCGGCGTGCAGGAACCCGGGACATAGGTCTCGTCCGTGAGGATCGCCACGGAGGCGGGGTCGGCATTCCAATAGACCTCGTCGATGGACGAACTGTCGAAAAGGACCAGCGAGAGTTTCTGCGCTACGGTCTCCGCATACTTGGCCGCGGCGGCTTTCACTCCGCCGAGCACTTCGTTGAAACCCTGGATGGCAGGGCGCTGGATGTCCCACATGGAACCGCTGCGGTCCATGATGATGACGTTGTAAACTGTGGTTTTCGTGTTTTTCTTTTCCATGTTGCCGTTTGTTTTAAAATTAATAATTCGTGTCATTTCGACACAAATATAAGGGCTTATTTCGATTCTTCCAAATTTTTCGTGTATTTTTGACACATTTTTTGCGTTTCCCCGTGAAAAGGCCTATCTTTGCTCTTGTTATGGGTACGACACACGCATACTTTCCCGGGGATCCGCTCCCTTACCATTACAAATACGAGCACATGGCCGTCACGACGGACTGCGTGATTTTCACTTACGAGGACTGGAAGCTCAAGGTGCTGCTGGTGCGCCGCGGAGGCGAGCCCTGCAAGGGGATGTGGGCTTTCCCGGGAGGATTTCTCAGGAACGACGAGGACGCCGGGACCGGCGCTTTGCGGGAGCTCCGCGAAAAGACCGCCCTGGAACCGTCCGCGCCCCTCGTCCAGCTGGGCGTTTTCTCCGACCCGGACCGCGACCCGCGCGAACGCGTGCTCACGATCGCCTGGTACGCGCTCGTGAAACCTTCGCAGGTGGTCGGCGGGGATGACGCCGAAGAGGCGGCCTGGTTTGCGACGGACGACCTGCCGCCGCTGGCCTTCGACCACGCGCAGATCTTCGACGCGGCGATGGAACGCCTGCGCCGCGACATCCATTTCCAGCCGGTCGGTTTCGACCTGCTGGACGAAGAATTCACGCTCCCGGACCTGCAGCGCCTCTATGAGGCCATCCTGGGCACCTCGTTCGACCGTCGCAATTTCCAGCGCAAGATCCTCGCCTCCGGCATCCTGGACGAGGCCGCCGGGGAGGAAACCCTTTTCCTCGCGGAAAACCCGTGCCTGATCTATCCCGGCAACGAAAAGCGTATGCCGGAGCCCCTCCCGATGGCGGAAGCCGCCGGGCCGCAGCGGCAGAAGAAGGGCCGCCCCGGACGAACGGGCACCCACTACCGGCTCAACCGCCAGCGTTACGAACTGATGAAAGAAGACGGCAACAAGCAGGAATTCTGATCCCTCCGTGCAGCGCGTCATCTACCATATCGATGTCAATTCCGCCTTCCTCAGCTGGTCGGCGGTGAAGCTCCTGGCCGACGGCTGGAAGCAGGACCTCCGCGAGATCCCCGCCGTCGTTTCCGGCGACCCGAACGACCGGCGCAGCATCGTGACGGCCAAGTCCCTGCCCGCGAAGCGCTTCGGTATCGAGACGGCGGAGCCCGTGTCGATGGCCCTGCGCAAATGCCCGGACCTGGTGATCGTCCGGGGAGACTGGCCCTGGTACAAGAAATGTTCGGCGGACTTCATCGCCATCTGCCGGACCTACTCGCCCGTCCTCCAGCAGTTCAGCATCGATGAGTGTTGGCTGGACATGACCGAAACCCTCGGGGGACGCGATCCCGTGCAACTGGCCACCCGCCTCAAAGATGAGATCCGCAACCGCCTGGGCTTTACCGTCAATGTCGGCGTGGGCAGCAACAAGCTCCTCGCCAAGATGGCCTCCGACTTCGAGAAACCCGACAAGGTCCACACCCTTTGGAGCAGCGAGGTGGAGACGAAAATGTGGCCGCTCGGGGTGCGCAACCTCCTCTGGGTGGGCAAAAAGACGGAGGAACGCCTCACCGCGTACGGGATCCGGACCATCGGGCAGCTTGCCCGGCTCGGGACCGGCTCGCTGACCCGGCTCGTCGGGACGAAATTCGCCGCGCAGCTGCATGAGACGGCCAACGGACGCGACGATTCACCCGTGGAAACGGAGTACGGCGAAGCCAAAAGTTACAGCGCCGAGCGTACGTTCAGCCGGGACATCACCGACCCCGCCGAACTGGACCGCTGGCTCTTCAAAGTAGCCGTAGAGGTGGCGCACCGCATCCGTCGCGACAATTTCCGCGCCCGGGAGGTCTCCGTTTTCGTCAAGACAAGCGATTTCAAGGTGTTCTCCCGGCAGTCCCAGATGGAGCAGGCGACGGACATCACCGCCCTCATCCTCAACGCCGCGCGGGCCATGCTCCCGTCCATCTGGGACGGCAGGACGCCCCTGCGCCAGGTCGGACTCGGCGTCGGGAAACTCACGCACGAGGACTATTTCCAGATGTCCCTTTTCGGGGACGAACGGCTGGAGTATTACCGTCAGTGGGACCGGGATTACGACGAGAAAAGAGAGATGGCCGCCCACAGCGATCGGCCGATCGCGCACGGCAAACGCGCTCCGCTGGTATTTTCCTACGCCACGGGCGAAGAAGCCCTGGCCGCCGCCAAGAAAACGGTCAAGAACCGCCCCGGACTCATCATGGCGCGCAGCCCCCTGCCCGACGGGACCGATTGCTTCAAAATCTACGAAGGCACGGAGGAAATAGAGCATCATATCGTGCAAAAAGCCGATAAGCAGACTGCTCCCCGCAGATAATCCCAGCCACCGCCCGGGGTTATTCGGTCTTCGCCTTCAGTTCCTGTTCGAAGATGTCCTTTGCTATGATCCGGTAATGCGGATGGTATTCCTGACCGAAGGCCTCGCTGTGGTGCAGGATGAGGTTGCCGGCAGCGACCAGAGTGTCGATACGGGCAAGGTCTTCCGCAGCCTGCGGGAGTTCCGGGAAGTCCCGCCGGATTACTTTCGCGATCTGTGCCCATTTCGCCTTCCAGGCCTCCGGAGAAACGGTCTTCCCCGCATTCGCGCTGCGCACGAAGGCATCCAGCAGTTCGTCCTCGTCGACCAGGCCGTCCAGGATGACGGAAAGGTCCACCCGGACAT
>JAILAO010000084.1 GCA_024681565.1 Bacteroidales bacterium
TAGATGACCATCGAGCAGAAGATCTTGTAGTTCTCGCGCAGGTCCTTGGCCATCTTGGTGGCCTGGGCCACGCCGCCGAAGATATGGACCGGCGTCACGCAGGCCTGGGCCTCGCCGATGTCGAATCCTTCCTTCTTGAAACCGTCCTGGATGGCGTGGGTGATCTGCCAGCACTTGGCGCGGAGCGCGTCGCCCTCCGGGGAGTCGATGATCTCCATGCGCTTCATGTTGCCGATCACGAGCGGCATCGGAAGGGATTTGGCATACATCTGCGAACGCATGTTGGCCCGCAGGTAGTTGATGATCTTGTGGGGGCCGGCGACAAAGCCGCCGATCGAAGCCATCGATTTGGCGAAGGCGCCGATGTAGAGGTCGATGTCGTCCATGCAGCCAAGCTGCTCGGAAGTACCGCGGCCGTGGGCGCCGAGCAGGCCGAAGCCGTGCGCGTCGTCGATCAGGATGCGGAACTTGTATTTCTTCTTCAGGGCCGCAATCTGGTCGAGGATGCCGAGCGCACCGGTCATGCCGAACACGCCTTCGGTGATCAGCAGCACGCCGCCGCCGTTCTCCTCCGCCACCTGGCAGGCGCGGGCGAGGACCTTCTCGCAGTCGGCGATGTTGTTGTGGCGGTATTTGTACTTCTCGCCGATGTGCAGGCGGATGCCGTCCAGCAGGCAGGCGTGGCACTCGGCGTCATAGACGATGACGTCGTGGCGCGCCGTGAGCGCGTCGATCGTCGACACGATCCCCTGGTAGCCGAAGTTGTACAGGAACGCGTCCTCCTTCTTCTCGAACTTGGCGAACGTCTGCTCGAGCTGCTCGTGGTAGCGGGTGTGGCCGCTCATCATCCGGGCGCCCATCGGGTACGCCAGGCCCCACTTGGCAGCCGCCTCCGCGTCCGCCTTGCGGACCTCCGGATGGTTGGCCAGGCCGAGGTAGTTGTTGAGGCTCCAGTTGAGCACCGGGGTGCCGTTAAAAATCATATGGGGGCCCAGCTCACCCTCGAGGCGAGGGTACATATAGTAGCCGAAGCCCTGCTCGAAGTATTGGCCGATCGGGCCGCCGCTGTCGCGTTCAATCCTGTCGAAAATGTCTAACATATCAGGTTCAGATTCTTCGTTTCACTCAGAATGACAAAAAAGTCCGGAATGACATTAAGCGTCGATGTTGGCGTAGTGTGCGTTCTCCTCGATGAACTGGCGGCGGGGCGGGACGTCGTCGCCCATCAGCATCGAGAAGGTCCGCTCCGCGGCGGCGGCGTTGTCGATCGTAATCTTGCGCAGACGGCGACGGGACGGGTCCATGGTGGTCTCCCACAGCTGGACGTCGGACATTTCACCGAGACCTTTGTAGCGCTGCACCGTGTAGCCCTTGTCGCTGCCCTTGCCGAGACGCAGGGCAGCTTCTTCGCGCTGCTCCTCCGTCCAGCAGTAAACCTCTTCCTTGCCCTTCTTGACCAGGTAGAGCGGCGGGGTCGCCAGATAGACGTAGCCGTTCTTGATCAGGTCGAACATATAGCGGAAGAAGAACGTCAGGATCAGGCAGGCGATGTGTGATCCGTCCACATCGGCATCGGTCATGATGACCACCTTGTGATAGCGGAGCTTGCTCAGGTCCATGTGCTTCTCGCCGGTCTCGTCTTCCATCGCCACGGTCACGCCGAGGGCGGTGTAGATGTTGCGGATCTCCTCAGAGTCGAAGGCACGGTCGCCGGAGGCCTTCTCGACGTTGAGGATCTTGCCTCGGAGCGGGAGAATGGCCTGCGTCTTGCGGTCGCGGCCCTGCTTGGCCGTACCGCCTGCGGAATCGCCCTCCACCAGGAAGAGTTCGCATTTCTCCGGATCGCGTTCGGAGCAGTCGGCGAGTTTGCCGGGCATTCCGGCGCCGCCGAGCGGGCTCTTGCGCTGGACCATTTCGCGTGCCTTGCGCGCAGCGGCACGCGCCGTCGCGGCCAGGACGATCTTGTCGATGATGGTCTTGGCGAATTTGGGGTTCTCCTCCAGGTAGATGTCCATCGCGGCAGCCGTAGCCTGGGAGACGGCGGAAGTCGCCTCGGGGTTGCCGAGCTTGGTCTTGGTCTGTCCCTCGAACTGCGGCTCCGCCACCTTGACGGAAATCACGGCCGTCAAGCCCTCGCGGAAGTCCTCCGGGGCCAGGTCGCCCTTGAACTTGTCCAGGAGCTTGTTCTTCTCGGCATACTGCTTGAGCGAACGGCTGAGGCCCATCTTGAAGCCCTGCAGATGCGTACCGCCCTCGATCGTATGGATGTTGTTGACGTAGGAATAGATCTTCTCCGAATAGCCGTTGTTGTACTGCAGCGCGATGTCGATCGGGATGATCTTGTCGGAGTTGACGCAGATCGGCTCCGGAATGATCGTCTGGGCTCCGGCATCGAGGTATTCGATAAACTCGCTCAGGCCCTTTTCGGAGTAGAACATCTCGGAACGGAAGATCTTGCGGCCGGTGGCCTTGGATTCACCGGACTCGTCCACGACGAATTCGTCCACGAGCTCGCGCTCGTCGGTCAGGCGGATGTGGATGCCCCGGTTGAGGAAGGCCAGTTCGCGCAGGCGGGCGGCCAGGGTCTCATAACGGTAGACGATCGTCTGCGTGAAAATCGTCGGGTCGGGGTGGAAGGTGATGACGGTTCCGGAATCCTCCGTTTCGCCGATGACGGTCACGGGGCCGAGCGGCTTTCCTTTCGAATAGTGCTGCTCGAAAATCTTGCCCTCGCGGTGCACCTCCGCGACCAGGGAGTCGGACAGGGCATTGACGCAGGAAACACCCACGCCGTGCAGACCGCCGGACACTTTGTAACTCGACTTGCTGAATTTGCCGCCGGCATGCAGGACGGTGAGGACGACCTCGAGCGCGGAGCGGTGCTCCTTCTCGTGCATCCCGGTAGGGATACCGCGGCCGTTGTCCTGGACCCGGATGGAATTGCCCTCGAGGATCCGGACATCGATCGTATCGCAGAACCCGGCCATGGCTTCGTCGATGCTGTTGTCAACCACCTCATAGACAAGGTGGTGCAAGCCCCGTTCGGCAATGTCGCCGATGTACATGGAGGGGCGTTTGCGGACGGCCTCGAGTCCCTCAAGGACCTGGATACTGTTCGCGGAATACTGCTCTTCCGCCTGCTTCATCTCTTCTCTTTCTATCATCGTATAAGTTTCAATCAATAAAATCCGACAAATTTACAAAAAATATCGGTAATTCCTTACAGTTTCAGGCTGAGGCCCACCGTAAAATACGGACCTTTCTCCACATAACCCGGCATGCGCTCGATCGCCATTCCAAGCAGGTTCCCCGCTTCGGCCCAGACACCCCAGTTGCGGTTGATCCGGTATTCTCCGGTCAGGCCGACATTGGCATAGCCCGCGATCGACGCTATATCTTCCCGCAGGGACTTGCGGGTCGATGCCGCCTCTACGAATGCCCCCGCAAAGACCTTCTTGTCCCAGTTCCAGATGCCGCGCACATCCGCCGTGAAGGCGGAGGGAGCAAAGGCGGAGGCTCCCGAAGGAACGGTCAGATAGTTGTATGTGAGCGTACCGTCCACTTCCAGGTTCTCGCTCATCCAGCCCAGCGTCGCCGTCCCGTAAGCCGTCTGATAGTTCACGAAGGCGACACTGTACAGCGAGGCCAGCGGCTTGTTCAGATAGGAGACATAACCCGCCTCGAGGGCATATTGCAAACCGGCCTTCCAATGGCCTTCCAGACCGGCACGGACCCGGATCTTCTCCCGGGAGACCGTCGCGGGGACAGAAGCCCGGCGGGCGAAATGATTGACCTGCTTGAGGGTATAGTGCCCCTCGATCTGCTGTCCGCCGGAGACACCGGCGTACAGGTCCAGGTCGGCATCCAGCAGGGCCAGCCGGAGCATCACGTCGGGAGCCAGGGTAAAAGGTTTGTTCGCGCTGTTGTTATATTCCGACCAGTCGAAACGGACACCGGCATCTACGCGGACGGGGCCGAGCAGGAAGTCCAGATGCGGCCGCAAACGGACGAAATTGGTGTTGTAGCCGTCCCGGAACATCGTCTCATATACGCCGAGGGATTCCATTTCGAAGACTCCGTCGAGGAGGATCTTGTACTTTTCCTGCAGTACGGGGCCCGTAGACAGTGCGACATAGACATTGCTTTCCCGGACATAACCCGCTCCCATGGACGGGGCATAGGCATCTACGGAATGCCGGAGACGGAGGTCCAGGTCATAGAAAAGATAGTTGTCCGGGCGTTCCCGGGACTGGACGCGACCGGCCGCGAAGACGGAATTGAATCCGGAACGGTACGTCGGGCTGTCTCCCTCCTCGCCGGCGAAGATGCCGTCATAACCCAGCTGATAGGACAGACGGACGGCAGGGCGGATGGTCTGGCCGTTGATCGAGACATGGCCGTCCATATCGTGCCCGCTGAAGCTGTCCCCTCCTCCGTGCGGACGGTAGCGGCCGGCATAGCCGCCGGCATCGACAAACAGTCCGATCGTGAAATTCTTCTCCTCCAGCATCTGCCAGGCCAGCTCGAGCTGCGGATGCAGGGAATACCCGGCCCCGGCCCGGAGATACAGCTTGCTGCCGTCATAGAGCCGTGCCTGGGGGGTGACCCGGATCCGGTACGGCGAGAATTCATAGGACCCCCGGTAAGGGGTATCGAAGACCGAATAGTCGAAATTATAATCGAAGCGGTACAGCGAGTCCGGCACCACCAGCGAGCCGCCCTTTTTCTGGAAATCCGCGAAACGGGTGACGTAATCGTTGGTAACCTGGACCGTCTGGTTGATGTTCTGCGCAAAGACCGGCGCGCAGAGTACCAGTGCCGCAAAGGCGCAAATGGATTGTTTCATACTCTTATTCTTGCATTAAGGTAGCGAGACGCTCAAGTCTCATCTTGACATTTTCCGACACATCGTCCGTACCGTTCTCCGGCTCGTAGCCGTCCCGGATGCTTTCGAATGTGGCCTTGGCCTGGGTATACTGTCCCCGTTCCGCGAAGGCATCGCCCAACACGACATAGGAGCGGGCCAGCCAATAGGACTGGCCGCCGGCCTTCTGCGAGAAGGCATAGACCTCGTCGTCGACGGCGTCGAATTGACCCGTATCGTAAAGATTCTGGATCACCCGGTATTCGGACTCGGCCCCGATGGCCGTGGTCGGATCGGCGCTGAGCTGCTTGAACAGGCCCATCGCTTCGTCGCGGCGGGATGTCGCCAGGCTGGCTTTGGCCTTGGTGAAAAGGCTTTCCTGCCGCAGGTCCGCGGACAGTTCCGGCTCCGCCGTCACGGCATCCGCGGCCTGGATGGCGGTCTCATAATCCTTGCTCCGGTAGGCGGAACGCATCATGCCCACCCGGGCCGCCTGCTTGAGTTCCTCCATGCGTGCGGTACCGAGCAGGGCCTGGTAGCCTTTGTAAGCATCCTGATAACGTTCCAGCCCATAGGAGAGGTCCGCATAGCGGGCCCGGGCCATCTCCGCGAACGAATAGCCGGATTCGGATGCGGCGGCTTTGGCATAATATTCCACGGCCTTCTCCTTCTCTCCGATGGCATTGTATGACTCGGCCAGATAGAACTCGGCCTGGTGCAGGTCGGCTCCGTCCGGATAGTTCTCCAGATATTTGCGCAGGGTGGGGATGGCCTGCTGGTGGTTTCCGCCCAGATAGAGTTGCTCGGCGGTATTGAAATACATCTTCTCCCGGTCGGCGTCGCTGCGGTTCTGGGCCAGGGAGTTCTCTTCGACATATTCCAGGAATTTCTCCGGCTGGCGGCGGGTCTGGTAGATGGACTCGATCGCCAGCATCGCCTCCTCCGCATATTCGCTCTGCGGCATCAGCGAGACCACCTGCTTGTAGCTTTCCAGAGACGCGTCGTAATCGGACATGTTGCGGTAGACCATCCCGAGCCCGATCAGCGACCGCGCCACGTACGTGTTGTCCCCGGTGTTCTCCCGCAGGCGGGTAAAGGTCCGGACCGCGTCATTGTTGTTCTTCAGGTCCATCTGAGCGCGGCCGAGTTCGTAGCAGGCCTCGTCATACAGCGGAGCCTGCGGGGAGGCGTCCTCCACATGCAGCAGGGTCGACACCTTGCGGCGCCGGTCGCCCGAAAGGCCGTACGCCAGGGCCTGCTGGTAATACGGATAGATATCATCGGGCGTGAAGAACTCGGTCAGCACCTTCTGGTAGGAAGTGATGGCGGAACGGTAATCCCGGCGGCCGAAATCGCAGTCGGCCCGGCGGATCAGCGCGTCCTCGCGGTTGGCAGGCTCGCCGGTGGCGATATAGTTGTCGAACCAGCGCGCCGCATTGGTGTAGTCTCCCTGCTTGAAATAACTGTAACCGATGTCATAGGGCAGCAGTTTGCCTTCCGCCGTGCCATAGAGGCCCGATGCATTGTGCAGATCGGTGAAGGTTTCCGCCGCGGCGGAATAATTGCCCGCCCGGTATTCGGCCTCGCCCGTCCAGTAACGGGCCAGCTGGTTGAAACGGTCGGTCCTGGGAACATAATAAGCCGTCGCGCGGAAGAACGGGACCGCATCCCGGTACGAGCCGCTGGAAAACAGCTGCTCGCCGCGGAGGAAGTTGGCCTTGGTGTAATTGCTGCGCATGTCGGGCGTCAGCTCTTCGATATTGTCATAGGCTTCCACCGCACCGGCGTAATCCTTGTCCACCAGGGCGGCCAGGGCCATGTAGCCGTAAATCTGATCGCCGCGGGCCTTGGTGGACCACCGGCGGATATAACGGGCGAAACCGGAAGTGTCTTTGTTCAGGTCGAACGAAAGTTTGGCATAATTGAACGCGGCGTCTTCCGTGATTTCCGGATCGAAGTCCACGGCGGACGCGTCGTAGAAGGCGTTCATGGCAGAAACCTGGTCGTGCGTACGGTAATAGGCATTGGCCAGGTGGTAGTTGGCGACCTGCCCCAGGGAATCGCTGCGGTCCTCCATCCTGGTGAAGTTCTCGATCGCCCCGGCGTAATCATCCACCGAGTAGAGGACGGTCCCGGCATAGAAGTAATCCTTGCGGTTCATCTCCTTGCGGGAAAGGTCTTCGTAGTATTGCCGGGCCTTGTCCGGATTGCCTTTGATCAGGTAGGACTCAGACAGGATGCGGGCCAGACGCTCGCGCCGGGCGTCCGGAAGCGACGGATAGATCCGCTCCCCCTCGCGGATCACGAAATCGTAATTGTTCTGGTTGAACTCGCAGTCCACGATGAAGAAGTCGGTCAGGTCCTTGAATCGGGCGTCCCCGGAAGCCTTTTTGAAAAGTTCTTCCGCCTCGGCGAACTGCTTGTTCTCATAAAGCATCACCCCGCTGAAATAGTTGCCGGACGGGGTGTAGGAAGAAGCCGGCAGGGCATCCAGCCGGGAGAAGAAAGCGGCCGCCTCGGCGTACTGGCCCAGGGAGAATGCGGAATAGCCGCATTTGAAGAGATATTCAGGTCTGTCGGCCACCGGAAGTTCCTCCACCGGAACGAAAGTGAACTCCGTGGCAGCCTGCTGGTATTTGCCGTCATCAAAGAGGATGCGCCCGTTCTCGAAATGCAGAAGCCCGGACAGGCGGGAAGACGGATAACGCAGACGATAGGCGGAGAAGAGTTCCGGATACTCGTCGGAGCGCATCTTGAGGGCGCAGAGGACAGCATATCCATCGCACAGCGGATCCCCTTCCAGAGAAGCAAAGAGCGCCCGCGCCTGTTCATACATTCCGTTTTCGTAGAGCCGTACGGCCTGTCGGTAGGTCCGGTTCCCTCCGGGGGTCCCCGCCGTCAGGGAAACGGTGCAGACCGAGACCGCCAGCAGTGTGGCCACCAGTATTTTTATCTTCATAAATTAATCTGTTTCCAATTTGACAAATTTACTCATTTTTGCGCTATATTTGTAGAGTGCATCAAATATTTTTATCCCAAAAATGGAAGAAAAAAGCACCCCGATCATTTCTTTTTCCGGCGCCGACATCCTCAACGGAGAGAATGTCGTCGTTTACGGACTTGACCTCCAGGTTTATCCCGGCCAGATCGTATACATCGTAGGCAAAGTCGGCAGCGGCAAGACCTCGATCTTCCGTACGATTACGGCGGAAAACCGCCTGGGCAAGGGGGAAGGACAGGTCTGCGGTTTCAATCTGTCCGGATTGCGCGCAAAAGAAGTGCCAATGTTGCGCCGCCGCCTCGGGGTCGTCTTCCAGGATTTCCAGCTGCTGATGGACCGCAGCGTCGAGGAAAACCTCTCGTTCGTGCTCAAAGCCACGGGCTGGAAAGACAGCGCCGCCATCGCCAGGCGGATCAGTGAGGTGCTGGACGCCGTAGGGATGCACACCAAGGCCCACAAAATGCCGCACCAGCTGTCCGGCGGAGAACAGCAGCGCATCGCCATCGCCCGCGCCATCCTCAACGACCCCGAGGTCATCCTGGCCGACGAACCTACCGGCAACCTCGACGAAGAAACGGCCGAAGGGATCCTCCAGCTGCTCGCCAAGATCAACCGGGAGAAGGGCACGGCCATCGTGATGGTCACGCACAACCGCTCCATCTGTATGCGCTATCCGGGACGTGTTTTCGAAACCCGGGACGAGACCTGTAAGAAGATTACACTATGACCCTGGCACAGCGTTACGAAGCCATTCTCGGCTATTTCCGGGAGAACGTCCCCATCGCGGAATCCGAACTGCATTTCGACTCCCCCTACCAGCTTCTCGTGGCGACCATGCTCTCCGCGCAATGCACGGACAAACGGGTCAACATGACCACGCCGGCCCTGTTCTCCGCCTATCCGACACCGGAAGCGCTCGCCGCCGCCTCCGAAGAGGAGGTCTATGAACTGATCCGTTCCATTTCCTACCCCAACAGCAAGGCCCGCCACCTGGTCGGGATGGCCCGCAAACTGCTGGAGGATTTCGGCGGACAGGTCCCGTCCGGGATCGATGACCTGATGTCCCTTCCCGGTGTGGGCCGCAAGACGGCCAACGTCGTCGCTTCCATCACCTGGGGAGAGCCGGTCATCGCCGTGGATACGCACGTTTTCCGCGTCGCGAGGCGGCTGGGACTCTCCCGCGGCACGACCCCCCGCGCCGTAGAGCTGGATCTCGAGAAGCACATCCCCGAGGAACTCCGTCCCATCGCCCACCACTGGCTGATCCTGCACGGACGCTACATCTGCACCGCACAAAAACCAAACTGCGCGAGCTGTCCGCTCACGCAGTGGTGTAAATCATTCAAATAGGAGATTCCCCTATTTTTTCTTCAGGATTCCCCCGAGGATGGAAGTGGCGGCACTGAGAATACTGTTGCCGCTGCCGCCCCGGAGCGAGAGAAGGATGTCGTTGATGTCCACGTCGCCGTCCCCGTCCCGGTCACGGATGACATTGGACAGGCTGCCCATGATCTTGGGCACCAGACCGGAAAGGGTACCGTTCAGGGCGGAACCCAGATTGAGTTTGCTCAGAATGTTGGTGCTGAACAGGTTGCCGGCCAGCTCCGTCACAGGGCTCGAAGCCACGTCGGATTTGCCGGTGAACAGGGACTTGAGCATTTCCGCACCGCCGGGGCGGGCAACCGTCTGGGTAAGACTGCCGAGAACGGAAGAAGAAAGGCCATTAAGCACCTGGCTCTGGGCGTTGGCAGGGATCTGGACACCGTTGGTCATCGAACGCACCTGCTGCATGATAAGGTCACTGATAGAAGCCATAGTATAATTTGTAAAATGGGTTATTGGCAAAGTTGTTTCTTGAGTGCCGCGATCTTCTCGTCCGCATCATTGCCTTTGGCGCCGAAGTAGAACTTGATCTTGGGCTCGGTTCCGGACGGGCGGACGGACACGACATCCCCCGCTTCGTCAAAGAACTGAAGGACATTGGAAGACGGCTGGCCGGTCTTCTCGGGTTCGAGGTAGTCGATGACCTTCGTGACCGGGGATCCCGCAAGCTCCTGCGGCGGATTGGCACGCAGGTCCACCATCATCTGCGGGATCTCGCGGGCGCCGGAGATACCCTTGCGGACGACGGAGACGAGGCCTTCCTTGCGGTAGCCGTATTCGCGGTAGATCCGCTGCATCAGCTGGTAGAGGGACAGACCCTGGTCAGCCGCCCAGGCAGCACATTCGGCTACCATCATCGCACTGACCTGCGCGTCCTTGTCGCGGACGAACTCGCCCACGTTGAAGCCGTAGCTTTCCTCGCCGCCGCAGATGAATTCGCCTCCCTCCGCTTCGTTGCGCTTGACGATCTCGGCAATGTACTTGAAGCCCGTAAGGACATTGTACACCGGGACATTGAAGCTCTTGCAGATATCGGTGATCAGCTCGGTGGTGACGATGGTCTTGACCACGTATTTGCCTTCGCCGAGTTTGTGGAGGTCGTTCCAGCGGTTGAGGATATAATAGGTCAGCATGGCTGCCGTCTGGTTGCCGTTGAAGAGGACCATCTTGCCTTCGTTGTCACGGACGGCGATGCCGAGACGGTCGGCGTCCGGGTCGGAACCCATCACCAGGTCGGCTCCGGTCTCATCCGCGCGGTCGATGGCCATCTTGAGGGCCGCCGGTTCCTCGGGATTCGGGGAGATCACGGTCGGGAAATTGCCGTCGGAGACATCCTGGTCAGGGACGTTGATGACATTCTTGAAGCCCTTGCGGTGCAGGATCTCCGGGATCAGGCGCACGCCGCATCCGTGAAGCGGGGTATAGACGATCTTGAGGTCGCCGTGCTTCTGGCAGAGATCCGGGCTGAGACTCAGCGAAAGGAGGTCACGCAGGTAGCACTCGTCCACATCGGCGCCCATCGCCTCGATGCCGCCGCAGCGCAGGCCGGCTTCGAACTTCACCATCGACGGATCGGTGATCTTGGCCACCTCGGCCACGATCTCCTTGTCCACCGGGGAAGTCACCTGTCCGCCATCAGACCAGCTGACCTTGTAACCATTGTATTCCTTGGGATTGTGGGAAGCCGTGATCATCACGCCGGCCACGGCTTTCTTCAGCCGGACCGCGTAACTCATCTCGGGCGTAGGACGGATGTTGTCGAAGACATAGACATGGATGCCGTTATTGGACAGGACGTCGGCCGTGATGCGGGCGAACTCCTTGCTGTTGTTGCGCGAATCGTAGGAAATACAGACCTTCGGATCGTCGCCGTCGTAATGGGAAAGGATGTAGTTGGCGAGGCCCTGGGTAGCCATGCCGACCGTGTAGCGGTTCATCCGGTTGGTGCCCACGCCCATGATACCGCGCAGACCGCCGGTTCCGAACTCCAGGTTCTTGTAGAAAGCATCCTCGAAGCCTGCAGGATCGCTGTTGCGGAGCTGGATGATCTTGAGCTTGGTTTCCTGGTCAAAGTCACCGTCGAGCCACTGCTGTGCTCTCTGTTCAAATTCTTTCATACTTGGTTATAGATTAGTAGTTATCGTATTCTGTCTGATTCGCGTACGAATTTGTCAAATATAAGAATTTTTCGGAGAAAGTGTTACTTTTGTATTGATGAAACGGAGTTTTGCGGATATTTTGCAGGGACTGGATGACGGACGGATGCGGAAGATGGCCCGGAAACTGCCCGAATGGGCGGCCGTGGACGCGGAGCGCCGGGCCGCCGGACTCGACCCGCTCGAAATCCCGTCCGCACTCTCCCTGGAGCAGTGTTCCTCCTCCGCCACAGCCCGCTATAAAGCCGCCCTGGCCGCGCGGGCCCGGCACCGGATCCTCGATCTGACCGGCGGTCTGGGCGTGGACAGCTGGGCGTTCTCGCAGGTCGCGGAACAGGTCATCTACTACGAACGGAACGGGGAACTGGCGGCCGCCGCAGAGCGGAATTTCGAACGCCTGGGCGCCAGGGGCATCGAGGTGCATTGCCAGACCGTGAGCCCGGACACCGAACTGCCCGGAGCGGACCTGATCTATGCCGACCCCGCCCGCCGGGACGCAGCCGGACGCAAGGTTTTCCTGCTGGAAGACTGCACGCCGGACATCCTGACCCTGCTGCCCGGTCTCCTGCAGAAATCCCCGGCGGTACTGCTCAAGCTCTCCCCGATGGCCGACCTGACGATGCTCGCGAACCGGCTGGGCCCGGAGTTGCAGCAGATCCACGTCGTCGAGACGGACGGCGAAGTCAAAGAACTGCTCTGCCTGCTGCGGCGCGGTGCTGCCGGGAAAGAGCCCCGGATGGTTGTCGCCAGGCTCGGCACAGGATGCACGGAACTGGATTTCCTGGCATCGGATGAACGCGGGGCCGCACCCGTTTATGTGACCGCAATCCAGGCAGGCGACACCCTGCTCGAGCCGTGCCCCGCCCTTCTGAAAGCCGGCGCATTCAACTTTCCCTGCGCCCGTTTCGGGCTGCAGAAGCTCGCTCCATCCACCCACCTCTACATCGGGGCTGCGAAGACCTGTTCGGGCTATTTCAAACCCTGGAGCATCCGCGAGATCCTGCCTTTCGGCGCAGCCGCCTTCAAACAACTCAAACGGCAATACCCCCAGGCGGAAATCACCGCACGCAACCTGCCGCTGGGCAGTGATGCCCTAAGAAAGAAGATGGGCATCGCCCCGGGGGGAGATACCCATCTTTTTGCCTGCCGGCTGGCGGACGGCAATGCCGTCATCCTCGTTACCGGGCGGGAATCTATTTAAACAGACGCTGGGCAAACTGATAGAGCGCACGGCGCCAGCTCTGCCACTCGTGTGCGGTATCCGGAGAAACATAGAAAACCGTATTCATACCCGTCTTTCCCAATTCTTCCGTAATGGGTTTCGGGTCTGCGGCCCCGCCGAAACGATTCGCCAGTTCGCGGCTTCCGAAACTGATGAAAACCAGTTTGTTGTTTTCCCGGAACCCCGGTGTCTGGGACACCTCGTCCACAGTAAAGACGCCACCGCTGAAAATACCGACCCAGGAGAACAGCTTCGGATTGGCCAGGGCAATGGCGTGGGTCTGCATGCCACCCATCGACAGGCCGGCCATCGCACGATGCTGTGAGTCAGCGACTACCCGGTAATTTGCCTCAACCATCGGAATGAGGTCTTTCTCCAGGATATTGCGGAAAGGACCGGCAAAATCAAAACCACCGCGCGGACGCTGCCCCTGTGCGGGACGCTCCGGACGCGGGTTGTTCGGACCGTAAACATCACTGCCGTTGTCCATCACCACGATGAACGGAACGGCCTTGCCCTCGGCGACCAGATTGTCCAGGATGATACCGGTACGGCCCTGCTGTGCCCAGCCGTGCTCGGACTCGCCTCCGCCGTGCTGCAGATAGAGCACCGGATATTTTTTGTCCGGGTTCTTCTTGTATTCGGCCGGAGTATAAATGTAACAATGACGTACCGATCCCGTAACGCTTGAATAATAATACACTTCTGCGGTCTCCCCGTGCGGGACGTTTTTCAGGGCATAGAAGTCTTCGTCTGCAGCCGGCACGTCAATCCCGCTGCCCCAGCGGCTGGCACCGTAATAATACAGGCTGCCCGGATCCGGCACGGAGGCGCCGTCGATTTCAAGCTGGTAGTAATGGAAGCCCTCGTCCTGCGGGGCGGATTCGCCGGTCCATACTCCCTCGGCGTTTTTCACCATATCGTATTTTACTCCGCCGATATCCAGTTTGACGCTTTTGGCATCCGGTGCGGAAATCTGAGCGCGGACCATACGCTGTGAATTGACCATCGGATACTGATGCCCCGGCTGATTGGTCGATGCCGGCTTGAAATCCTCCTTTACCTGGGCTGACAGGGTGAACGTCGCCAGGAGAAGCATCATCATCAAGGTGTTTTTCTTCATATTCGTATCTTTTAAAGGTGAATCAGACAAACGTCAGCCGCAAGTTAAGAAGAAATCCTGCGTCTGAATTTCACAATTGTGTCAAAATGATTTGGATATGAATCCGGGAGGCTTTACCGGTCCGGGCCGGCCATCATCAGTCCAGCAGCCATTTGCGCCAGAAAATCTGCTCGGCGGCGGCATCGTGCTCGTGCTGCCTGCCCCGATAGCCGTGCATCCCGTCGGGATAGATCCGCAGCTCGAACTGGTAGCCCGCCTGCTGAAGGGCGTCGACCAGTTGCAGGGTATTCTGGAAATGGACATTGTCATCCCCCGTCCCGTGCGTCAGGCAGAGGGCGTTCGGCAAGGGTTTCGGACCATCGCCTTCAAACACCTTCGGCACCCAGCTCATCACGGTCGCTTCGGCATAACCGTCGGGGTTGGCCTGCGGCGTATCCATGAAACGTTCGGTATAATGCGTATCGTAGAGATGCCAGTCATAAACTCCGCCCCCGGCGATGCCGCAGCGGAAATACCCGGGATAGCGCAGCACCAGCATCGCGGTCGTCGTGCCGCCGAAGGAGAATCCCTTCACTCCGATGCGGGAGCCGTCCACATAAGGCAGCGCCTGGAGCCACTTCGCCCAGGCCACGTAATCCTGCAGTTCGATCACCGTCATGCGGCGGAACGCCTGGTCCATCCCCCTGCGGCCGTTTTCTCCGGAGGAGCGGGGATCCACGACGATGTAGATCACACCGTTCTCATAGCACCAGGCATCCGAGGCGTCGCGGTCCCCCCAGCTGTCCCGCACGTAGGGCGTGCCGGGACCGCCGTAGAGCTGCATCTGGACCGGATATTTCTTCGTCGCATCGAAGCCCTTCGGCAGGGACATCAGTCCGTACAGGGTAAAGCCCCCGTTCTCGATCTGCACGATCTCCGGGAAAGGACGTTCCTCCGGCAGTTCCACAGGCATCGGACGGGTTTCCATTGCATATTTATCCATGCGACCCGACAGCTCCTGCCAGGGAGAACGGGCCGTGGAGGCCCTGGCCGTGAAGCGTTTGCCGTCCTCGGAAACCTGCACGCCGACCACGTTGAGTCCGGGGTCGGTCAGGGCCGTGATCCGGCCTTTCGCGTCCAGGCGGTATAGCGTCGTATGCAAGCGGGAATCCCGCTTGGCCGTGAACCAGACGTCTCCCTTTTTCGCATCCACCTTCAGCAGGCGTATGTCCCAGTTCTCCCCTTCCGTCAGGCGCCGGAGAGAACCGTCATAGCCCAGGAAATAGATCTGCTCCCAGCCCGTCTCGAAGTTGCGGGCCATGTAGAGGCCTTTGTCCGTGAAGATCATCCCTTCGATCCACTCCACCCAGGTCGGATACTCCTCGTGGTACACCTGGCGACGGGAACCGTCCGCGACGTTCACGGCATACAGGTCAAGCGTATTCTGCCGGCGCGGTTCGCGGGATACATAGAGTTCCCGGGAATCGGCACCCCAGAAAGGCGTGCCGAAATACTGTTCCGGTGAATCATCGAAATCCGCCCAGACCGGCTCTGCGCCGGCGCAGGCCTCGATGATCCCGATGCGCACGGACGGATTCGGCTCCCCGGCCTTGGGATAACGCGTCTGCCGGAGGGTCCCGTCCTGTCCGAAAGGAGAATAGATGGGGAACATCGGTACGGACGTATTGTCAAAGCGGTAGAACCCGAGACGCTGCGAATCCGGACTCCACCAGAACGCCTTGTAGCGGGAAGCGCGTCCGAAGATCTCCTCGTAATAGACCCAGGATGCATAGCCGTTGAGAATCAGTTCCGACCCGTCGAAAGTAAGACGGGTCTCCGTGGAGTCGGGCAGCGAGCGCACCCAGAGGTCTCCCCCGCGGGTAAAGGCCTCTTTCCGTCCGTCCGGAGACGGAGTCACATTTTGGTCCTGTGCCCGGAGGGATGTCCCTGCCAGACAGCATATAAACAGGAAGATCGTCAACTTTCTCATACAAAAAACCGGTCTTTGAAATTCACGAGATAAACTTTTCGGACGGCGCGGGTCAGCGCCGTATACAACCATTTGAGGTCATCGAGCGTCTGCTCGTCCTGCCAGAACGGGCAGTCGATGAAAACGCAGTCCCACTGTCCTCCCTGGGACTTGTGGCAGGTGATCGCCTCGGCGTATTTGAGCTGGAGGGCATTGAAGTAAGGGTCCTCCCGGACCGCCTCCCAGATTTTCTTTTTGGTGCCCCGTTCGGCATAATCGGCAGAAACCCCCTGGTACAGGGTGTTCTGCTGCTCATAGGTCAGCGAAGCCGACTCGGACTCCAGGGTGTCCAGACAGACCTTGGCCCGGAGTTCCACGTCATCATAGTCCGGAAAACAGAGCGTCGCGTCTGCGAAATGCAGGCCGTAACGGTCTTCGAAATTTCCGATGCGGACCAGTTTGGCGATGTCCCCGTTGGCTATGTAATCCATCCCAGGAACGTCTTCCACGAACTGGTAGCAGTTCTTGACGATCATCAGTTTGTCGTCCCGCACGAGGCGTTCCTCTTTGAACTGGACCGTCGAACGCACCCCGAGATTGTAGCGGATCGCACGCTTGTTGGAGCGGCACAGGATCACGGTACCGTCCTCTCCGTAGCGCCCGTAAGCATCTGAAAGCGTTTCGATCAGTTCGCCTCCGCCGATCCGTTCGATGTCGTCCGCACCGGCGAGGTCGAGTTGCCAGGAAGAGAAGGTCCCGTCGCCGCCGCTGCCGGCGATCATTTCACGCAGGTGCGTGGCATTGCGCAGGATGCCCGATTCGGCGGCCTGCCGCACCACCGACGTCAGTTCGCTGTAACGGACCCCGCCGAAACCGTCCATGAAAGCCTTGGAGAGCGCGGGAGACGCGTCCAGCCCCACAGGGGGCAGCTGGGCGGCGTCGCCGATCAGGACCAGGCGGCAGTCCAGTCCGTTGCGCACGAAAGAGACCAGGTCCTCCAGCAGGTTGCCGGAACCGAAGGCCGTAGTTCCCTGGGCTGAAGCCGCATCGATTCCGATCAGGGAGACTTCATCCACGACAAAAAGCGTCCCCCTGGCCTTGTTGGGCGCCAGCGAGAACTGTCCGTAACCGTCGCTGCCGACGGATTTCTGCCGATAGATATGCTTGTGGATGGTAAATGCCGGACGCCGGGAAATCCCGGCCAGCACCTTGGCCGCCCGACCGGTCGGAGCCAGCAGGACCGAGGGTGTGCCGACGTCTTTCAGCGCAGCGATGACCGCCGATATGGCCGTCGTCTTGCCGGTACCGGCATAACCGTTGACGACCAGGATGTCCGCATCATCGCAGGTCACGAAATCCGCCACCTCCCGGAACAGCCGGGACTGGCAGGGCGTAGGTTCCGCCTTGAAACGCTTCAGGAACTGTTGCTCCAGGAATCCCGCACGGTCCATCATCCCCGGGCCCGTTTGTCAAAGATCATCGCGACGACCGCCAGCACAGGATAGATCTCGATCCGCCCCAGGAACATATCGACCGTAAAAAGCAGTTTGCCCAGCATGGGCACGCTGTTGAAAGAGCCCATCGTACCCAGGGCCCCGTAAGCCGGTCCCACATTGCCCAGACTCGTGACCGATGCGATGAAACTGTTCTGGTGGTCCACGCCGACCGCGAGACTGATCAGGATGGAAAGCGCCAGCAGGAACCCGTACAGGGCAAGGTACAACAGGTGCGGAGAGACTTCCTCATCCCGCAGGATGCGGTCGCCCATCCGGACTTCATTGATCGAAGAAGGATGCAGGATGCTGTTGACCCGGCGTCCGGTCGCCTTGAAAAACAGGATCACACGGTCCACCTTGACACCGCCGGAGGTGGATCCGGCACTGCCGCACATGACGGCGGAGAACATCAGGACCATGATGATCCAGAGCGGCCACCGGGCATTGTCCAGGATGGCGAATCCGGAAGTGGACGTGACGCAGAGCGTTTCGAAGAATCCGTTCCACACGGCATTCTTCCAGGTCGGGCAGATGCCGTTGAGCTTGAGGCCGGTCCCGACGACCAGCGCAACCACGACGATCGACAGGGTATAGAACTTCACGACCGGGTTGTTCAGCGGTTTCAGCGAACGCGTCACGACAGACAGGTACACCAGACCGAAGTGAATGGACGACAAGTACATGAAGACCATCGTGATGCCTTCGATCCAGCGGGAATCAAAGGCCGCGATCGAAGTGTTGCGCGAACTGAATCCTCCTGTCGCACTGACGCTCATCGCATGGCAGATGGCGTCGAAAACGGGCATTCCGGCCAGCATGTAGGCGATGAACGAAAGCACCAGCAGGGCCAGGTAAACATATGCGAAGATATAGACGGTCTTGTTGGTCCGGGTGGAATAACCGCCCCGCGACAGCGAGGTCAGTTCCATGTTGGTCAGACGGATCTTCATCTGGTTGGAACCCGGAATCACGAGCAGCAGGAAGACGACGACTCCCAAACCGCCGATGAAATGGGTGGAGGCACGCCAGAAAAGCAGGCTTTTCGGCAGGCCCTCCACATTGTCCAGGATGGTGGCGCCCGTCGTCGTGAATCCGCTCACGGACTCGAACCATGCGTTCTGCAGGGTGAACGGTCCCCCCCAGAGGGCATACGGGAGCATCCCGAAAATAAAGGAGAGCAACCAGGACAGGAAGATGATCACATAGCCTTCCTTCAAGGTAATCGCCGGCACGTTGCGGACGAAAATGAAGGGGAAAATCCCTACGATGAACGTGATCAGGAAAGAAATGGAGAGGGCGGCCAGCGCGGAATCATGGCCGTTCAGCAGGGATACGCCCACCGACAGCAGCATAAAGAGCGCACTGACCAGAAGGGCGAAACCGATATTCCTGCTGATGACCTTCCAATTCATTGCCGACCCATCATCTTGATCCGGCTGCGAAACTGCCGGTTCTCGTTCGCCAGCTCGGTGATCCCGTTATTCAGCTGGGCAAGCTGGTCGTCACCGTCGAACTTGACGGTGTATTTCTTGTCCTGGGAGCGATAGGCGTCCAGGCCATCGAGCATCCTGTAAAGCGGATTGACATAATAGGCCAGCAGGAAGAGCAGCAGCATCAGGACGAGCAGCAGGCCCACGCCTACCGCCACGATACCCGGGATGATGCTCCGGTAGAATCCGCGCTCGAAAGTCTCGGAGTTCTTCTCCAGGTCCAGGTAAATGGCATGGGAGAGATATTCCAGGTCATTGCGCAGCCGCTCGTAGCGCGGTTGCAGCCGCTCGAAGTACCAGGACCGGGAATCAATGAAATCCGACTGCATCACGTCCTCCAGTTCAAGCGAGGTGAGCATATAGGCGGAATACGAATACATCACCGAATCCGCCAGCGGACGGACCTGGTTGGAGGCGACGCTCATCCGGAGCGAGTCGCAATGCGACTTGAAGTATCCGTCATCGAAATCCGGCACCCGCAGGGAGGTCTCGTCCCCGATCACTTCCAGGATCTGAAGGTTGTAGGTATTGCTCATGTCGGCCAGCCGGTTGGCTACGTTGATGCTGCTGATATCATCCGCAATCAGCTCCGAAACGTAGTTGCTCATGCTGGTGTATTCCATCACCGAAATGATGGAGGAAACCAGCAGGATCACGGCGATCGAAGAAAGGCTCAAAATCAGCTTTGCCCGCATCGAAAGACGCGTAGACCGCAGGCATTTGAAGATTTTTCGGCTCGACATTATTAAATTCTTTCAAGAATAATGACAAATATACGATTTTTTTGTATATTTTTGCGTTGACGCTTACTAGAACCGATTATGACCTCCACATTCCTTAATGATACTTCGAGCAAAAATGCTACCGTCAAACGGGAGATTCTCAGGCTCTGCATCGCCCACAACAATTACAGTATCGCAGACTTCAGCCGTGCGCTGGGAATCAGTGTACCGACCATCACCAAATTCATCAGCGAACTGATCGAGGAGAATTTTCTCAAGGACGAAGGAAAGGTAGGCACTTCCGGCGGCCGCCGCCCCAGCGTGTACGGCCTCAATCCGGATGCAGGTTATTTTGTCGGGGTGGATGTGGCCCGGCATCATTTCCATATCGCCATCAGCAACTTCAAGGGCGAGGTCATTTCTTATATCCAGGATATCGAGTTCGTTCTGGAAGCCACCGAGAATTCCTTCCGCACCATGTGCCGCATGGTCATGGACCAGGTGATCTCCTCCGGCATCCCCTGGATCAAGGTCCTCGGCGTCGGCGTGAGCCTGTCCGGCCGGGTCAACCCCGAAAAGGGATACAGCCTCACCTATTTCGTCAGCGACGACCTCCCGCTCAAGAGCATTTTCCAGAAAGAATTCAACGTCCAGGTCAGCATCGAGAACGACTCCCGCGCCATGGCCTACGGCGAATACATGTGCCTGGGCAAAAAGGCCGACCCCAACATGATCTTCATCAATGTCAGCTGGGGACTCGGCATGGGCATCATCATGGAGGGCCACCTTTACTACGGAAAATCCGGTTATTCCGGTGAACTCGGGCACTTCCCCGTCCTGAACAACGACATCATCTGCCGCTGCGGCAAGGTCGGCTGCCTGGAGACCGGGGCCTCCGGTTCCGCCCTGCACCGGATGATCATCGAGAAGCTGGGCAAAGGCCATGCCTCTTCGATGTCCGCCACTTACAACAAAAAAGGCGACGTAGAGCTGGACGAGATCCTGAAGGCCGTCGAGGAGGGAGACGTGCTCGCCATCGATGCCATCGGCAAGATCGGCGACACGCTGGGCCGGGGCATCTCCGGCGTACTCAACGTCTTCAATCCCGGTCTCGTGGTCATCGGCGGCCGTCTGATCGTCGGCAAGGATTATCTGCTGCTGCCCATCAAGACGGCGGTCAACCGTCTTTCCCTGGCCCGCGTCTCTTCGGATACCACCATCATGCTCTCCCAACTGGGCCGCAAAGCCGCCTCCGTGGGTGACTGTCTGCTCTCCCGGTCCAAGGTTCTCGGCTTGATGTAGGTCTATGCCCAGTTATCTCCAGATCGAGAACATCTCCAAGGCCTACGGGCCCAAGGTGCTCTTTGAGCACATCGGCTTCAACATCAACGAAGGAGACAAGATCGCCCTGATCGCCCCCAACGGCACCGGCAAGACTTCGCTCCTGCGCATCCTCGCCGGCGAGGACAAATCCGATTCAGGAGGCCGGATCCTGTTCCTCAAGGACATCCGCATCGCTTTCCTGCAACAGGAATATGACTACGATCCCGGCCTGACGATTGAAGAACAGGTACTCCGGCACAGCGCCCCCCTGACGGCGGATTTCCACGAGGAAGAACGGCGCGATTACCGCCAGCGCGTCCGGGAACTGCTCACCAGTTTCCGCCTGCCGGATCCGGCCAAACCGATGGCGGCCCTGTCCGGCGGCGAGGTCAAGCGCGTGGCGATCAGCGAACTGCTCGCCCTGCAGGCCGAATTCCTCATCCTGGACGAACCGACGAACCACCTGGACATCGAAGCCATCGAGTTCCTCGAAGGATACCTGAAACGGAGCCGCTGCACCCTGCTGATGGTCACGCACGACCGTTATTTCCTCGACCGGGTCTGCAACACGGTGATGGAACTCGACCACGGCGCCATCTACACCTACAAGGGCAATTACCAGAATTTCCTGGAAAAACGGGAAGAGCGCATCGCCCAGTACAATGCCGAAACCGACAAGGTCCGAAACCTGCTGCGGCGCGAACTGGAATGGATCCATGCCACCCCCTGCGCCCGCAGCGGCAAAGCCAAATACCGGATCGACGCTTTCCACGAACTCTCGGAACGCGCATCCCAGGTCTATTCCACCCAGCAGGTGAATCTGGAAGGGGTGGGCGCCGCATCGCGCCTCGGCAGCAAGATCATCCATTGCACGGATGTGTGCTATGATTGGGAAGGCATCCCCATGCTCCGGGATTTTACCTACAATTTCCAGCGTTTCGACAAAGTCGGCATCGTGGGACGCAACGGCGTCGGCAAGAGCACCTTCCTCGATCTGCTCACGGGCGCGATCGAAGCGGACAGCGGTACCATCGACCGGGGCGAAACGCTCAGGATCGGGTACTACCGCCAGCAGGGCATGGAGTTCCGGCCCGGAGACACGGTCCTGGACATCGTCCCGGACACCCGGCTGCTGGGGCGCTTCCTCTTCCCGCACGACATGCTCTCCACCCGCGTGGAACGGCTTTCCGGCGGCGAAAAGCGTCGGCTCTACCTGCTCACCATCCTGCTGCAGGAGCCCAATCTGCTCATCCTCGACGAACCGACCAACGACCTGGACATCGTCACCCTCAACATCCTGGAAGAATATCTCAAGGAATTCCAGGGCAGCCTGCTGATCGTCAGCCACGACCGTCATTTCCTCGACCGGGTCACCGACCACCTGCTGGTCTTCTGCGGCGAAGGCGTGGTCAAAGATTTCATCGGCTCTTTCTCCGAGTACCGGGCCTACATCTACGACATCGAAGCGCAGCGCCGGACGGCGGGCGCAACCGCACGCGCCAAGGCCGCCCCGCCCAGACAGGAACCGTCCGCATCGGAAGCCAGACCCCGGAAACTGAGCTGGAAAGAACAGCGGGAGCTCGAATCCATCGAGGCCGAACTCCCCCGGCTCGAGGCCGAAAAAGCGGAACTCGAGACCCGGATGTCTTCCGGTGCCCTCCCCTACACCGAACTCCAGGAGGCTTCCGCCCGCATCCAGACGCTGATAGACGAAATCAGCCAGCGCGAACTGCGCTGGCTGGAACTGTCTGAGTAAAAGCGCGGAGACTACTCCGGTTTGTAAGAATCCTTGAGGGAGACGGTCTTGTTGAAGATGACCTTCTCCGGCGTGGAATCCTTGTCCTTGACATAATAACCGGTGCGCTCGAACTGCACGGCAAGGCCCGAAGCATCCTCCAGCAGGGCAGGCTCGGCCAGACCGCATCCCAGGGTAAGCGACCCGGGATTCAGGAAATCCTTGTAATCCTTGTCCTCCGGCACCTGGCTCATGTCGGCAAGCGTGAAGAGCCGGTCGTAGTTGCGCAGTTCAATCTGCCTGGCATAGTCGCAGGAGACCCAGTGGATCGTGCCCTTGACGGAGCGCCACTCGCCGCCGCCCGGCTTCGTGGTCGGATCGTAAGTGCATTCCAACTCCACGACATTGCCGTCGGCGTCCTTGACGACTTTCTCGCACTTGATGATATAGGTGTACTTCAGCCGCACTTCTCCGTCCGGCTTGAGGCGGAAGAATTTCTTCGGAGCATCCTCCATGAAATCGGCGCGTTCGATCCAGAGCGTGCCGGTGAAGGGCACCTTGCGGGTCGCACCTTCCGGCTCGGCCGGATTGAGCGGGCAGTCGAACCACTCCACCTGTCCTTCCGGCCAGTTGGTCAGGGTAACCTTGACCGGATCCTGCACGACCATGTAGCGGTTGGCGCGGGCATTGAGGTCCTGACGGACGCACCACTCCAGCAACTGGATATCCATCAGCTGGTCGCGCTTGCTGACACCGATCTTGTCGCAGAACATCTTGAGCGCGTCCGGCGTATAGCCGCGGCGGCGCACGCCGCACAGCGTCGGCATCCGCGGATCGTCCCAGCCGGCGACAAGGCCCTTCTGCACCAGCTCCAGGAGCTTGCGCTTGCTCATCAGGGTATAGGTCAGGTTGAGCCGGGCGAACTCGTACTGGTGGGACGGGTAAATCCCGAGCGTCTCGATGAACCAGTCATAGAGCGGACGGTGTACGTCGAATTCCAGGGTGCAGATGGAATGGGTGATATGTTCGATGGAATCGCACTGGCCGTGGGTGAAATCGTACATCGGATAGATGCACCATTTATCACCGGTACGGTGGTGTGAGGCATGTTTGATCCGGTAAAGGAGCGGGTCGCGCATCATCATGTTGGGATGCGCCATGTCGATCCTGGCACGCAGGACCTTTTCGCCGTCGGCGTATTTCCCGTCGCGCATCTCCCGGAACAGCCGGAGATTCTCTTCGACACTGCGGTTGCGGAACGGGCTCTCGATGCCCGGCTTGTCCACGGTACCGCGGCCCCTGGAGATCTCCTCCTGGGTCTGGTCATCTACATAGGCGAGCCCGCGCAGGATGAGTTCCTCGGCCCACGCATACAGCTGGTCGAAATAGTCGGACGCATAGCACTCCTTCTCCCACTGGAAACCGAGCCACTTGATATCCTCTTTGATGGAGTCCACATATTCGACATCCTCTTTGACGGGATTGGTATCGTCATAGCGGAGATTGGTCTTGCCGCCATATTTCATCGCCAGGCCGAAATTGATGCACAGGGACTTGGCATGTCCCAGATGCAGGTAGCCGTTGGGCTCCGGCGGGAAACGGGTCAGGATGGACGGCACCTTGCCGCTGGCGAGGTCGCTCTCGATGATTTCTTCCAGGAAATTGAGTCTCTTCTCGTTCTCTTCCATATGTCTCTTATCGGTAAATCGCGCAAAATTACGAATAAATCTGTAAATTTGCGAGCCAAAACAAACACCAGCGATGATAAAATCGATGACCGGCTACGGCAAAGGGATTGCCGAGCTCTCCACGGGGCGACTTACCCTCGAAATCAGAACCCTCAACGGGAAAAACTGCGACATCAATATCAAATCCTCCCTGCTGCCCAAAGACAAGGAGCTGACCGTGCGCAAGATCCTCACGGAGGCCCTGCAGCGCGGGACGGTCGATGTACTCCTGACTTTCGAGCCCAAGGCGGGCGCCACGGCGCGCAAGATTGATGCGGGTGTGGTCGAGAACTACTACGAACAAGTGATGGCCATCAGCGGCCAGGTCGGCCTCGGGACCTTACCGAAACCGGATTATCTGGAAGCGATCCTGCGTTTCCCCGATGTTTTTGATGCCGGCAAGCAGGAAAGCATTCCCGAGGAGGAATGGCCTGTGGTAGAAGCGGCCCTCCGGGAAGCATTGAAGACCCTGGACGCATTCCGCAGCCAGGAAGGAGCCGTCCTCTACGCCGATGTAACTTCGCGCGTGGCGAAGATCCTCGCTCTATACGGCGAGGTCGAGAGCCACGAAACCGAACGTCTGGATGCAGTCCGCGAGCGTCTGCTCAAAGCGGCGGAGGACCTGCATGTCAAACTGGATCCGGAGCGTTTCGAGCAGGAGATGATTTTCTACCTTGAGAAGCTGGACATCAACGAAGAAAAAGTCCGGCTGCGCCAGCATTGCAAATACTTCATGGACACCATCGACGGGGAGCCGTATCCCGGCAAGAAACTCGGATTCATCATCCAGGAAATGGGCCGTGAGATCAACACCACCGGATCCAAGGCCAACCATGCGGAAATACAAAAGCTCGTCGTTCAGATGAAAGACGAGCTCGAAAAAATCCGTGAACAGTCGATGAATATCCTGTAACGGACCTACGAAGCCTGCGGCGTTGCGGGCTTCGGAGCCTCCTGCACGGCCGGCTTCGGAGCGACGGGTTTCGGAGCGGCAGCCCGGGCGGGTGCGGAAGCGGAAGACTTCCGGACCATGGTTGCGACCAGTTGTTCGTACTCCTGTTCATTAATCATTTTGAAAGAGCCGTTGATCTGGGCTCCCATCTCGACCTGGATCTTGCGGACATGGATGTTGCCGTTGACAACAGACGAACTCTTGAGGGAGAGCTGGTCCTTGACGAAGATATCCCCGTCCATCTTGCCCCAGAAGTCCACATTCGTGCAGAACAACCTTCCGGAAAGCTGGGCCGACTCGCCCACCACGATTTTGCCCTCGGAAAAGAGCGTACCGTCTACCTGGCCATCTACCCGGATATCGGTTGAGGAGGAGAGGTCTCCCCGGATGGCCGCTCCGTGAGAGATCCTGCTGACATCATTTACATTCTGTTCCATCGTCTTTTGAGGTTTGTTCGGAACTAAGTTCTTGTTGAGATTCATGGTGCTGTATCTGTTTTAGACCAGGCCTTTGCCATGGCAGTTCTTGTATTTCTTGCCGCTGCCGCAAGGGCAGGGATCATTGCGTCCCACCTGCTTGTCCACCTTGATGGGCGTATTGGCCTTCTGCTCCCCGTTGGTGCTGAGGTCGCTGTGGCGGGCCTGCATGCGGCTCATGTCGGCCTGCGGACGGACGGCGCGCTGCGGCTGCTGCGGGCGGTCCTGGAGCGGGACGAATGCCTTGAAGAGGAAGGAAAGCACATCCTGGTTGAGGGTTTCGAGCATCTCCGCGAAGAGATTGTAACTCTCCAGTTTATAGACCACGACAGGGTCTTTCTGCTCGTAGGAGGCATTCTGGACACTCTGCTTGAGGTCGTCCATTTCACGCAGGTGCTCCTTCCAGTGCTCGTCGATCTGGTAGAGGATGATGTTCTTGCTGAGGGTCTTGGCGATTTCGCGGCCCTCGGAATTGTAGGCACGCTCCAGATTGACGGACAGGGTCATCTGCTTGCGTCCGTCGGAGATCGGGATGGCGATGTTCTGATACATCGATCCCTGCTTCTCATAGACGTCCTTGATAATCGGATAGAGACGCTCGACAAGCGTATCCATCCTGCGGCGGTACACCTCCTGCATGTGTTCGACCAGCCGGTCTTCGATCTCGGCGGGCTTGGCACGCTCGAAAGTATCGGCATCCAGGCCGGAGTCGATGGACAGCTGGGCCATCAGGGAGACTTCGAATTCCTCGAAAGGCATCCCCTTGCTGCGGTCCACGAACAAGGCGGCGGTATCCTTCATCATATTCTGCAGGTCGATTTCCACCTTCTCGCCGCTGATGGCATTGCGCCGGCGGGAGGAGATGGCTTCGCGCTGATAGTTCATCACATCATCGTATTCGAGCAGACGCTTACGGACGCCGAAGTTGTTCTCCTCGACCTTCTTCTGCGCATTCTCGATGGCATTGGAAAGCATGTTGCTCTCCAGGGCTTCGTTCTCCTCCATCCCCAGTTTGTCCACCATTCCGGCGATACGCTCCGATCCGAACAAACGCATCAGTTTGTCTTCCAGCGAGATATAGAACGTGGAGGAACCCGGGTCACCCTGACGGCCGGCACGGCCGCGCAACTGGCGGTCCACCCGGCGGGAATCGTGGCGCTCGGTGCCGATGATGGCAAGGCCGCCGGCCGCTTTGACCTCCGGCGAGAGCTTGATATCCGTACCACGGCCGGCCATGTTGGTGGCGATGGTCACGGAAGAAGACTGTCCCGCCTGGGCCACGATCTCCGCCTCGCGGGCGTGCTCCTTGGCATTCAGCACATTGTGACGGATGCCGCGCATCCGGAGCATGCGGCTGAGCAGTTCGGAAGTCTCGACATCCGTCGTACCCACGAGCACCGGACGGCCGGCCTTGGACAACTCCACGATCCGGTCGATGACGGCGGCATACTTGGCTTTCTTGGTTTTGTAGATCAGGTCGTTCTGGTCGTCGCGGATCACGGGGCGGTTGGTCGGGATCACCATCACATCCAGTTTGTAGATGCTCCAGAACTCCCCCGCTTCCGTCTCGGCCGTACCGGTCATGCCGGCCAGCTTGTGATACATACGGAAGTAGTTCTGCAGGGTGATGGTCGCGAAGGTCTGGGTCGCGCCCTCGACCTTGACATTCTCCTTGGCCTCGACGGCCTGGTGGAGACCGTCGCTCCAGCGGCGGCCCTCCATGATACGGCCGGTGGACTCGTCGACAATCTTGATCTTGCCGTCCATGATCACGTAGTCCACGTCTTTCTCGAACATCGTGTATGCCTTGAGCAGCTGGATCACGGTGTGCACACGCTCGCTCTTGGTCGAGAAGTCGGCCATCAGCTCATCCTTCTTCTGCTGCTTTTCCAGCAGGGAGAGCCCGGAATGTTCGATCTCCGTCGTCTGGGAACCGACGTCCGGCAGGACGAAGAAATCCTCGTTGCCGACGGCCTTGGCCAGCACCTCGTGACCCTTGTCCGTCATATCCACGGAACGGAGCTGCTCATTGATCACGAAATACAAGGGATCCGTGACCACCGGCATTTCCTTCTCGTTGTCCTGCATATAATAGTTCTCCGCCTTCTGCAGGAGCACTTTCATACCCGGTTCGGACAGGAACTTGATGAGCGGCTGGTATTTCGGCAGGCCCTTGTGGGCGCGCAGGAGGAGCTTGCCGCCCTCCGCTTCGTCGCCCTCGGCAATCTTTCTCTTGGCTTCGTTGAGCACCTGGTTGACCAGCGAACGCTGGGTCTGGTAGAGTTTCTCCACATAAGGGCGGAACTCCATGAACTGGGCCTCGTCGGCTTCGTTGCGCTGGATCGGGCCGGAGATGATGAGCGGGGTACGCGCATCGTCGATCAACACGGAGTCCACCTCGTCCACGATGGCGAAATGATGCTTGCGCTGCACGAGGTCCTCCTGGCTGATGGCCATGTTGTCACGCAGGTAATCAAAACCGAATTCGTTGTTGGTTCCGAAGGTGATGTCGCACTCATAGGCCTTGCGGCGCGGATCGGAGTTGGGCTGGTGCTTGTCGATACAGTCCACGGACAGGCCGTGGAACATGTACAGCGGTCCCATCCACTCGGAGTCTCGCTTGGACAGATAGTCGTTGACGGTCACCATGTGCACGCCTTTGCCCGCCAGGGCATTGAGGAACACCGGGAGCGTTGCGACGAGGGTCTTGCCCTCGCCCGTGGCCATTTCGGCGATCTTGCCCTGATGCAGGGCGATGCCGCCGATCAGCTGGACATCGTAGTGGACCATGTCCCAGGTGATCTCATTGCCGCCGGCCACCCAATGGTTCTGGTAAACCGCTTTTTCGTCCTCGATATGCACGAAATCGTGATTCACGGCCAGTTCCTTGTCGAAAGGCGTAGCGGTGACGGTAATGGTCTCGTTCTCCTTGAAACGCCGGGCCGTGGACTTGACGATGGCGAAAGCCTCGGGAAGGATCTCGTCGAGGCACTTCTCGATGGCCTCATCTTCATCCTTGACCAGTTTATCGGACTCGCCGGCAAGTTTTTCCTTCTCGGCGACAGGGATATCTTTATCGAGTTCCGCCTTGATTTCGGCGATACGGTCTTCAAAGGGCTTCTCAACTTCCTGCAGGCGGGCGCGAAGCGCCGCGGAACGGGCACGGATATCATCGTCGGAAAGCGCATCGATTTCCGGATAGACGGCAAGGATCTTATCCAGCACAGGCTTCACAGCCTTGTAGTCACGTTCGGACTTGGAACCGAAAATCTTGCCGATAATAGATGCTAATGACATTTTCCCAATATTTTTCGTTACATATATTCAAGCTCTTGCACGCATATGCGCGCAAGTTTGCAAATATAAGTAAAAAAATGAAGATATGACAGACCTTCGTCAGGCGGTGCGCTTGGGAATGCGTTTTGCAATCCCGATCGCACCGGTCGGACAGACCAGGCGGCAGAGGTGACAGCCAACGCATTTCGCGCCGACGATGTGCGGCTTGCGGTCTTCACCGAAGGTAATGGCCTGGTGACCGCCATCCCGGCAGGAAATGTAGCAGCGGCCGCAGCCGATGCATACGGAGCGGTCGATGACCGGAAACACCATGGTGTCGCGGTCCAGGTCGGACGGGCGGACGAAACTGTTCAGCTGGGAGCCCACCAGCAGGGAGAGGTCTTCGATCCCGCGTTCCGCCATATAATTCTGCAGGCCGTCCGTCAGGTCCTCGACGATCCGGTAGCCATACTGCATCACCGCCGTGCAGACCTGCACATTGCGGCAGCCGAGCTCCAGGAACTCGGCGGCATCCCGCCAGGTCTCGATCCCCCCGATGCCGCTGATCTGCAGGTTCTTCATCACGGGGTTCTTGGCCATCTCCAGGATGAAACGCAGGGCGATCGGCTTGACGGCCCGGCCGGAATAACCCGAAATCGTCTTTTTACCATGGACGTCGGACCCCTTGCCCAGCGTCACGGACTTGATGGTATTGATCGCGGACAGGCCGTCGGCCCCGGCGAAATAAGCGGCCATCGCCACCTGGGTCATCGAAGAGACGTTCGGGGTCATCTTGGGAATCACGGGGATCGATACGGCCCGCTTGACAAATGCCGTATAGAACGTGACCAGTTCGACATTCTGTCCGACATCGCTGCCCATCCCGGCCATACGCATCTGCGGACAGGAGAAGTTGAGCTCGATGGCATCCACGCCGGCGGCTTCCGCCCGACGGGCGAGGTCGATCCACTCGCGTTCGGTATTGCCCATGATGGAAGCCACGATGATTTTGGTCGGGTAATTCTTTTTCAGCCGTTTCAGGATGTCGAAATCCATCTCCGGAGGATTCTCGGAGAGCTGCTCCATGTTGCGGAAACCGGAAATGCCCCGCCGGCTGTCATGGATGGCATCGAAACGGGGAGATACCTCCTTGATCTCCTGCAGGCAGATGGTCTTGTAATAGACTCCGGCCCAGCCGGCCTCCAGGGCGGAAGAGACCATCTCGTAATTGGTACAGATGGCCGAAGACGCGAGGAAAAACGGATTCTCGCAACGGATTCCGCAGAAATCGATGGCCAGCGAAGGAGCTTTCGGCGCAGGGGGTGCCGGCGGCAGCTGCCGGGCGATCTCCCGCAGCCGCACCGGACGGTCGTAGTGGATACAGGCCTGTTCCGCCGCCGCCAGATCCTCTTCGGAACATGGGGCGAACCAGCGTGCCGCCCCGGCCGGATTGTCAAAACGGAGAGACCGGACGCCCCGGGCAGGATCACCGGCCCGGCAGGCATTTGTACAGGGGGCATTCGCACACAGCAGGCAACGCGCGGCTTCTTCATGAAGATGCAGACTCTTTTCCATAACGATCCTATCTTTTTAACAAATATAAGTAAAAAAAACGGCCGGAATCAAATCCCGGCCGTTAACCAACCAACAGATAAAATAACCTCGTTTACTTTGCCTTCTGGCGCGAGCGCCACAGCGCGGACATCTCTTCCAGCGTTTTGCCCTTGGTCTCCGGGACCATGCGCCACACGAAGAAGGCCGCCAGCAGACACATGGCGCAGTAGAGGCCATAGGTGAAAGCCGGGCTCCAGGTGTAGAGCGGCACGAACGTGGAACTCACGATGAAGTTCGAAATCCACTGGAAAGCCACGGCGATCGCCACGGCGGCACCGCGGATCGTGTTCGGGAAGATCTCGGAGATCAGCACCCAGCAGATCGGGCCCCAGCTGAACATGAAGGACGCTGAGTAGATCATGATACTGAGTACGCCGATGATGCCCGGGACCCCCGGGACGGCATCGGCCAGCGCCACGCCGAGCGCACCGAGCGCCATGCCGAGCGAACCGGTGATCAGCAGGGGCTTGCGGCCGAGTTTCTCCACGGTGAAGATGGCGACCAGCGTGAAACTGATATTGACGATACCCATCAGCACCGTCTGCGTCATCGGGTTGCCCATCCCCATCGACTCGAAGATACGGGGAGCATAGTAAAGGACGGCGTTGATGCCGACGAACTGCTGGAAAACGCTGAGCATGATGCCCACGAAGATGACCACCCAGCCATAGGCCAGCAGTTTCTCCTTCTTCTCCACGACCGTATTCTTGATCTCGGCGAGGATTTCCTCGGCTTTGCTGCGGCCGTTGATGCGGGTAAGCACATCCAGGGCCTTGCCGTCCTGCCCGGTCATGGCCAGGTAGCGCGGAGTCTCGGGCACGAGCAGGATCAGCAGGGAGAACAGGCCGGCCGGGACACATTCGGAACCGAACATCAGACGCCAGCCCGTGGTCACGGACCAGTTGCCGTCGGCGGCGAGCGCATCGGCATTGATGATACGGTTGATGCCTTCGGCCAACGCCTCCATCTTCGGTGCGATGTGGTCACCGAGGATGACCAGGTTCACGAAATAAACGACCAGCTGGCCGAAAATGATCGCAAACTGGTTCCAGGAAACGAGCGTGCCGCGTTTGTCGGCCGGAGCCACCTCGGCGATGTACATCGGGCAGATGGCGGAAGCCATGCCGACACCGATGCCGCCGAGTACGCGGTAGAGGTTGAAAGCGACCCACAGGGACTGGGATGCCACGCCCTTGGGGAAGAAGAGGAACTCCGGATAGTAAGAACCGGCAGCACTCAGGAAGAAACAGACACCTGCTACGAACAGACTCTTCTTGCGGCCGAACCGTCCGGCCATCAGACCGGAGATCGCGCTGCCGATGATGCAGCCCAGCAGCGCGCTGGAAGAGGTGATTCCGTGCAGGAAGCTCGTATAAGTGAAGTCTCCGGCGCTCATGAAGAACGCCTGGAGACCCCGCTCTGCGCCGGAAATCACGGCCGTATCATATCCGAAGAGCAAGCCGCCGAGGACGGCGACGAGCACGATCGAGAACAGATACGCGCCGGATCCCTTATCTTGCCTGACCGCCATTAGATGTACATGTTGACAATCGCCTCGTAGAGCTCCTGCTTGCCGGAAGTAGCCTTCGGCTCGCCTTTCTTTTTGGCATATTCAACCACCTGCTCGAGGGTCATCTTGCCATCCTCGAAGTCCTTGCCGGGGCCCTTGTCGAAGGAAGCGTAGCGCTCCTTGACCATGGCGGGGATCGGAGACTTCTCAAGGAGATCGGCGGCGACCAGCAGGGCGCGTGCCATGACATCCATCGCGGCGATGTGGGCGATGAAGATATCCTCCAGGTCGGTGGAATTGCGACGGGTCTTGGCGTCGAAATTGGTACCGCCAACCAGACCGCCGCCCTTGACGATGACCATCATCGCCTGGGACAACTCATAGAGATCGATCGGGAACTGGTCGGTATCCCAGCCGTTCTGGTAATCACCGCGGTTGGCGTCGATCGAGCCGAGCAGGCCGGCATCGACGGCGCACTGGAGCTCATGCTCGAAGGTGTGGCCGGCGAGGGTCGCATGGTTGACCTCGATATTGACCTTGAAGTCCTTGTCCAGGCCGTGGGCGCGCAGGAAACCGATCACGGTCTCGGTATCCACGTCATACTGGTGCTTGGTCGGTTCCATCGGTTTCGGCTCGATGAGGAAGGTACCCTTGAAACCCTTGGCGCGGGCATAATCGCGGGCCATGCCCAGCATGGTGGCCATGTGCTCTTTCTCACGCTTCATGTCGGTGTTGAGCAGGGACATGTAGCCCTCGCGGCCGCCCCAGAACACGTAGCACTCACCGCCGAGTTCGATGGTGGCGTCAATGGCGTTCTTGATCTGGACCATCGCACGGGCGGCGACGTCGAAATCAGGGTTGGTAGAAGCACCGTTCATATAGCGCTTGTGTCCGAACACGTTGGCCGTGCCCCAGAGGAGTTTGATGCCGGTTTCGGCCTGTTTTTTCTTCGCATAGGCGACGATCTCCTTGAGGTTGGCTTCATATTCGGCGATGGTCGGGGCCTCGTCCACGAGGTCGACATCATGGAAGCAATAATATTCGATGCCGAGTTTCTGCATGATCTCGAAGCCGGCATCCATCTTGTTCTTGGCACGCTCGACAGCCGTGGCACCGACATTCCAGGGGAAAGACTTGGTGCCGCCGCCGAACTGGTCCGCACCCTCTGCGCAGAGCGTGTGCCACCAGGCCATCGCGAACTTGAACCAATCTTTCATCTTCTTGCCGCAGACCACCTTTTCGGGGTCATAGTAGCGATAAGCGAGAGGATTCTTGGAATCTTTGCCTTCAAATTTGATTTTTCCCAATTCCGGGAAGTACTCTTTGTTTGCCATAAGTGAAATTTGTGTTAATAGTTTATTTGATTGAATCTTCTACTTCATATTTCCAGCGGGCGTAGGCATCCTCCAGCGGCTGTTTCCAGGCACTTTCCGGTTCGATGACGTCCAGGCGGGTCAGGGAGGAGAAAGCCTCGGGAGCCGATTTGTAGATCCCTGCGCCGAGCGCGGCGCCGCGGGCGGCGCCCAGCGATCCGTCCGTATCATACAGCTCGATCTGTGCATCGCAGAGCGTGGCAAGGGTAGAGCGGAAGAGCGGACTGAGGAACATGTTGGCCTTGCCGGCGTGGATCACATCCGGCTTCAGGCCAAGGCCCTTCATGATATCGATACCGTAACGGAAGGAGAACGCGATCCCCTCCTGGATCGCACGCAGGATGTGTGAACGGTTGTGACGGACCAGGTCGATGCCGGCCAGACGTGCATAGGTGCTCCTGTTGGAGAGGACACGCTCGGCACCGTTGCCGAAGGGAAGCACCAGCATGCCGTCGGAACCGGCCGGAGCCGATGCCGCCAGTTCGTTCATCTGCGGATAGGACAGGTCCGGGCAGAAATTGCGGTGGGCCCAGGCGTTCATGATACCGGTGCCGTTGATGCAGAGCAGCACGCCCAGACGCGGCTCCGTGGCGGAGGCGTGACCGACGTTCCGAAAGCGGACCCGCAGTCGCGGGTCAATACCTTCCTGCA
>JAILAO010000094.1 GCA_024681565.1 Bacteroidales bacterium
GGGAAACGGGTTTGCGACAGTACTTCTTTGTCCTGCAGGCGGAAGGAGAGGATCTTGCCGCCCCGTGCGGCATCGACGGTCATCGTGACCTCACCGTTCTTGAGCTCGAATTTGGAATCCGCCAGGGATTGAACCGGTTGGGCCGTCACTGAAATGCATCCCAGGGAAATGGCGGCCAGGGTCAGAAAGAGTCTATTCATGTCATCTTCGTTTTGTCGAAACAAAAATAACAATTCCGCCGGGTCCTGGATGGCCCCGGCGGTTCAAATGTTTTCAATAATCCGTCAACCTGGTCAGCGGACAAAGACCGGCCTGACAGGCAGACCGTCTCCGCAACTGCACTGGTGGGTAATGATCTCCTCTCCGGTATGCAGATGGTAGGCCATGCCTTCGTCCCCGGCTGTCGAGGTCCAGTAGAGACTTTCGAGAGAATGTGCCTTTGTGCCGTTCGTGATTTCACCTACGGCAGGGAGGAAGATGGATAATCCGTTGGGACCGGTGATTCTGTAGCCCGCCATGCTGTCGCTCTCGATCCATTCCCAGGTGGATTGGTCCCGCAACTCACGGAATTCCTCGCGGGTCGGCATCCGCCAGTCCTTGCCGATCAGCTCCGCAGCCGTGTCCACGCCGCCGGAAATGTCCTGGTCATAGGAAGTGCGCATCCAGCTGAAGTAAGATCCTGTCAGGAGCGGGTCCGTAATGACGCTGTCTTCAATGTTGCCTGTAGCCCACTTCGTGCCGGAAGGAAGGCCCAGGTCCACATAGTTGACAGGAGTGTCAAATGCAGTCTTGAACTTGACGCCCAAGTCCCAGATGAAACCATTCTCTTCGTGATACAGGACTTTGTCTTGGAAGGATTTGGTGGCGGTTCTGATAGCGAATCCATGTTTGGGATCCACCTCGATCAGGGAGAAATCGTAGTCATCCGGAACGCCGCGTTTCGAGGGATCCAGGATTCCGAAGAAGTAATAGCCTTCTCCCTCGACGGTGACGCAGGGCATGGGATCGCCCGGGCGCATGTCGACCCGCTCGATTCTTCCTCCGGGGATGATGGTCCCGCAGGCCGTCGGGGTGACACCCGGCTCAGTCATGATATATTTCCCTTTGACGGGGTTGTCATCAGGGATCAGGAACTGTACAACTGCGCCGCAGGGTTTCATGAGGAAGGAGGCATTCACCATGCGTTTCTCCGTGTAAGGGTCGACGGAGAGGTCATACTGGATCTCTTCTGCGGAAAGATAGTAGGCGAAGCGCTGGTCGAACTTCCATCCTGCATCATAGACGGGATCCTCGGTTTTGTAGGGGAAATAGACGGCTGTCAGCTTCCTTCCGTGTCCCAATTGGATATTGCCCGGCTTCTGCTCGTAATTCCAGCCGGAACCGGTGCGGGTCATTTTCAGGAAATTCCGTGTGTCGCCTTCGAAAAAGACGTAGACGACATCCTGCTCGGACCAGCTCAGCTTAACAGCTTTGGTGCTGGTACCTGCAGGATGTCTGACATCCACGTTGAATTGAGTGGTTGTGTCCGGGCCGGGGCCGGGGACTTCGAGGGCTACTTTGCTGCATGATAGCAGGGCCAGTGCCGCACTCGCAAAAGCAAGCTCTTTTTTCATTTCTCGGTCCTCCTGTATTGAGGTCTCTTTGTTCATGAAACCGTTGAGATCCGGGGGGAATGGAACCTAAACGATTCGGTCGATCAAATGAGAATTTGGTTGGATATTGGGTTAATAATTGATTCTTTAAATTTTTGAGGAAAATCAAACTATTTAATAAAATATTTTATAGCTCGTTTCTTTCATTGGCAATATAATAATTAATTTTTGATTTGAAACAAAAAAATTCCATCTTTTTTGTAAAAAAATCCATTTTATTTGAAAAAGTACAAAAAGTGATCGGTTGCCCGGCCAAAGTATTGTTTATTAATTTATTGTTTCGTAACTTGCACTTGATTTTTTAATTCTTTACAATTATCGGCTTGCGCCGTTAACCAAAGCCACCCGGTCCTTTGTAAACACTGATTATTTAACGATAAGGGTATGAAAGGACTGTCTTTTTTTGCCGTAGCCGCGCTATCGGTTATGGGGGCTTTGGGAGCCAGAGCCCAGACAATGAAATTGAACGACCTCGGGTATTTCGAGGCGCGGGGCACGAATGTGCTGGTGTACAACAATCTTTATAACGGTGCTTTCTACGATGAGAAGTTCGCCGGTCTGGAGATTATCCAACGGGGTGAGCGCATCGCTACCGGCGGCGGTATCCGTCTGATGAACACGCCCGAACAGTGGGACATCTTCGGCGTGGTGAGTCCGCGCCGGATCGACCGCGACAAGAGCAGCGTAGAGGTGGATCTGACTTATGAAGACTACGGATTCGCACCCCGGCTCCAGGTGTTGCCCAAAGGCGACGGTGTCTTGGTGCAGGTATGGCTGGACAAACCTGTTCCGGAGGAACTGGTCGGCAAGGCCGGTATGAATCTCGAGTTCTTCCCGGCTTCTTATTTCGGTCACAATTATCTGGTGGACGGACTGGCGAGGATCCTGCCGAAGTACCCGATGCACGATACCGAGGTGCATCCCGTTTCCGAAAAGATTCCGCAGTATTTCGGCGAATCCACGTTCGATGACCGGGGCCGGGGCGATTTCCTCGTCGCGCGGCCGATGTCGACCGGTCACCGGATCGTGATGGCCCCGGAAGATGACGCCTTGCGTGTCGGCGTGACCTCCGACCTGGAGATCAGCATCTTCGACGGGCGTCACCTCGCGCAGAACGGCACTTTCGTGCTCCGTTCGCTGCTGCCCGGCGGCAAGACCGGCAAGGTCCTGGAATGGTTCCTCGAACCGAGTATCTCCCGGGATTGGATCCGTCCGGCGAACATCGGTTTTTCCCAGGTCGGCTATACGCCTGCCCAAAAGAAGGTGGCCGTGGCCGAACTGGACAGAAATGATACGCCTGCCGCTACGGCAAAGCTGCTCCGCGTGGGTCCTGATGGTTCCAAGACTGTGGCCAGGGAGGTCCCGGCCCAGGTCTGGGGCGAATTCCACCACCGCTACAACTACGTCCGCCTGGACTTCTCCGATGTCCGTGAACCGGGATTGTACTGCATTGAATATCAGGGCGTCGTGACGAATGCGTTCCCGATCGACAAAAACGTCTACAGCGATAAGTGGCATCCTTCGATGGACGTTTCGCTCGTTGTCAACATGGACCATATGGAGGTCAACGAGGCTTACCGGATCTGGCACGGCCGCGCCAATATGGATGATGCCCTCCAGGCTCCCGCCAACGTTCGCCTGCACGACGGTTATTATCAGGGGGACCAGACCAACACCAGGTACAAGCCGCTCGAACATATTCCCGGACTTGCGGTCGGCGGCTGGTACGATGCCGGTGATTTCGACATCCAGGCGAATTCTGTCCTCAATACGACCGAGGACCTCGGCTATATCTGGCGCCAGTTCCGGCCGGAGCGGGATCAGACCCTCATTGACGAGAAGACGCAATATGCCGATATCCATGTCCCCGACGGGATTCCCGACAATGTGCAGCTGATCATGCACGGCACGCTCAATATCAACGCCCAGATCGAGAATATCGGTTTCGTGGCCCAGGTCATCGGCCAGCCGGACATGCATCATTATCACCATCTCGGCGATGCCATGACCCTGACGGACGGACTTGTGTATGATCCGTCCCTGGCCCGTTACGAGGTACGGGGCAACCGCTCCGGCACACCGGATGACCGCTATGTGTTCACGAGCCGCTTCAGCCCCGCCGGCACCATGCAGGACATCGTCTCCCTGGCCGTCGCCTATCCGGCCCTCAAGGAGTATTTCCCCGAAGAGGCGGAGCGTTCCTTGCGGAATGCCAAGATGCTGTGGGACAAGTACTACGAGGCTGCCGATCCGGCGAAGAACCCGGCCATGGGCCGCTGGATGATGGGCGGTGCCGATCCCCGGATCAATGCGGCCGTCGAGCTCTGGCTTGCTACAGGGGACCGGAAATACAAGGACTTTTTCCTGCCGCTCGTCGAGAAGCAGCTCGAAGCCAGGCCGGCGGCCGCTCCTGCGGACAATTTCGGTTTCGGCGACCGTTTCCCCGCCATGAACCTGACGGCGGCCCTCAAGATCTATCCCTATATGGACAAGAAGTTCCAGAATAAGGTCAAAGCCGCCGTTCCTGCCTATGTGGAAAGCATAACGAAGGCCGGTCGGGACAACCCTTACGGCGTTGCGATCACGGGCGCCAGCTGGGCGGGCAACGCGCAGGTGATTGCCAGTGCCTACAATTGCTACCGGATCTGGAAGCTGTTCCCGGACATGATCGATCCCGAATATGTATTTGCCGGACTGAATTATCTGTTCGGCTGCCATCCTTACAGCAACGTCTCGTTCGTCACGGCCGTCGGTGTCAATACCAAGAAAGTGGCATACAGCAACAACCGGGCGGATTATTCCGTGATTCCCGGCGGTATTGTCCCCGGCCTGCTGGTCAAGGAGGATTTCTACGAAAACAAGGACGATTATCCTTTCCACTGGGGAGAGAACGAGTGCTGTATCAATACGGCACCGCAGTATGTCCAGCTCTGTCTCGCCTGCGACGAGATCGCCCGCTATCTGAATAAGTAGCATCGACTGCGTCAACGCACATTTTATCAAAGCCATGCCGGGAATTGTTGATTCGAAGCATGGCTTTGATTATCTTTGCAGGGTATGAACATCTGGAAAAAGTGGACGGAAAGCAGTTTGGTGCTGCGGATCCTGGCCGGTGTCGTGATCGGTGCGGCCCTCGGGCTTCTGGCTCCTTCCTGGACCGGCATCGGCATCCTGGGGACGGTCTTCGTAGGTGCGCTCAAGGCCATTGCACCGGTACTCGTCGCGGTTCTGGTGATGGCTTCCATCGCCAAGGCCGGGAAGGGACTGGGGCCCCGGTTCACCATGGTCATCGCCCTTTATCTCTCGACGACGCTCCTGGCTGCCGTCATCGCCGTAGCCGGCAGTTTCCTTTTCCCGGTGACGCTGCCGCTGAAGGAAGCGGCAAGTTCGGATGCGCCCGGTTCGCTCTCGGACGTGTTTTCCAACCTGCTGACCAATATGGTGCTCAATCCGGTGGCAGCGGTCTCCTCGGCGAATTACATCGGTATCCTGTTCTGGGCCATCATCGCCGGTCTTGCCCTCAAGGCCAAAGCCTCTCCGGCGACCATCGCCGTCGTCAGCGATTTCGCGGATGTCATCTCGCTTGTCGTCACCTGGGTGATCCAGTTCGCTCCTTTCGGGATCCTGGGCCTGGTGTTTTCGTCCGTTTCCGAAGGGGGACTGGACATTTTCTCGACATACGGAAAACTGCTGGCCCTGTTGGTGGGATGCATGTGTTTCACCTTCTTCGTCGTAGATCCCCTCATCCATTTCCTGCTCCTGCGGAGAAATCCATACCCGCTGTTGTTCACCTGCCTGAAAGAGAGTGGCGTGAATGCCTTCTTCACGCGCTCTTCGGCCGCCAACATCCCGGTCAACATGAACCTTTGCAAAAAATTGGGACTGGATGAGCAATTCTATTCCGTAAGCATTCCGCTGGGCGCTACCATCAACATGGACGGTGCTGCGGTTACCATCACGGTCCTTTCGCTGGCCGTTGCACATACGATGGGAATCCAGGTCGGTTTCGGTTCTGCCCTCCTGCTCAGCGTGATCGCCACGCTGGGCGCCTGCGGTGCATCGGGGGTGGCCGGCGGGTCGCTGCTCCTGGTCCCCATGGCCTGCTCCTTTTTCGGAATCTCCCAGGACATCGCCATGCAGGCGGTGGCCGTCGGCTTTATCATCGGCGTGGTCCAGGACTCTGTCGAGACCGCGCTCAATTCCAGCGGCGATGCTTTCTTTACGGCTACCGCCGAGCTTTTCGACCGGAAAAGGCGTCCTACTGGATCGGAATGATTACGAATACCAGCGCGTCCCAGAGGGCATGGCTGATGATCAACGCCGGCAGGGTCCGGGCGTTCATGCGATAGATGAATCCCCAAACGGCTCCTGCGACCAGGGCTGCCATGATCAGCATGAAATTGAATGACCAGATGTGTACCAGGGCATACACGAGCGTCGTCCCGATGAACGCCAGATTCTTGTTGCCTGTAGCCCGCTCGGCCGTGCGCTGGACAAAACCGCGCCAGAACAGTTCCTCTGCCGGACCGATCAGAAAGAGCAGGAGCAAGGCGATCCCCCAGGGAGGAAGTCCGGCCTTCATATCATAGACGGCATCCACTCCGGCCCGGGCAAACGAGAACATCCAGGATGAAATCTTGTCTCCCAGCCAGAATATCCCCCAAAGCAGCAGGGCCAGGATGATTCCTCCGGCAAGCTGCCGTCCCGGTTTCTCGATGACGGCCAGTTCTTCCCGGTCCGGTGTCAGCACCAGGGTCAGGGTCGTGAGGACCACGGCCGAGATGGACATCATCAGCCAGAAGTTCACCAGTCCGCCCGTCCACGGGCTGAACATGAAGAACCAGAGAAGAGCGGCCACGGCCAGGGCCGGCAGCAATCTTTGCAGGTCCTTTCCCATCACAGGAGACCTCCGACGAACATGCCGATGGAGAACAGGCCGGAGAAGACCAGCTGGAGTTTGGCGGTCTCCTGGTCGAGCCCCGGCAGGGCCTGGAGCCCCTCGTTGTAATAGCGTCTGGCATGCCGGATGTTCTTGAGGGCCGGAACGAAGGCAAGCAGACAGAGCAGGGACATGGGATGCAGGAGACCCAGGATGACATACAGTATGACGCAGAGGAAGGGAATGAAGAGATACACCTGATACAGGCCGACAGCGGTTTTCTCTCCCAGGATCATGGCGAAGGTCCGGATGCCGGCTTCTTTGTCCGTATAGATGTCGATGGTGTTGTTCGCGTGCAGGACGGATACCGTGATGATGCCGATGGGCAGGGACAGGATGAGCGCCTGGGTCTGCGGCGTACCGCAGAAGACGCAGGTCGTGCCGAGGACGATCAGGATTCCGAAAATGACAAAAATGTCAAGATCTCCGAGTGCGTTGTATTTCAGGACGGAATACAGGGCGGTGAGGACCACTCCGGCCAGCCCGATCCACAGTACCGGGAGGCCGCACAGGAGGCTCAGTGCAATGCCGATGGCTGCTCCGATACAGAACAGGATGATGCTGAAGCGCAGGTATTCTTCCGGTTCGAACCGGTGCTTTACCAGATTGTCCACCGCATAGGCCCTTTCACTGTCGACGCCTTTCCGGTAGTCGGCCCAGTCGCTGAGAAGGTTCCCGGCGCTGTGGAGGATGACGGCTCCTGCCAGTGTCAGCAGCAACAGCAGGATGGGCCGGATCCCTCCGGGGAGAAGTCCCTGGCTGAAAAGATAGGCGGCCGTAGCCAATACGGGCATCGTCGAGACGGGGAAAGACCAGTAGCGGGTTGCCCCGAGCCATTCTTTAGCGGTGTGTTTTGCCATATTTGCGAATTGTTTCCTGCAAATTTCGCAAATATCGGCCGGATTTCATAATTTCCGGCCGCCTACCTTCGGGGTTCGGCTTCCGTGATGGCGAGCGGGTACCGGCGGAGGATTTCTTCCGATTCGGAGGGGGAAAGCTCCGTCATGGGCTTGCAGTACAGTTCCTGAGCCGTTTCTTCCCGGACACTGTCATAGATCTGGCGGAGCAGGCTTTGCAGATGCAGGTAGGCCCCGTAGCTGGTGCCGTTGTCGTTCCGCAGGACAAAGTGCGTGCGCGCTCCGTGTTTTTTCAGGAAATCAGTCCCTTTCCGGAGGATTTCCGCATCGTCCTGTACGGCTCTGTCCTCGAAGAAGATCCTGTCATTCGCATTGATCAGGGCGACGCACAGATCTTCCCGGTTTACCCCGGGGACCATTTCAGGCGGGTATGGGGAAGCCTTTTCCTGCGCTTGCGCGTCTGCCGGCGGCAGGCTGCGGCTCTCCGGCGCCGGGGTCTTCGGGGACGTGTAATTGATTCTCAATGTCCCCGCTTTCCGCAATTCTTCCCTGAGGTCCATGACTACGCGCATGGGAACATCCGGCGCCGCGTTGATCTCGACGATCATTTCCGGGATAAACACATTGAGTGTTTGGATGAAAGCTCCGATTTCGGGAATGCCGACCTGCGTGTTTCCGGTATCGACCGTCCCGTCGGCCGTCAGGTTCAGGAGCAGTCTGACAGAGGATCCGTCCTTCTCCGGAGCCGTTTCCTCCTGAAGGATTATTTTGTTATCTTTGTCCCCGGGGACATAGACGGTCCGGGCCTGCAGGCCCAGTCCCAGGCAAACGAGCGGGAGCACATAGAGCACCCGCAACCCCCGCACGAGGGGGGATCTTGATTTTGACATCATAGTAATACGATTTTTAAGGATACTGTGATTAAAGCTGTTGGCAACTGAGTAGCCGCTCTTGCCGACAGCTTTTCTTATTAGCAGATATTGATATTCCTTGATATCGGCGCCTCCCCGCAGGACCGCGTCATCGGCCTCGTATTCATGGATCTCCTGCAAGTCAGCACGGAGCATCCAGATAGCCGGATTGAACCATTGGAAAGCCGCCATCAGGTCTACCAGCAGCACCTCGGCCGAATGACCGAAGTCGAGGTGCGCTTTCTCGTGGGCGAGGATCGGGCCGTACGGACCCTGCCAGTCTTTCCGGGACAGGACAATGTATTTCATCCAGCTGAACGGGGCGATGTCCCGTTCGGTGACGATGATCCTGTAGTCTCCTTCTTCCCGGACAACTTCCCCGTTCCGGATGATGCGCCGGATCGACAGGATGGAAAGAGCCACCCGGAACAGGACGAAGGCGACCCCGGCCCAGAACAGGATGCCGAGCGCCGTCTGCCACCAGGGGGCGGCGTCGCTGACTGCTCCGAGGGTCTCCGGGGCAGTCAGGTCTGCCAGGACGGCATCCCGTACCTCGGACCGGACGGGCGATTCCACCGTCCTCCGGACGGTGATGATGCAGAATGGCAGCAGGAACGAGAGCACGGCCGTTCCCACCAGCACGATCCGGTTCAGCCGGTGGAAGGTCTCCTTCTTCAGGAGCAATCGGTAGAACATATAGAAAAGCGCCAGCGCCAGGGCGACCTTTCCTTCGTAGATCAGCAGGGGAGACATGTCTAATTCTCTTTTTCGACCAGGGCAATCAGTTCCTTGAGTTCGTCAACGCTGATCTTTTCCTCCTTGACGAGGGCCGAAACGGCGCTGATGTAAGAGTTGTCGAAATACTTGTCAATGAGTCCCACCAGGGAGCGTTGTTTGTACTCCTCGCGTGTGACTTTGGCAAAGTACTGGTATGTCGGCCCATAGGCCTTGTGGCCGATGAAGCCTTCTTCCTGCAGGGTACGTACTTGGGTGGAGAGGGTGGAGAAGTGCGGTCTGGGTTCCGGATACAGTTCCCGCAGCTCCCGGACGAACAGGGGGCCGTTTTCCCAGAAGTGGTTCATGATCACCTCTTCCTTTTTCGTTAATTTTTTCATATCTGCAGTCGTTTTCTGCAAATATAGCTAAAAAAATTAACTATGCAACTAATTTTATTATTTCTTATTCCTCGTTCGGGTGGATCTTCCGGTAAACCTTCATGAGGTTCATCAGCGATCCGAAATTGCTTTTCGTGAGATGGACCGCGCGGACCGATCCTTCTCTTTCGACGCAGAACGCCAGGATACGGCTCAGCATGACCTGCCGGTAGGTAATCGTGACGGTTTCCAGTTCGTCATTCGGGAAACCGACAGCCAGGCAGCCGGGTCTCTCGATGGACGTACCTGCATCGGCATTATACAGGTCCTGAAGTTGCTGCAGCACATCCATGGCATCGGAAAGCCGGTCGCCGAGCGGAAGGAACAGGGTGTGTACGGGATCGTAGATCAGCTGGACGGCATCATCGCCGAGCCCGACCCTGCTCAATGAGAGGTAGTAGTGGTTCTGCCCGTCCTTGGGCATGTTGAATACCTGCAGGACTTCGCTGTCGTTTTCTTCGATATTTGCCAACCCAAGAATCTGGGGAATGCCGGTTTCCTGCGCGGAGAGCGCAAACGGGAAAACGAGCAGGGAGAGAAGGAGGAGAAATCTTTTCATGGTCATATAAAGTCGATCTGATTTGTCAGTCTTACTATCGGACGAGATAAAAACCCAGGGCGACCAGGGCGATTCCGGCGGCGATACTGATACCGGCATAGCCGGCAAAGCCCCAGACGTCGCCTCCCTGCAGCAGCATCAGCGCTTCCTTGGAGAACGTAGAGAAGGTGGTGAATCCGCCGCAGAATCCAACCGTCAGGAACAGGGCCCAGTCGCTGCCTTCCGTTGCGTTTCTGCTGAAAAGGCCCCAGAGCAGGCCGATGAGGAAGCACCCGGCCAGGTTGACCGCCAGGGTCCCCCAGGGAAATCCTTTCCCGACTCCTTTCAAGGCCGTGGATATCAGATATCTTGCGATGCCTCCTGCGAAACTCCCGGTCCCGACCGCCAATATGGTTTTGAACATATCCGTTTGCTTTAATGAAAACCTTTCTGGAAACCGTACTTTGGTTGTCAAAGATACGTTTTTGACGGTAGAACTCCAAAGGTCTGGCGGGTAAGAAGTCCTCGGATTCCATACAAATTGGTACTGTCTTTGTGGGTGGAAGCGGCAAAGAACCGACAAGCGATATGACTCTTAAGGAATTTCTCAACACCGGCGACCGCTTCGCCGCCGGAAGCGGAGCCCGGCTCACCGACGTCGCGCCCGGTACTGCCGCGGCCGTAATGGAAGTGAAATCTTCTCACCTCAATGCCGGGGGTGTCTGCCAGGGGGGTGCGATCTTCACACTCGCAGACCTGGTATTCGCCGCGCTGGTGAATCAGGGCGACAACCTCACGTTCGCCATCAATTCGACCATCTACTACCATTTGTCCGCCCGGGAAGGGGACGTGCTCCGGGCGGAGGGACATCTGGCTTGCGACCACCGTCGCATCCCCGCCGCGGAGGTGGTGGTCACGAATCAGGACGGAATCCGTGTGGCCAGCTTTACCGGTCAGGCATATACCGGTCGCAACCCGGTCTCTTTCGATGCCCTGCAATGACCCTGCAGGAGTCACCCTTTCTTTTCTTCTTCTTTGGGAAGCAGGATGTTTCCCGCTTTGACAACGCCGTCGGAAAGAATTCTTTCTTCAGGGAAGTTCATATCAGTCAATGTATAGGTCCGTTGCTCCTTTGTTTCTGGAGCAGGCATTTGCTGATGGTCATGGTATTCAGCCTTCTGACAGTCGTTTCTTGTTTGGAGGTGTGGGAGAAAGGGTGTATCTTTGATGAGCAGATCATTTACCTTCATGATGTCCTACCAGAAGTTCTTCAATCCTGAGGAGTCATACTCCCGTTCAGAGATAGAGGCCCTGCAGCTCGAGAGACTGCAGGCCACGGTCAAGCATTGCATGGATTCCCCTTTCTATCAAGAGCGTTTCCGCAAGGCCGGGCTGTCCCCGTCGGATATCCGTACGCTTGATGACCTCAGGAAAATCCCTTTCACCACCAAGCAGGACCTTCGTGATACCTATCCTTTCGGAATGGCCGCGGTTCCGCTTGACCAATGCGTACGCCTGCACTCTTCCAGCGGCACCACCGGCAATCCCACGGTCATCCTGCATACGCAGAAGGATTTGGAAGAATGGGCCAATGCCGTCGCCCGCTGTCTGTGGATGGTGGGTTGCCGTCCCGAGGACGTGTTCCAGAATACGTCCGGTTACGGTATGTTCACCGGCGGCCTCGGTTTCCAGTACGGCGCCGAGAAGGTAGGTATGCTGACGGTCCCGGCCGCCGCGGGCAATACGCTGCGCCAGCTCAAGTTCTTCACGGACTTCGGCACCACCGTCGTGCACGCCATCCCTTCCTACGCTGCGCGGATTTATGAGGTCATGTGCGAAAAGGGGATCGATCCCCGCAGGGACACCCGGCTCCGCACCCTTGTCATCGGCGCCGAGCCGCACTCCGAAGACACGCGCAAACGTATCGAGAACATGCTCGGCGTCAAGGCCTACAATTCCTTCGGGATGTCGGAGATGTGCGGCCCCGGTGTCGCTTTCGAGTGTCCCGAGCAGAACGGCATGCACATTTGGGAGGACTATTACATCGTCGAGATTGTCGATCCGGACACCCTCGAACCCGTCCCGGACGGAGAAGTCGGAGAACTTGTGCTCACGACGCTCAAGCGTGAGGCCATGCCGCTGCTCCGCTACCGTACGCGCGACCTCACCCGCATCCTGCCGGGCGAGTGTCCCTGCGGGCGTCACCATATCCGTCTCGACCGGATGAAGGGTCGCAGCGACGACATGATCATCCTCAAGGGAGTCAACATCTTCCCGATCCAGATCGAGACCATCCTGATGCAGTTCCAGGAGCTGGCTTCCGACTATCTCATCACGCTGGAGACCGTGGACGGCAACGATGCCATGACCGTCGATGTGGAAATGAAGGACCTCTTCATCGACGATTACAGCAAACTGCAGGCACTCAGCCGGGAGATCACCCGCCAGCTCCGCGACGAGATCCTGATTACGCCCAGGGTCCGTCTCGTACCCAAGAACACCCTGCCCAAGAGCGAGGGCAAGGCTGTCCGGGTCGTTGATACCAGAAAGAAATACTAGAATCCCGCACCACCATGACCGTCCATCAACTTTCCGTCTTCATCGAGAACAAGTCCGGCACGCTTGTCAAAGTGCTCC
>JAILAO010000171.1 GCA_024681565.1 Bacteroidales bacterium
TCATCGACGGAGTCCAGCAGGAATTCACCCCTGCACAGCTTCTGGATGCCGTGACGGAGGCGGAGGGGAGGCACTCTTTCGCCGGTCCGGCCGAGACGCGCGCGGTGGACGAGTCGCTGGATCCGGTCTTCCGTGCCGCCAGTTTTGACCCGGAGTCCGTGGATGTCTATCTGCAGGCGGTGCTGGACCAGGAGAAAAAGCTTCCGCCGGCATCGGCGGATGTCTATACCTGCATCCGCGTTGCTTCCAGCCTGATCGATACCCTGTGGCGGAGCGGCCATTTCCGTCTGGGCGACCTGCGTCTGGATGCGACCTGGCGCTGGGATGAGTCTCCCGTCGGGGCGCGGGCGGCTTTTTATACCTCGGTACGCGCCGCCGCCGACTACGTGGACGCTCTCGGGATCAAGTTCAGCGCCTACCGTTACTCCCGGACGGCCGGTCCATCGGGGCTGACGCTCCGGACCCGGATTTCCCGGGATGCCGAAGAAGAGGAGTATGCTTTCGTCAGCGAACCGTTCCGCTCGGAGAATCCGGCGCTCGGTGCCCGGCGGAAATGCTCCCCGGTCCTGGCCCCCGACCCGCAGAGTTGGGTGGTTTACATTCCTTTTGACACGTCGGAGTACCGCCTGGGCGGTTCTCTGCTCGCACAAGTGTCCGGCCAGGGCGGCGGCCCCGCCCCGCAAATCCAGGATGCCGACTATTTCCAGGACTGCTTCGAAGTGGTCCGCGAACTGGTCGAAGACGGAATCCTGCTGTCCGGAGCCACCGTAGGCGAGGGGGGACTGCTGCGCACCGTCCGCCGGATGGCGGAGGACTGCGGTCTGACGGTGGATGTTTCCGATGTGATGCGCGCTTACCAGGAGCAGGACCCGGTCCGGATCCTGTTCTCCGAGATTCCCGGCGTCGTGGTGCAGATCAACGATGCCGACTTTGATTATCTGGATGCGGAACTGCTGTTGCAGGATGTGGCATTCTTCCCGCTGGGACATCCCGATCCCGGGACGAAGGACGTCCGCGTCAAGGCTTCCGCCAAATCCGGAATACAAACCATTTTAGAGTCCCTGATGCAGAATGCGGAAGGGGAGGATTGACACTAAGACTGAATATGGGAAAACCCAAGATTTTCGTGTTGGATACCAATGTCATCCTGCACGATCACAAAGCGATCCGCAAATTCCGGGATAACAATCTCGTGATTCCGGTTGCGGTCATCGAAGAAGCGGACAAATTCAAGAAAGGCACCGACACACTGGCTTACAATGCGCGCGGGTTCATGCGGGACCTGGACCGGATCACCAACGGCCGGAGCTATGACAACGGAGGATTCCCGATCGGCAGGGATCTCGGCTGGATCAAGGTGGAGCCCAACCATCCCTTCAAGGACGCCTTCGCCGATTTCTTCAAAGACGATATTCCCGACCACCGCATCCTCTCGACGGCGATGTGGGTCCGGGATGCGAATCCCGGCACCTTTGTCGCCCTGGTTTCCAAGGACATCAATCTGCGGATGAAGGCCAAGGCCATCGGGATGGAGGTGCAGGACTACTTGACGGACAGAGTCCAGGAGGACCGGATCGAAGAGGCCCAGCGCGAGGTCCAGACCATGGAACTGGACAGCAACCTGCTGCAGGAACTGGCCTACGGTCCCGAAACGTCCATCCCCTGGGACCGGGTCCTGAAAGTGCAGCCGAGTCCGAACCAGATGTTCCGTTTCAACTGGAAAGGCGACCGGAACGAAGTGGTCTGCGCACGCTATGATGCGCCGCGGGACCGCATCGTGCTGGTCAAAGCCCGGGAAGCCTACGGCATCCGCCCGCGCAACGACGAGCAGAAATTCGCCTTGGACGCCTTGCTCAATCCCAAAGTGGAACTGGTTTCCCTGACAGGTGGCGCCGGCACGGGCAAGACGCTCCTGGCCCTTGCCGCCGCCTTGGCCCAGGAACAGGAATACGAGCAGATCTACCTGTCCCGCCCGACGGTGATCCTGGGCAACCAGGACCTGGGTTTCCTCCCCGGTGACCAGAAGCAGAAGATGAGTCCTTTCCTGCAGCCGCTGATGGACAACCTCAATGTGATCAAGCACCTGTTCCGTCCGACGTCCCGGGAGGCGCAGCGGATCGAGGGCATGCTGACGCAGGAAAAACTGATCATCGAGCCGCTGGCCTATATCCGCGGCCGGAGCCTGGGCAAGTGCTATTTCATCATCGATGAGGCACAGAACCTGACGCCCCACGAGATGAAGACCATCATCACCCGCGCCGGTGAGGGGACCAAGATGGTTTTCACGGGTGATATCTTCCAGATCGACCAACCTTATCTGGACCAGTGGTCCAACGGCCTGACGCATCTGGGGGAGAAGATGCACGGGCAGGCGCTTTTCCAGCACGTCTTCCTGCGCAAGGGAGAACGGAGCGATCTTTCTGAACTGGCTGCAAAATTGCTATAATTAGAATTTTATCGTAAATTCGCGGCGCGAAAACTAACTTACTATACCTATATCTATGTTTGAAATGAAAAAACGTGTCTATCGTTTCGGCGGCAAGACGGCCGAAGGCGATGGATCTATGCGTGAACTTCTTGGCGGCAAGGGAGCCAACCTTGCCGAGATGAGCAAGCTCGGCATGCCGGTTCCTGCCGGATTCACCATTACGACCGAGTGCTGCGCTGAGTATTATCAGCTAGGTGGCGGCTACACCGAAGACCTCAAGATGGAGGTCCGCGGCGCCCTGAATGCTACGGAAGCCCTCATGGGCAAGAAATTCGGCGACCCCAACGATCCTCTTCTCGTGAGCTGCCGCTCCGGTGCCCGCAGTTCGATGCCGGGTATGATGGATACCATCCTGAACATCGGTCTTTGCTCCTCCACCATTCCGGGCATGATCAAGAAGACCGGCAACCCCCGCTTCGTTTACGACGCCTACCGCCGTCTCATCATGATGTATTCCGACGTCGTGATGGAAAAGGCCGAGGGTATCGAACCCGAGGACGGCAAGGCCATCCGCCAGCAGCTGGACCGGATGATGTATGACCTCAAGGAGAAGCGCGGCTATGCTTCCGATACCGAGATTACGGCGGATGAGCTCAAGGACCTCTGCGAGAAATTCAAGAAGAAAGTCAAGGAAGTGCTTGGCGTTGATTTCCCCGATACGCCGCAGGACCAGCTTTGGGGCTCCATCGGCGGTGTCTTCAAGTCCTGGAACGGCAAGCGGGCCATCGCTTACCGCCGCATCGAGAAGATTCCTGATGACTGGGGTACGGCCGTAAACGTGCAGTCGATGGTCTTCGGCAACATGGGCAACACTTCCGCTACCGGTGTCGCATTCTCCCGCAACCCGGCCAGCGGTGACAACCGCTTCTATGGGGAGTGGCTGATCAACGCCCAGGGCGAGGACGTGGTCGCGGGTATCCGCACCCCGAACCCCCTCAACGAAGCCACCAAGAACGACCACAACCGCAATCTCGAGTCCCTCGAAGTCGCGATGCCCGAGGTCTACAAGGAGCTCGACGGCATCCGCAAGCGTCTGGAGAACCATTTCCATGACATGCAGGATATCGAGTTCACCATCCAGGAGGGTTCCCTGTGGATGCTCCAGTGCCGTATCGGCAAGCGCACCGGCATGGCCGCCCTGCAGATGGCGATGGATATGCTGGAGGAGGGGATGATCGATGAGAAGACGGCTGTGATGCGTGTCACGCCTTCCCAGCTGGACGAAGTCCTTCACCCGATCCTCAATCCTGCTTCCGAGAAAGTCGCCAAGGTGGTGGCCAAGGGCCTTCCTGCCTCTCCGGGCGGAGCTGTCGGTACCATCGTATTCACTTCCGAGGCTGCCATGGAAGCAGCCGCTGCCGGCAAGAAGACCATCCTCGTCCGCGAGGAGACTTCTCCGGAGGACATCCAGGGCATGCGTGCTTCCGCCGGTATCCTCACCACCCGCGGTGGCATGACCTCCCACGCCGCCCTTGTGGCGCGCGGCTGGGGCAAGTGCTGCATCGTCGGCTGCGAGGCCATGAAGATCAATCTCGAGGCCAAGACCCTCTCCTTCGCCGGAGAGAAGAAAGTTTACAAAGAAGGTGACTGGCTGTCTCTCAACGGCTCCAAGGGTCTGGTCTATACCAAGAAGATCGAGATGATGGACGCCAGCGAGAATCCGACCTTCCTCAAGTTCATGAGCATCGTGGACAAGTACCGCCGCCTGGGTGTCCGGACCAACGCCGACACGCCGGAGGATGCCCAGAAGGCTCTCTCTTTCGGCGCCGAAGGCATCGGCCTGTTCCGTATCGAGCACATGTTCTATGGCAAGAATTCCGAAACGCCGCTCGCCAAACTGCGCAAGATGATCCTCTGCACCACCGACCGTGAGCGCAAGGATGCGCTGGCCGAGCTGGAGCCGTTCATCAAGGCTTCCGTCAAGAGCACCCTCAAGGTGATGGACGGCAAGCCGGTCGTGTTCCGTCTGCTTGACCCGCCGCTTCACGAGTTCGTCCCGACGACCAAGGAGAAGACGGCCGAGGTCGCCAAGGAACTGGGTATCACAGCTGCCGAGGTGGTCCGCCGCGGTGAGACCCTGCACGAGGTCAATCCGATGATGGGTCTGCGCGGCGTGCGTCTGCACGTGGCTTATCCGCTCATTGCCGAAACCCAGTACCGTGCCATCTTTACGGCCGTTGCAGAACTGCAGCGCGAAGGCATGCACCCGCAGCCGGAGATCATGATCCCGGTGACGGTGTCCGCCCGCGAGCTGGGCTTCCAGCGTGCCATCTGCGAGCGCATCAAGGCCGAAATCGAGGTGCACTATGAGATGATCATCACCTACAAGTTCGGTCCGATGATCGAGATCCCGCGTGCCGCCCTGACCGGTGACCGCATGGCCCGTACCGCGGAGTTCTTCTCCTTCGGCACCAACGACCTCACCCAGATGACCTTCGGCTTCTCCCGTGACGACGTAGGTACCTTCATGGGCAATTATCTTGGCCACAAGATCATTGATGCGGATCCGTTCCAGACCATCGACACCAAGGCTGTCGGCAAACTGGTCGAGATCGGTATCCAGGGCGGCCGCGCCCGCCGTCCGGACCTGAAGTGCGGCGTCTGCGGCGAACATGGCGGCGATCCTGACTCCATCTCGTTCTTCAACAAGATCGGCGTGGACTATGTCAGCTGCTCTCCGTTCCGTGTTCCGATCGCACGCCTCGCCGCCGCGCAGGCTGCCATCAACCAGGCTGCCTAGTCTGGTCCACATTGAAGAAACCGTCCCCGGTCCGAGGACGGTTTCTTATTGTATCTGTATCGACCGGGGATTTACCGGCCTTCTGCAATCCGGTTACGCTCTTCGCAGACCTCGGACCATTTGGGATATTTGTCGTACAGGGATGCGAGATCGGCGAGCGCTGCAGGGATGTCGATGCCCTGCGGACAGATCTGGGCGCAGGCGCCGCAGCCGAGACAGGCATGGGGCTTTTTCTCGTCAGGCAACGTCTCCAGCCGCATCATCGGCGTATGGGAGAACTGCACGCGCAGGTCATTGTATTCCGCCAGCAGACCGGGGATGTCCAGTTCAGCCGGGCAGCCGGCGCAGCAGTAACGGCAGGCCGTACAGGGGACGGAAGTCTTCATGCCTTCTGCGATGTCCGCAAGCAGGGCCTGCTCCTTTCCGGAAAGGGGGTCTGCCTGCGCAAAGGTCGCTACGTTGTCCTTCATCTGCTCCAGGGTTGACATGCCGCTGAGAACCACGGTCACGCCCGGGATGTCATGCAGCCAGCGGAAGGCCCAGGAGGCAGCGCTGGCGCCGGGCCGCAAGGCCTGCAGGCGCTGTCCGGCCGCTTCGCCGGGCTGCGCCAGTTTGCCGCCGCGCACCGGTTCCATGACCCAGACGGGGATGCCGCGGGCGGCGAGGATTTCGCATTTGCGCCGGGCGTCCTGCAGGGTCCAGTCCAGGTAGTTCAGCTGGATCTGCACGAACTCGGTCACTTCGCCGTAGGGGCCGTCCAGGATCTTTTCCAGGTTTTCGGGCGTGGCATGGCAGGAGAAACCGAGGTGCTTGATGCGTCCGAGGCGCCGCTGTTCCGCGAAATACTCCAGGATGCCCCAGCGGGGGTCCATGTAGTCGTCCAGGCTGTTTTCGCAGATATTGTGATATAGATAGAAATCAAAGTAGTCCACGCGGCACTTCTCCAGCTGGCGCTCGAAAGTGCCGGCAGGGTCGAAACTCCGGCTGTGCTGGTGACCGGGGAATTTGTCCGCAAGCATCCAGCTTTCGCGGGGATAGCGGGAGAGTACCTCGCCGAGCACGGTTTCGGAAAGACCGTCGTGATAGGGGACGGCCGTATCGAAATAATTCACGCCGTGCTGCAGGGCATAGTCGACCATCTGTGCCACCGTATCCCGGTCGATGGATTTGTCCGGCAGGAGCGGCAGGCGCATCGCCCCGAAACCCAGGGCTGAAATCTTCTTTTCTTTGAATGTATGATAGAACATGATTATGGCGTGTTCACGATGACATCTACGTCCTCCACCCCGAGCCGTACGGTCAGCCAGTTCTGGATGCGCAGGCGGTCGGCCTCTTTGATCGGGGTGCTGCTCTGGATGATGGCCACAATCACTTCTTCCCCTTCGCCGTTGCCGGCGTCGATGCGCTGTCCCCGGGTAATGGTGGCGCTCCGGATCCCTTCGTATTGTGCGGCCAGTTCGCGGGTCAGCAGCGCGGAAGGCAGTTCGCGGTTCTTGTATTGCTGGATCTCTCCGGTCAGTTCCGTAATCTTTCCTTCAAGGTCCTCGACCTGCCGGTTGTGTCCGTCGATGATCCCGCGGATGAGCTCGGATTCGTTCATGATCTCATACTGGAACGCGGCATCTTCGTGAATGATGACCTGGTTGCGGGTGATGCCGGCATCCCGGGCCTGCTGATAGAGCCGCTCCCGGGCGAGGTCTTCCATCTTCTCGCCTGCCATATAGAACTCGACGGTCGGAGGATCGGCCTCTACATCGATCTTATAGTCATAGATATAACTCTTTCCCAGGTTTTTGTTCTGCTCGATGATCCGCTGGATGCTGCGTTCGAAGTTGTTGTCCTGGATCATCTGGATGGCAGACAGGACACTCGGGACGAGCATGGCGACGATGATGACGGCGCTCCAGCGGGTGCTCTTTTTGCGCCGGGCCTCATCCGAGCCGAATGCGGAGGGGAAATGCAGGTATTTGACCGTGACGACGGTGGCCAGGGAGATGAATACGGTGTTGATCAGGAAAAGGTAGAAAGCACCTACGATGTAGCGCGGTTCCAGGTGGGCGATGCCGTAGCCGATGGTACAGAGCGGAGGCATCAGGGCAGTGGCGATGGCCACGCCAGGGATTACGGTGCCGCTCTTTTCCTTGCGGGAATTTTCCAGGATGCCGGCAAATCCGCCGAACAGGGCGATCAGCACGTCGTAGAGCGTCGGGTTGGTGCGGGCAAGCAGTTCGGTCTGCTTCTCCAGGTGGAGCGGGGAGATCAGATAGAAGAGCGTAGAGGCCAGGATGCTGATCACGACCATCACGGCGAAATTCTTGAGCGAATCCTTGACCAGCGTGGTATCATTGGTGCCCAGGCCGAGTCCGAAACCGAGGATGGGTCCCATGACCGGCGAAATCAACATCGCACCGATGATGACAGGGATGGAATTGAGGTTGAGACCAACGGAGGCGATGATGATGGCGCATGCAAGGATGAAGACGTTGGGACCGCGGAAAAGGATGCCGTTCCGGATGTTCAGCGCGGCGGTCTGTACGTCTACGTGGTCCTTCATGTTGACCAGCGACTTGAAAAAGCGGGAAACTTTGTTCATGATTCCATTCTAACCTACGACCTGCAAATATATAATAAAAAATTGAAGGTGGAAAAAGAACGCACCAGGCTGCTTCAGGGCCGGAAATCCGGATCGACGTAGTTCTGCAGGCTCGGACAGACGTTGGCCGAGAAACGCATGGCCGTCGGTACGAGCAGGGCCCAGTCTGCGGCGGAAATCCGCCGCAGCCGCTCCCGGGTGAACCCTTCCCGGAGCATCGCGAAGAGGAAGCCGGCGTTGAAATTGTCGCCGGCTCCGATCGTCGAACGTACCTGCGCGACCGGCTCTGTCGGAAAAGAAAGCTGCGCGCCGGGGGAGAAGACGGCCGCCGGCTGTGCACCGCGGGTGCAGATGTAATTGGGGCAGAGCGGAGCGATGTGGTCCCGGTAAACGGCGGCTGCGTCGGCGCTGCCGAAGAGGGCCTCGATGTCTTCGTCCGAGCCGCGGACGAGGTCGCTCAGGGCGATGTTCTCTTCGAAGGCCCGGCGGTCCGCCGTGTGGTTCTTGCGGAAATTGATGTCATAATAAATGATTGCGCCCGCCTCACGCGCGGCGCGCACGAGCGCCCGTGTCTGGGGTCCGGTTGCTTCGCTCACGGCAAAAAAGGATCCGAACAGCAGCATGTCGTCCGCCCGGAAACCGACCTGCGGCGTGCGGAAGGCGGGCAGGCCCTTGTCCCGGAAGAACTCGTAGCGGGCGTTGTCGTGCTCATCCAGCAGGGCCATCGAGACCGTACTCTGGCCGGGGTCCCGCTGGATACAGGAACTGTCCAGGCCGTTTTTCCGCATAAAATCCAGGATGATATCCGCCACGGCATCGTCCCCGGTTTGGGAGGCCATGATGAGCCGGAGTTCCGGAAACAGTTTCCCGGCGGTACGGCCCAGCGAAACCATTGCGTTGAAGACGGAGCCGCCGGGTACGGCCGCCTGCGGCTGGTTGTTCCTGAAGACGATGTCCAGCACCGTCTCTCCGATGCCTGCGATGATTCTTTCCCTGGATGTGCTCATGGCACAAAGATACCAAAATCCTGCTATACTTTCTTACCCTGGCGCCGCCAATCCGACGGGGAGAGTCCGGTGTGCTTGCGGAAGAGCCGGGAGAAATAATAAGGGTCTTCGATACCGACTTTCTGACAGACCTGGTTGACGTGGAGATCTGTATTCTCGAAGAGCTGCATGGCTGTCTGTATGCGGAGTTCTTGCAGATATGCTACGGGTGTCATGCCGGTATGCTGCTTGAAAACCGCATTGCAGCGGGCCGGGGAAAAGCCGGTGAAGCGGCAGAGGTCATCCAGGGAAATGTGCTGCTCGATGTGTTCCAGCATGTAGCTCCGGCAGCGTTCGATGATGCCCAGTCCCGAGCCGTCCTGCCGCGGCTTGTAGCCGGCCTGGAGGTATCGGAAGGTTCCGAGGAAATGATAGAGGGTCGCGCTGGCGTACCGGAGCTGTGCATCCCCGTATCCCGCCTCGATCGCCAGGAAGAGCTCTTCGAAGAGCGTGGTGCGTCCCGTGATCCGGTCATGGTCCGGATCGGCCATGGCGCACACCTTGTCGCAGTCTTCTGCAAAATAAGGAGCCAGTTCCCCCTTGAAGTGGACCCAGTACAATGTCCATGGGACATGGTCGTCTGCGCCATAGGTGTGCGGCGCACCGGCCGGGATGATGAAGGATTGTCCCGGGTTGAGATAATAGCGGGAGCCTTTGTATTCCACCCAGCCTTTCCCGTCCGTACAGTACAGTAAAATCCATGCGTCGGTGCCCTCCGGCCTGTTCCGGTAATGGTGTCGTGCGTGGGGGAAATGTCCGATGTCGGTGAGATATAGACGCGAGGTAAATTGGTCATTGGCAAGCGCTTCCGTTATCGGAGGCGGCAGTACGACCATCCTGCTGCCGGTGAATCCGTCCTTGAGTTTCAGCATATCTATTACTGGTTAGTTTTCTCCATGGTTCCGGGAACAAATCTATTCATTTGATGACGGACTGTTTTTCACAGAATGGACAATTTCTAACACGGCATGCCCGATGGGTCGAAAAAATGAAGAAAAACGATTTTGTCCATCTTTTTATTGGAAGAATCTATTTTTTCTGTGGAGGAATCCCAGTACCTTTGCGCAAAACAACGGATTATGACCGCATCCTATAACAAGCGTTTCATCTATTTTATCTGCCTGGTTTCCGCGATGGGCGGCCTGCTTTTCGGCTATGACTGGGTCGTGATCGGCGGCGCCGTCAAGTTCTACGAGCAGTTCTTCGGCCTGGGCGGGAATCCCGTCCTGCAGGGCATTGCCACGAGCGCCGCTCTGGTCGGTTGCATGTTCGGGGCTTTGACCGCAGGTGCCCTGGCGGACCGCTATGGCCGCAAGCCGCTGCTGATCCTGGCCGCCGTCCTCTTTACGGTCAGCGCCGTGGCGACGGGCGTCTTCAATGTTTTCGGCTGGTTCTGCCTCGCCCGTCTGGTCGGCGGCGTGGGCATCGGCCTTGCGTCGGCGATTTCTCCGATGTATATCGCAGAGGTGTCTCCCGCGGAAGTGCGCGGACGGCTGGTGAGCCTGAACCAGATGACCATCGTGCTGGGTATCCTGGCCGCCCAGATCGCCAATTGGGCGATTGCACGGCCTGATGTCGGCGGGCAGATCGATCCCTGGAATATCACGATGGGCTGGCGCTGGATGTTCTGGGCCGAGACCGTTCCGGCGGCGGCTTTCCTGGTGATGGCCTTTTTCATCCCTGAAAGCCCGCGCTGGCTGGCCTTGAACGGCCGCCGCGGAGTCTCCCGTTCCATCCTTTCCCGCATCGGCGGACTGGAGTATGCCGAAGGCGAACTGGCGGGTATCGCCGCCTCCGTGGCGAACGCCCCTGCGCAGAAAGCCGGCCTGAAGGACCTTTTCTGCAAGCGATATGCCCGGCTCCTGGTTCTGGGTGTAATCATCGCCGTGTTCCAGCAGTGGTGCGGTACCAATGTGATCTTTATCTACGCGCAGGATGTCTTCGCGGGTGCGGGCTACTCCGTGAGCGAGGCATTTCTCAATATCATCGTGACGGGCATCGCCAATGTCGTCTTCACGATCCTGGCCCTGCAGGTCGTGGACCGCTGGGGCCGGCGCAGCCTGATGCTGCTCGGTTCGGGCGGCCTCGCCCTGATCTATCTGGTGCTCGGTCTGTGTTTCCGGGCCGGCGTAACCGGGATCGTGATGGTCTTGCTGACCGTGGCGGCCATCGCCTGCTACGCGCTGACGCTGGCGCCCGTGACCTGGGTGCTGCTGTCGGAGATCTTCCCGAACCGCGTGCGCGGTATTGCGATGGCCGTCTGTACTTTCGCCCTGTGGGTGGGAAGCTGTACGCTGACCTTCGCTTTCCCGTCGATGAACGCCGCGTTGGGCTGCAGCGGGAGTTTCCTTATTTATGCCGCCATCTGCCTGTGCGGCTTCCTGTATTTCCTCAAGGCCTGTCCGGAAACCAAGGGCAAGAGCCTCGAGCAACTTGAAAACGAATTGTAATGGTCAAGGCCTGGAAAGAAAAGGTGGTCATCCCGACCTATGCGGCGGGAACACCCGAAAAGAATCCCATCTTCCTGGAGAAACGTGTCTATCAGGGAAGCAGCGGGGTCGTGTACCCCTACCCGGTGATCGAATCCGTTTCCGATACGAAAGAGGACAAAGAATACAATGCCGTCTGGCTGGAAAACGAGTATATCAAGGTGATGGTCTTGCCGGAACTGGGCGGCCGTGTACAGATGGCCTACGACAAGATCGCCGGGCGGCATTTTATCTACTACAACCAGGTCATCAAGCCGGCCCTGGTGGGCCTGGCCGGACCCTGGGTCAGCGGCGGCATCGAGTTCAACTGGCCGCAGCACCACCGTCCGAGTACGTTCATGCCGGTGGACTGTACCATCGAGGAACACCCGGAGGACGGGAGCGTGACGGTCTGGTGCAGCGAGATGGAGCGGATGTTCCATCAGAAGGGGATGGCGGGGTTCACCCTGCGCCCGGGCTGTGCGTACCTGGAAATCCGGGGCGTGCTGTACAACCGTACCGAGGTCCCGCAGACTTTCCTGTGGTGGGCCAATCCGGCCGTCAAGGTGAACGACGCCTATCAGAGCGTCTTCCCGCCGGACGTGAACGCCGTTTTCGATCATGGCAAACGGGCCGTGAGTACTTTCCCGGTGGCGACGGGCATCTATTACAAGATGGACTATTCCGCCGGGGTGGACATTTCCAATTACAAGAATCTCAAGGTCCCGACCTCCTATATGGTTGCGGCGTCGGAATACGATTTCGAGGGCGGCTACGAGAATGATTCACATTGCGGAATGCTCCACGTGGCCGACCATCGCGTGGCGCCCGGCAAGAAACAGTGGACCTGGGGCAGCGGTGATTTCGGCCAGGCCTGGGACCGCAATCTTACGGACGAGGACGGCCCTTACATCGAACTGATGGCGGGGGTGTTTACGGAAAACCAGCCCGATTTCTCCTGGCTGATGCCGTATGAGGAGAAGTCCTTCGTGCAGTATTTCTTCCCTTACCGGGAACTTGGCGTGGTCAAGAACGCCGACAGGGACCTGGTGCTCAACATCGATCCCGCCGGGGCGGGCCGGGTGCGCCTGCGCCTGTTCGTCACCTCGAAGCAGACGGTGCACGTGCTGCTCCGCTCCGATGCCGGGCGTACGCTTTTCGAACGGGAACTGGAGATGGGGCCGGAGCAGGTCTTTGATGAAGAGATCGCTGTGGGAGACGTGCCTTTTGATGCGATGAACCTGCAGGCGAACCGGCTGCATTGGCATGCGGAGCCGGCGGACCGTCCGGTGCCGCCGCCTGCGGAAGCGGCGCGCAAACCGGCCGAAATCGATACTTGCGAGCAGCTTTACCTGACCGGTCTGCATCTCGAACAGTACCGGCACGCAACCTGGAGCGCCAAGGATTATTATGAAGAAGCACTGCGGCGCGATCCGGACGATGTCCGAAACAACAATGCCCTGGGCCTGTGGTATCTGCGCCGGGGCCGCTTCGCCCTGGCGGAGCCGTATTTCCGCACGGCGGTCGCGGTGCTCCGCAAACGCAATCCCAACCCCTATGACGGGGAGCCGCTTTATAATCTGGGCTTGTGCCTGCGTCACCAGGGCCACTTGGACGAGGCCTATGACTGGTTCTAT
>JAILAO010000172.1 GCA_024681565.1 Bacteroidales bacterium
TCCCCACGGGGAAGCCGGTGCAGTAGAAGGTCTGGCTGGTGCCTTCGCGGGTCGGGCTGATGCGCAGGCCGGCGGGGCCGTCCGCGAGGACGGTGCCCGGGATGCCGAGGCGGGCGATCGGGCGGGTGTTGCCGGCGGCGCCGGGGACCTGGTTGATGGTGCCGGAGGTCACGCCGTTGACGATCGCGGCGCGTGCCCCGCCGACCAGCAGGGTGGCTTTCTCTTCGAGGGTCATCGCGGCAAGGACCTGGTCGATGTTGTCTTTGGTGAGCTGCGGCTGGGCCAGCGCCGTGAGCGCATAGGCCAGAGTCGCCAGGGAGATCATAAATCTTTTCATCGGGATATGTGGTTTTTCCTGCTCCAAGATAAGGAGTTTTTGCGGGATAGACAAATCAGCGCCGGGCCTGCGCCCAGGGCATGACGAGCGCGGGGGCGAGGTCCTGGGCGAGGAGTTCGCGCATCTTCTTCATGTAGGGGGCGGAGTGGGCGAAGAACTTGCGGTAACCCTCGCAGAGGGCGTTGAGCCCGGTCTCCCCCGCCTCGGTGCGGTTGAAGCGGTGTTTGGGGCACTCGCCGTGGCAGAGCTGGAGGAACTCGCAGGCGCGGCATTTGCGCGGCAGGCCGGTGCGCTTGGCGATGCCGAACTGCACCATCTGCTCGGACTCCATCATCTCGGTGATGCTCTTCTCGGCGATGTTGCCGAGGAGGTATTTGGGGTAGACGAAATGGTCGCAGGGGTAGAGGTCGCCGTTGTGCTCGAGGCTGGCGTTCTCGCCGCAGGTCTCGCCGTAAACGCAGAGACCGGGCTTGACCCCGCACCAGCCGGCGAGCGTAGCGTCGAAGAGGTTGACGTAGTACTCCCCCACGTCGCGCCGGACCCATTCGTCGAAGATGTCGCACATGAATTTCCCGAAGGCGAGGTCGCTGACGGACCAGCGGGCCAGAGTGGCGCCGGGGGTGTCGGGATCGACGATCCAGGGGCGGCCCTTGCGGTTTTCTTTCCCATTGACGAGGGGGTATTTGACGTGCTCGACCACCGGCATGAACTGCATGTAGTGGCTGCCGACGGATTTCAGGAAATGGTAGACCTCCAGGCCGCGGCCTTCGCAGCAGGAGTTGACCGTGGACATGGTGTTGAAGGGGACGCCCGCGGCGTAGAGCTGTTCGATGCCGCGCAGGACCTTGTCGAAGGTCGGGGCGCCGCCCTTGTCGCGGCGGAAGCGGTCGTGGATGTCCTGCGGGCCGTCCAGGGAGACGCCCAGCAGGAAGTCGTTTTCCTTGAAGAAACGCGCCCATTCGCGCGTGATGAGGGTGCCGTTGGTCTGGAGGCTGTTGTGGACGGTCTTGCCGCCGGCGTATTTGCGCTGGAAGTCCATCGCCCTGCGGTAGAAGTCGAGGCCCATCACGAGGGGTTCGCCGCCGTGCCAGACGAACTGGACCTCCGGGACATCGTTGGCCGCGATGTAGTCGCGGACCACCTTCTCCAGCATCTCCAGGCTCATGCGGGGCTCGCGGCCGCCGTAGATCTCCGCCTTGTCGAGGTAGTAGCAGTAGGCGCAGTCGAGGTTGCAGAGCGACCCGGCGGGCTTGAGCATGATGTTGAACGCCCGGGGGCCCTGCAGTTTCAGGGCGTCCCCCAGGGTGAGTGTCTGTTTGAAGGTATCGGCCATACTGCAAAGATAGTAAAATACGCACAACCGGGGATCCTTCACAGGGTCCCCGGTGCAAAACCAAATCAACCAATTATCATAACCGTTTTCCCAAAAAACCTTTCTCTGTAGAAATAGCTTTCTGCTAACGTTTTTCTGATGCAAAGATAAGTCGAAGCTTTGATTCATGTCTATCAGATACTTGGCAAATTCTTCAAATCCTGTTTCATTTTCCGCCGCGGCGGGGCGTATTTTTTTGTTTTGAATGATAATTGAAATCCAATGAATTATTTATCTTTGTGTAAACCATATTTTATCCGTCATGATGAGAAAACTCTTTGCTCTCCTGCTTGTGTTCTCCGCGCTGCAGCTTTCGGCTTTCGAGCGCGAGGCCCTCTGGCCCAAAGGCAAGATGCCTGACAACCAGCCCCAACAGATCGCCGCGATGTCCAATGTGGTCCGCGCGCCGGGTTTCAAGCCCGACGAGAACCGGGCCCCGTTCCTCGAGTGGTACGAGACCCCCGACGCCGCGGTGCGCAACGGCTCCTGCATGATCCTGATCTCCGGCGGCTCCTACATGGGCACCGTGGACGTGGGTCTGATCGACAAATGGCACAAGGAGCTCACCGCCGCCGGCGTGCAGTGCGTCAACCTGGTGTACCGCACCCCGCGTCCGGAGGGCATTGCCTATTGGCAGACCGCCTGGGAGGACGGGCAGCGTGCCGTGCGCCTCGTGCGCAGCGAGGCGAAGAAGCGCGGCTTCGATCCGGAGCGGATCGGCGTGGTCGGCATGTCCGCCGGCTCGCACCTGTCGCTGCTGCTCGCGACCAGTTCGCAGACCGCGGCCTACGCCCCGGTCGATCGGCTCGACGATACGCCCTGCCATATCAATTTCGCCATCGTAAACGCTCCTGCGTATGTGACCACCGATGCGGATGCGCTCGGCACGCCGGCGACCCGCGAGGGTTACGGCGCGGACGTCAAGCTGAGCAGCGTGTTCAAGTTCGATGAGAAGACCTGCCCGATGAGCCTGCACCACGGCGGGATGGACCCTTATTCCCCGAACGGGTCCACGCAGGTGTACCGCCAGCTCCGCCGGATGGGCATCCCCGCCGAGCTGCACCTCTACCCCAACAAGCCGCACGGCGCCTTCGGTTTCGAGCGCGGCATCGAGTTCCTGCGGCAGATGGGCTTCCTCGGCCCGCTGGAGCCGGAAGTGCCGCTGATGGACCGTTTCACGAGCGACGCCGACCGGGCGGAGCTCATCCGCGAGGACGTGTGGCCGGAGGGCAAGATGCCGGACGCCCGCGACAAGCAGTGCCATCCCTACCTGGAGTGGCATATCCCCGCGGTGCGCAAGACGCGCGCCATCCAGATCATCTTCTCCGGCGGCTCCTACCAGGGCAATGACCCCGATGGGTTCGAGGTCGCCCCGGCCCGCCGTTACCTCAACGCGATGGGCGTGACGGTCGTCACGCTGAAGTACCGCACGCCGCGCCCGGAGGGCCTGGCGAAACACACCACCGCCTGGCAGGATCTCCAGCGGACCATCCGCATCGTGCGCAGCGAGGCGGCCGCCCGCGGGCTCGATCCGGACCGCATCGGCATCATGGGCTCCTCCGCGGGCGGACACCTCACGCTGATGGGCGTGACCTCTTCGCGGCACCGTTCCTACCTCGCCATCGACGAGATCGACAAACTCTCCTGCAAGGTGCAGTGGGACATCGGCATCTATCCGGCCTATGGTCTGACCGACGGCCTGGACGGCCGCAATGCCAACGGCGGCAATGACGACGCCGACGTGCTGGCACCCGAGTTCGCCTTCGACCTGGACACCGCGCCGATGCTCTTCATCCACGGTGACGCGGACAGTATCGCTTCGATGCTGTCGGTGAAGACCTGGGAGAAGATGCGCTCGATGGGCATCCAGAGCGAGCTCCATACCCTTGCGCTGCGCACGCACTGCTTCCAGCGCACCGCCTCCCCCGGCACGGGCAGCTACACCTGGCTCGACCGCATCGGCGAGTATCTCCAGCCGTT
>JAILAO010000022.1 GCA_024681565.1 Bacteroidales bacterium
AGGCGGTACTCCTGTACCGCGTCGGGGATTTCTATGAGACCTACTCGGACGACGCCGTCCTGGTCAGCAAGGTGCTCGGGCTCGTGCTCACCCGCCGTTCCAACGGCGAGAAAGGAGACACCCCGATGGCCGGCTTCCCGCCCCACGCCATCGAAGCGTATCGGCAGAAGCTCGTCCGCGGCGGCTACAAGGTCGCCATCTGCGACCAGCTCGAGGACCCGGCCCTGGTCAAGAACAAGCTCGTCAAGCGCGGCATCACGGAGATCCTCACCCCGGGCATCGCCTTCGGCGAAGGAATGCTCGACCAGAAGGAGCACAACTACCTCGCAGGCCTGACTTTCGAAGGCCAGAGCTGCGGGGCGGCCTTTCTCGATGTGTCCACGGGCACCTTCCAGGTGGCCCAGGGGAGCATCGAGTACATCGGCACCCTGCTGAGTTCGCTCCAGCCCAAAGAGCTGGTGGTCCAGCGCGAGGTGCTGCGCGCCGTCAAGGAACGTTTCGGAGATTTCTACACCACGGGGCTCGACGAATGGGCTTTCGTGCAGGATGCCGCCGTGGAGCGGCTCTGCAAGCAGCTCCGGGTACAGAGCCTCAAGGGCTTCGCCATCGACGGCTTCCCGCTCGCCATCTGTTCCGCCGGCGCCCTGCTGGTCTATCTGGCACAGACCCAGCACGCCGGACTCGGCAACATCTGCTCGATCGGACGCATCGACGAGGAGAAGTTCGTCTGGATGGACAAGTTCACCTTCCGCAACCTGGAGATTTTCCAGAGCAATGCCGGACGCGAGGGCGTCAGCCTGGTCGATGTCATCGACCGCAGCTGCACCCCGATGGGCGCCCGCCTGCTCCGCCAGTGGCTCGCCATGCCGGTGATGGACCTCAAGGAACTGGAGGCCCGCTACGACGTCGTACAGTTCCTGCACGACAATGACGAACTGCTCGCCGGCCTGCAGGGGCACCTCTCCGAAATCGGTGACCTCGAACGCATCCTCTCCCGCGCCGCCAACGGCAAGATCCTCCCGCGGGAAGTCCGCCAGCTCGGCCGTTCGCTGAGCCGGATGACCCCGATCCGCGAGCTCTGCGGACAGACGGGCTGCACCGCCCTGGACAAGCTCGTCAAGGGCCTGCACAATACCGACAAACTCCTGGAACGCATTACCGCCACGCTTGCAGAAGACGCCTCCCAGCTGGGCCGGGGCGATGTCATCGCCGCCGGGGTGGATCCACAGCTGGACGAACTGCGCGCCATCTCGCGCGGCGGCAAGGAGTATCTCCTGCAGATGCAGCAGCGGGAGAGCGAACGCACCGGCATCTCTTCACTCAAGATCGGCTACAACAACGTCTTCGGCTATTACATCGAAGTGCGCAACACCTTCCGCGACAAGGTCCCGCCCGAATGGGTCCGCAAACAGACCCTCGTCTCGGCGGAACGCTATATCACCCAGGAACTGAAGGAATACGAGGAGAAAATCCTCGGCGCCGAGGCCTCCATCTACGAGATCGAGAGCCGCCTGTTCGGCGGGCTTGTCGAAGCCGTCCAGAAATCGATCCGCGACATCCAGGACAACTGCCGCATCCTGGCCCGCCTGGATGTCCTGCAGGGCTTCGCGCAACAGGCCATCGACCGGAATTACTGCCGTCCGCAGATGGACAGGGGCTCGGTCCTGGACATCCAGGCGGGCCGCCATCCCGTCATCGAGACCCTGATGCCCGTGGGCGAAGAATACGTCCCCAACGACATCCGCCTCGACAGCAAGGGCGAGCAGATCATCATCCTGACCGGCCCCAACATGGCCGGTAAATCGGCCCTCCTGCGCCAGACCGCCCTCATCGTGCTGCTCGCGCAGATCGGTTCCTTCGTCCCCGCGGCGTCGGCGCAGATCGGCTATTTCGACAAGATCTTCACGCGCGTCGGCGCGACGGACAACATCTCCCGCGGCGAGTCCACCTTCATGGTGGAGATGCTCGAGACCGCCATGATCATGCACAACCTCAGCGCCCGTTCGCTGGTGCTGCTGGACGAGATCGGGCGCGGTACGTCCACCTACGACGGCATGTCCATCGCCCGCGCCCTCGTGGAGTATCTCCACCGGCACGGCCAGGGAGCCAAGACCCTTTTCGCCACGCACTACCATGAGCTCAACGACCTGGAAGAGCAGTATCCCCGCGTCAAGAACTACCACATCGCCGTCAAGGAAGAGGGCAAGAACGTCATCTTCCTCCGGAAACTCATGCCCGGCGGCGTCGCGCACAGCTTCGGTATCCACGTAGCGCGCCTGGCCGGCATGCCCCGCGAAGTCATCGAGTCCGCGGAGAAGACGCTGCGCGACCTGGAGCGGCGCGAAAAACACGCCAGCGCGATGGCGATGGAAGACGACGGCTCCGTCCAGCTCTCTTTCTTCCAGCTGGACGACCCCACGCTTTCCTCCATCAAGGACAAACTCGAATCCGCCGACCTCAACAACATGACGCCGCTGCAGGCTTTCGACCTGCTGCGCTCGCTCAAGGGCGAACTCGGGCTGTAATGCCCCTTAGGCGAAGAAGTTGGTGAAGAAGATGATGACGATGGCGACGGGGGCGATGTAGCGCAGCAGGAACCAGAAGGCATCGAATACGATGCAGTTGAAGCGGACCGTGCCGCCGCAGGTAAATTCGTCCCGCACGGCGGTCTTGTCCATCTTCCAGCCCACGAACAGCACGAACAGCAGTCCGCCGAAGGTCATCAGGAAGTTGGAAATCAGCATGTCGCAGAAGCTGAAGATCGACAGGCCAAAGATCTTGGTCTCCGCAAGCGGACCGAAGGACAGGGAGCAGAGGGCCCCGAGGGTCCAGGTCCCGACAAAGATCAGTACCGTCGCCTTGTGCCGCGACATCCCCCGCTGCTCCACCAGATAGGCCACGCCCACCTCATACATCGAAATCGCTGAAGTGAACGCGGCGAACACGATGGTCACAAAGAAAATCACGGCCACCACGGCGCTGAGCACGGGAGCCCCGACTCCCATCTTGGCAAAAATAAACGGCAGCGTCTCGAAGATCAGGCCCGGACCGGCGCCCGGCTCGATCCCGGCGGCGAACACCGCCGGCATGATGGCGAAGCCCGCGATCAGCGCGAACATCAGGTCAAAGCCGATGGTCCCGAGACCCGTGGCCAGGATATTCTCTTCCTTGCGGATATACGAAGCATAGGTCAGGATGGTCCCGACGCCGAGGGACAAGGAGAAAAAGCTCTGCCCCATCGCCGCCGCGACGCCCGAGGGCGTGATCTTGCTGAAATCCGGCCGGACCAGGTAATCCACGCCGGCCGAGGCGCCCGGCAGGCTGAGCGAATACACCATGATCAGCACGATGAGCACAAACAGCAGCGGCATCGTGACCTTGTTGAACTTCTCGATGCCGGACTTCACGCCGGCGGACACGATCACGGCGCAGCCGAACAGGAAGAGCGTATGGCAGAGCAGCGGCCGCCAGGGCTCCGAGATGAAGGTGCCGTAGGCCGAGGTCACGGTTCCAATCTCACTGGCATGAAAACCGCTCGTGACCGACTGCCAGAGATATCCCAGGGACCAGCCGCCCACGACGCTGTAGTAGGACAGGAGGATCAGCGGGGAGACCACGGTCAGCAGCCCCAGCCATTTCCACTTCGTCCCGGGAGCCAGCTGCTCCATCGCCCCGAAGGTCCCGGAATGCGTCCGGTGTCCGATGATGGCTTCGGCCAGGAAAATCGGCAGGGACAGGAACAGGCAGGCAGCCAGATAGATGATGATGAACGCCGCCCCGCCCGTCTGGCCGACCATATAGGGGAAGCGCCAGATGTTGCCCAGGCCGATCGCAGAGCCCGCCAGGGCCAGGATGGCGGCGGTCCGTCCGCCGAAATGTTCACGCCCCACAGCCATAGGCTACAACATGAAATTCGTAAAGAAGATGATGACGACGGCAATCGGCGCCACCCACTTGATCAGGAAATAGACGACCGGGAAAAGCCGTTCGTTGAACGGAAGCCGCCCGCCGTTGGTAAACTCGTCGTGCACCACCCGCCGCGGCAGGACCCAGCCGACGAAGATCACGGCCAGCAGGGCCATCAACAGCAGCAGGATATTGGAGCAGACCCAGTCGAAAAGATCGAAGACGGTCATCCCGGCGACCTTCATCTCCGCGAGCGGTCCGAAAGACAGGGAGCACAGGACTCCGAAGCTGCCGCAGATCAGGAAAAGCACCAGGCAGGCCCGGCCGCGGGACATCCCCGCCCGCTCGACCAGGAACGACACGCCCACCTCTACCAGCGAGATGATCGACGTCATCGCAGCCACGATGATGGCCAGGAAAAAGAGGATGGCCACCACGGAGCTCACCACCGGCAGCGTCGTGCCCATCTTGGAGAACACATAGGGAATGCTCTGGAAGATCAGGCCCGGACCGGCGCCCGGCTCGATCCCGGCGGCGAACACCGCCGGCATGATGGCGAATCCGGCCAGGATGGCGAACATCAGGTCGGACACGGCCGTACCCGTACTCGTCGCCAGGATGTTCTCTTTCTTGCTGACATAGGAACCGTAGGTAATGATGGCCCCCATGCCCAGCGAAAGCGAGTAAAAACTCTGTCCCATCGCATAGGCAAAGGTCCGCGGCGTCAGCTCGCTCCAGTCCGGATGCAGCAGATACCGGACGCCGTCGCCCGCACCGGGCAGGCTGACGGAATAGGTCAGGATCATGATGATCAGCACGAACAGGACCGGAAGGGAAATCTTGCTGAACTTCTCGATCCCGGACTTGACGCCGCCCGCGACCACCGCCACGGTCACACCCAGGAAAAGCAGGTGCATGATGACCGGCGTCCAGGTCGAAGAGACGAAGGCCCCGAAGAAACCGCTGGCCTCGTCCGGTTCCATCTGCACGAAGGCCAGGCCGCAGGACTTGATGAAATACTCCACGGACCAGCCGCCGATGACGCTGTAGTAGCAGGCGATCAGGGTCGGGATGAGGATGGTCAGATAACCGGCGGCCTTCCAGAAGGGATGCTGGCGCGACAGGCGCGCAAAGGCGTCGCGGGAATTGGTGTGGCTCCGCCGCCCGATCATCACTTCGGCCAGGAAAACCGGCAGCGAGATCAGCAGCGTCGCGAAGATATAGACAAAGACAAATGCGGCCCCACCGTGCTCTCCCACCATATAGGGGAAACGCCAGATGTTGCCCAAGCCGATGGCGGAACCCGCCATCGCCAGGATGACAGCCAGACGGCCGCCGAATTTTTCGCGTTTGTCTGCCATGATCTAACTAACCGTTTGCGGACAGAAACTGTCCGGGACCTAGCGTCTGACGTAGGTCACAAATTCATAAGAAAGACCGGACTCCGGGTCTGTCTCAACGCCGGAACGGGACTCGACAGCCCAAATATCGGAATTTATTTCCGGAAAATAAGCATCCGCGTCCGGAATTGTCGCATGGATGTGCGTAATATAAAGCCGGTCCATCGTGTCGATGACCGCCCTGTACACCGACGCGCCGCCGATGACGAAGCAGCGCGGCGCCGGTTCGGCCGCCTCGTATGCGGCTGCCATCGTAGCCACGCAGGTGACCCCCTCGATGGGGGTCTTCCTGCGCGTCAGGACGATGTTGCGGCGGCCCGGCAGCGGGCGTCCGATGGACTCGAAGGTCGTGCGGCCCATGATCATGGGGCAGCCCATCGTGACCCGCTTGAAATACTGCAGGTCCGCCCGCAGGTGCCAGGGCATGGTCCCGCCCCGGCCGATGGCGCGGTTGTCGGAGACCGCGACGATGAGGCATTTCTCCATCATACCGCCACCGGAGCTTTGATGGCCGGCCAGGGATCGTACCCCTCCAGGGAGAAGTCGTCGTAGGTGAAGTCGAAGACGCTTTTCACCTCCGGATTGAGTTTCATCACCGGCAGGGCGCGCGGCTCCCGGGAGAGCTGTTCGCGGACCTGGTCGAAATGGTTGAGGTAGATGTGCGTATCGCCCGTCGTGTGGATGAAGTCGCCGGGCTGCAGGCCGCAGCTCTGTGCGATCATCATCGTCAGCAGGGCGTAGGAAGCGATGTTGAACGGGACACCGAGGAAGGTATCCGCGCTCCGCTGGTAGAGCTGGCAGGACAGCCGGCCCTCCGCCACATAGAACTGGAACAGGCAGTGGCAGGGAGGCAGGGCCATGCGGTCCACCTCGCCCGGATTCCAGGCGCTGACGAGCAGCCGGCGGGAATCCGGATTGCGGCGGATCTGGTCGATGACCTGCGAGAGCTGGTCGATGCTCCGCCCGTCGGGGGCCGGCCAGCTGCGCCACTGGTGCCCGTAAACCGGACCCAGGTCGCCGTTCTCGTCGGCCCACTCGTCCCAGATGGTGACTTTGTGGTCCTGGAGATACTTGACGTTGGTGTCTCCGCTGATGAACCAGAGCAGCTCGTAGATGATGGACTTCAGATGGACCTTCTTGGTGGTCAGCAACGGGAAACCGGCGGACAGGTCAAAGCGCATCTGGTGTCCGAAGATGCTCTTGGTGCCCACGCCGGTACGGTCGTGCTTGACCACACCGTGGTCCATGATCTCCTGCAAAAGGTCGAGATACTGCTTCATTACTTCTTGACGCCGAAGGCGAAAATGATGGCTTCGTGGAAGACCTTGCCGGGCTTCAGGACCGTGGTCGGATAATCGGGATGGTTGGGGCTGTCGGGATAATGCTCGCACTCCATCGCCACGGCGCAGTAGTCGTGATAGATCCGGCCGCGCTTGCCGGCCGGGCAGCCGTCGATCCAGTTGCCGGTGTAGATGTGGATACCGGGCTGGGTGGTGAACACCTTGAGCGTACGGCCGCTGCGGTTGGACCACAGTTCCGCGGCCTCCTGGAGCTGGCCCTTGCGGTAGCCGTCGATCAGGAAGCAGCCGTCATAGCCCTTGGCATACTTCAGGGCCGGGAAATCCTTCTTGATGTCACGGCCGAGGGTCTTCGGATTGAGGAAGTCCATCGGTGTCCCGGCTACGGGCTCGGACTCGCCCAGCGGGATGAGTCCCTCGTCCGTCGGCAGGTACTCGGAGCAGTTCAGCTTCAGGAAATGCTGCAGGGCGGAACCGCCGCCGTTGAGGTTGAAATAGGCATGGTTGGTCAGGTTGACCACGGTATCGGCATCGGTCTTGGCGCTGAAGGTGAGCCGGAGCTCGTTCTCCTCGCTCCACTCGTAGCGCGCCACGACGACCATGTTGCCGGGATAACCCATTTCGCCGTCGGCGGAGACATATTTGAACTCCACGCCGCCCTTGCGCTTGCGGGAATCCCAGACCTGGTTCTGGAAGCCCTGGGGACCGCCGTGCAGGTGGTTGGGTCCGTTGTTGACCGGCAGGGTATATTCCTTGCCGTTCAGGGTAAACTTGCCCTTGGCGATGCGGTTGGCGTAGCGGCCGGGGACCTTGCCGGCGCAGGGGCCGTCGCCGAAATAGCTTTCGGCCTTGCCGTAACCGAGCACGACGTCGGCCAGTTTGCCGTTCTTGTCCGGGACATTGATGCCGACAATGGCAGCACCGACGCTGCCCAGCACCACGGAGGCGCCGCTGGCGTTTGTCAGGGTGTACTTGTAGATGGGCTTGCCTTCGGGGGTCCTGCCCCACAGTTTTCTCTTGATTGACATAGTATTATTGATTACGTTGATTCTGCAGATAGGAAATGACCTTTTCAACCGGAGCGTCTTTCATCAGGACGCGCTTGTCGCGGTCCAGCAGGTAGAGCGAGGGGATCGCACGGACGTTGTAGATCCGGTCGGAGCGGACGAGCCCGTCGGGATCGTAGCCGCAGAGCCAGTTGCGCGGGTAGTTGGGTTCGTACTCGCGCCATTTGTCGATCTCCTCGTCGATATAGACGTTGACGACCGCCAGGGAGCCGTCGGCGATCCGCCCGTCGATGCCCGGGACCGCCAGCAGGTCATGGATGATGTCCAGGCAGGCGTAGCAGCCGGGGTTGCTGAAGAAGAGCAGGGTCGTACCCGCCCGGACATCGTGCAGGCGGCGCGTCCGGCCGCGGGCATCCGTGAAACGGAAGTCCGGGGCCACGGAGCCGACCGGGGCCAGGGCACACATCCGGCTTTCGTATTCATAGCCGGGACGGGCTTCCTCCCGGGTGTACGGAGATACGGCAAGTCCCTGTACATAGGGAAGGTACAGGTCCTCGTTGCGCACCGGGGAATTGGGATCATAGAGGTAGCGCGACACGATCTCCGCCATCAGCAGGAAGACGTGCGAGGCCGTGTCGGCGGCCTGCCGGGCCTCCACCTGGGAGAAGAAATGCCGCATCTTCCGCTGGGCCTGCGGGAGGGGCAGCTGCGAGAGCACTTCGGCAAAGGTGGCCACCTGCCCTTCTACCTCGGCATGGGAGACGCCCAGCACGGCACCCGTGTCGCAAAGTCCGTCTCCGGCGAGGAACTTGTCCCAATAATGGTCCAGCAGATAATCCCGGCGTTCCTCCGGATCGGTATAGACCGCGGGGATGTCCGGAAGGGGGAAGGGGCGCAGTTGCCGCGCCGCCGGCTGTGGCTGTCCGGCGCCTCCCTGACGGCACGCCGGAAGCACCAGCGCCGCCAGCAACAGAAACGATATGATCCTGACTGTCTTCATCCGAACCTTAAAGATAGTAAAATTGCTTGAAAACTTAACGAGTTTCATTACTTTTGCAAATATGCTTCGCCGATGGATCCTGCCTTTGCTGGCGTTTTTCGCCTGCGCGCTTCCGGCCTCCGCCCAGTTCTATACCATGGGCGAGGATCCGGGCGGGCTGCGCTGGAATACCATCGAGACCCCGACCTACCGGCTGGTCTATCCCCGCGGACTGGATTCCCTCGCCCGCGTATACGCCGTCACGCTGGAACAGGTCGCGGACCCGGTAGGCCGGAGCGCCGGGGTCCGGCCGAACGCCGCATACGGCAGCAAGATGCCCGTCATCCTGCACATGGTCACCGCGCACGCCAACGGACAGGTGACCTGGACGCCGCGGCGTCTGGAACTGCTGACGGTCCCGGACCCTTTCGACCCGGAGCCGACCCCCTGGTCGCTGCAGCTCGCCGTCCATGAGTCGCGCCACATCGCCCAGATGCAGTTCGGCAACCAGAAACCGTTCCGCTGGCTGAACTGGCTGGGCGGACAACTCGTTCCGGGCGGGCTGGCGGCCATCTATTGCGGTCCGGCCTTCTTCGAAGGCGATGCCGTGACCGCGGAGACGGCACTGACCGCCGCAGGACGGGGGAGGTCGGCGGATTTCCTGGAATACTACCGCGTGAGCTTCGCCGCCGGCGATTTCCGTGACTACTGGCGCTGGCGCTATGGGTCGCAGCGCTGGTACACCCCGGATTACTACCGCGCCGGTTACCTCGCCGTCGGCGGCATCCGGGCGCACTACGGCGTTCCGGACCTGACGGCGCGCTATTATCAGCGAATCAAGGACCATGGCGGGGTGGCTTTCCTCAACTGGGACAAAACCGTCCGGGAAGCCACCGGAAAATCCTTCCGGGAGGCCTTCGCGGAGGTCTCGGCCGGCCTTCAGGCCTATTGGGAAGCCGACGATGCGGCCCGCGGGCCGTTCATCCCGTCGCAGCCCGTCAGCGCCGTGCCGTCCCGTTTCACGGAATATTCCGGCCTGCAGGCCGTCGGAGAGGACCTGTACGCCATTAAATCCGGCATCACGCAACCCGCCCGGCTCGTCCGGATCGCCCCGGATGGCAGGGAGGAGCCGCTCTCGCTGCTCGGCGCTTCTATCTGCGGACTGCAGTACAATGAAAACGCGGGCCGCCTGTTCTGGTCGGAGATCGTCCGGGACGTCCGCTGGCCGATGCGTTCCTATTCGGTGATCCGGAGTTCCGACTGCAGGAGCTCCCGCCTGCTGACGCACAAAAGCCGCTATTTCCATCCGGCATCCTCGCCGGACGCGCCCCGGATTTCCGTCACGGAATACCTCGAGGACGGCAGCAGCCGCGCCGTGGTCCTGGACGCGGAAGACGGCTCCGTCCTGGCCTCCCGCAAGGCGCCGGACGGCATGCAGATCGTGGAAACGGTCTGGGTTGACGGAGAGCTCTGCGCGAGCGCCATCACGGACCGGGGCTTCGGCCTCTACCGGGTGAGGGATTTCCACCCGCTGCTCGCGCCTGTCCGCGTGAAAATCAAAGATCTCTGGTCCTACGGGAACGCCTTGTATTTCTCCTGCGACCTCACGGGCGTGAACGAGCTCTACCGCCTGGACCCGGCCACGGACGCCGCCCCGGAGCAGCTCACCACGACGCAGTTCGGCGGTTCGGATTTCGAAATCGCCCGGGACACCCTGTTCTATGCCTCCCTGCAGCAGGAAGGGCGGCTGGTCCGCAAGACGGCGCTCTCCGACCTGCAGGCGCAGCCGGCTGATTTCTCGAAGATGCCGCGTTATCCTTTTGCCGAAGAGCTGGCGGCAGGGGAGCCCCAGGCCCTCGACCTGACGGCCCCCGTCGAAGTCAGCGAACCGCAGCCCTACAGCAAGCTGGCGCACCTGTTCCGCTTCCACTCCTGGCTGCCGCTGTATTTCGCCTTCGATTCGGTGGATGACCTCTCGCTGGAGACCCTCCAGCAGAACGCCGGGCTCGGCGCCACGGCCTTCTGGCAGAACGACCTGGGATCCGGGTCGGGTTTCGTGGGCTACCATGCTGCGTATTCCGAGGGAAGCTGGCGGCATTCCGGCCACGCGAAACTGAGCTATACGGGTCTGTATCCGGTGATCGAGGCCGGGCTGGATTTCGGGGACCGGGACGCCCTGTGCTACTATATCGAAAAGGACACGGAGAAGAACGTCATCGCCCTCAAGACCCGCCCCCGCGGGGATTCCTCTCCGGTCCCGTCGGTCTCCGGACACGTCCGGACCTACATCCCCTGGAACTTTTCCTCCGGCGGCTGGCTGCGCGGCGTCATCCCGACCGCCACCCTGATCCTCAACAACGACCTGTTCGAGGATGGTTCGCCGATGCACCGGACCACCTTCACCCTGCGGGGATATACGATGCAGCGGACGCCGGAATCCCGGGTGTATCCGCGATTCGGCATCGGGGCGGAAATCGGTTATAGTTTCCGCTGGAAGAGCGGCCTCATCGCCCCGGGCGCCTTTACCTATCTGTACGGCTATCTGCCCGGCCTGCATGAGACGCACGGCCTGCGCTGGAGCTGGATGTACGCACACCGTTCCGACACCGGGACCTTCAGCGAAACGTTCGTCAATGCGGCCCCGCGCGGCTATTCCGCCTCCGTCGCCCGCTACCTCGCTTCTTATTCCGGCCAGCACCGCCTGGCGTTGGACTACAAACTGCCGCTGCTGCCGGTGGACCGCGCGATCTTGGGGCCCGTGGCATACCTGCGCAATTTCGAACTGACCCTGCACGGGGATTACAACAGCTTCCGCTCGGCCCGGGAGAACGGCAGCCTGTTCAGCGCCGGGGCCGATCTGGTCGCCGTCCTGGGCAATCTGGTGTGGATTCCCTACGTCACCCGCATCGGGGTGAGCTACAACTACAACGGAGGAGCCTCTTATGCAGCGTTTGCGCAAAAGGGGCTCCCCGTCGGGCGACACGACGTGTCGCTGGTCTTCAGCGTTGAGATGTAATCAGTAGAAAAGCCTGCGGTCGACGCTCGTTCCCATCAAGCGGTATCCGTCCGCGTTGAGATGCAGCCAGTCGTTCTCGAAGAGAAAGGCCGGATTGATGCGCGTGGGGTCCTCCGGACCGGCGGTGATCCGGTCGAAATCGATCACCCCGTCGAATTCCCCGCTTTCGCGGATCCAGGCATTCAGGGCCTCGCGGCCCTTGCCGTGCTCGCCGGAACCGTCCCGGTCGTAGAAACTGCCTTTGGCGGAGGTTACCGTGGCACCGAAGACCTTGATACCCCGCCGGTGCGCTTCCTGGATGATCTCCCGATAGACGGACTCGATCTCCCCGGCCGTCGCCGGACCGTCCGGGTTGCTGCCGAGGTCGTTGGTCCCTTCGAAGAGAATGATATATTTCACGCCGCAGGGGCCGAAAAGATCGCGCTCATAGCGGCTCCTGCCCGTCGGGCCGAGTCCGCCGCGGAGGACGCAGTTGCCGCCCAGGCCGAAATTGAGGACCGACAGGTCGCGGGTCCGGCGGTCCTGCAGCAACGAGCGGGAGAGCTGGTCGGTCCAGCGGTCCTGGCCGTTGGTGGTCGTGCCGCGGCCGTCGGTGATGGAGTCGCCCAGCACCGCGATGGCCGCGGAAGGGCGGAGCGGCATCACGTCGATGGCGCTGATCGTGTACCAATGGTTCGTCGGGACGGCGGCGGAGAAATCCGACGTATTGCCGGCCGCGAGGTAGGAAGTCGTGCGGGAGCCGGGGTGGCTGGTCAGCAGCGAGTCGGAGATGCTGCCGTAGTGGATGGTGACGGCCAGGTTTTCCCGTTCGGAGAGCGGGAAGCGGACCGGATCGGAAACGGCTTCGCCGCCGGGCGCCATCGTGACGCCGGCCCGCCCGTTGAAAGTGAGCGAGACACCGGTTTCCGGCAGGACCTCGGGGCTGGCGCCCATCGTCGCGGCGCGGGCGATTTCCACGCCCAGGATTTCTGTTTCCGAATCGTTGTAGAGGTTGGACAGGTGCAGGCGCAGGGATTCACCGCCGATCGACACCTGGACAATCTGGCGCAGGGAGTTGCCGGCGAGCCCCGGCTGGGGCGGCAGGTTGTGCGGCTCGGCGATCTGCAGGGCCGTGGCCCAGGTGGCGACCCAGTCACGGGACTGGGTGCAGGAGCACAGCACGGCGGTAGCCAGGGCCAGGGAAAGGAAGAGCTTTTTCATGGGACAAACTATTGGGGGCGGCCGAACCTGGGAGCGACGATGACGGGACGGTGGTCGGCGTCATGGATCGGCATGCCCAGCCGGTCGGACTGGATCTGACGGAAGAGAAGGGAATCGATCGGGGTTCCGAGCGGGGAGACTTCGGCCGGAAGCGGACGGGCGGAGAACTGCTGGAAATAGCCCACGCAGGCATCGCGCCACCATTCGGCATCGTGCTGCTGGATCTCCAGCTTGGCGGCGGTTTCTGCGTAAAGCGCCGGGGCGACATACGGCTGCAGGCCCTCCCAGGTCTTCCGGAAGTCCCCGACCGTGCGGATGCCCCGGTCATAATGCAGGCAGATCTCGTCCCAGAGGGTGCGTCCGGACTTCATCCGGTAGTCCCACGGCAGATGGTGGAACCACAGCAGGAGGTTTTCCGGGCAGGTCTCCAGCGAATTGAATGTCGTAGCCAAGGGTTCGTTGTACTGGTCCACGTTGGCCGAGCCGCTGCGGGTGCGGTCGAAACCGACACCTTCGGCATCCGCCTTGTGGTAATAGGCCGGCGTCCAGTCGGGACGGCCGAGCCGGTCCCACGGGGCCGGTCCGTAATGCGTGCCGCCGAACAGATGGTGGAAACCCAGGGGCATCTCGTAATTCACCACCGCTTCGCGGGATGCCATCATGATCCCGCGCACCGGCGCGATGAATTTGGCCTCGAAGGCCTTTTCCGAAAGGCCCTCCGGCTTGAGGAAGGTCTGGCGGATCCACTCGTCGGCGATCTGCTCCGCCCCGAGTTCCGGATTCCAGGCCAGCCGGCCGAAAGCGTACCAGTTGGCCTGGGCAAAGACATAGCCGCAGAAATTGGGATCATGGCCGGTGTTCGCCACGCCCGCCACCGCCGTCACCATCCTGGCTACGGTGGAACCGGGGCCGTCCCGGTAGGTGTCGCTGTCCAGACACTCTTCCCAGGTGGTCCCGTGATACGCCAGGTGATTGGAGAAGCCGAGGTATTCCTGGGTGATCTGGAACTCCATCATCATCTGCGTCTTCCGGAGCCGGCCGAAGAGCGGGCTGAAGGGCTCGCGCGGCTGAAAATCGACAGGACCGTTCTTGATCTGGACGATCACGTTGTCGGCGAACTGACCGTCCAGGGGGAGGAACTCCTCGACGGCCTGGTTGGCCCGGTCGGGACTGGTGGGACTGTACACGAAGGCACGCCACATCACGATGCCGCCGTACGGAGCCAGCGCCTCGGCAAGCATGTTCGCCCCGTCGGCGTGCGTGCGGCCGTAGTCCTGGGGCCCGGCCTGGCCCTCGGAGTTGGCTTTCACCAGGAAGCCGCCGAAGTCCGGAATGGCCTTGTAGATCTCGGCCGCCTTGTCCTTCCACCATTGGCGGACCTTCGGATCCAGCGGGTCCCCGCTTTTCAGCCCGTCCAGGGCGATGGGGGAGGTCCATTTGATGGAGACATAGGTCCGGATGCCGTATTCCCGCAGGATCGCGGCGATCCGGGCCACGCGGTCGATGTGCTCGGCGTCCAGGATGAGCGGATTGGCGTTCACGTTGTTGAGGACGGATCCGTTGATGCCGACAGAGGTGCACAGCTCGGCGTAGCGGCGGATGCGTGCTTCCGGAATGGACGGAGAGGTCCACTCCCACATCGATTCGCCGGCGTAACCGCGTTCCACGGTGTCGTCCAGGTTGTCCCAATGGTTGAGCAGGCGCAGGTCATAGTACGGCGACTCCGCCAGGTCCAGGCCCGGGCCGGCCTGTCCGAGCACTTCGGCGCGCTGCAGGGCATAGACACCATAGCGCAGTCCGGCCTCGGAACCGGCCAGGATGCAGCGGGCTCCGTCTTTGTCAAAAATGTGATACCCTTCGGCCGGAAGGGCCGGGTCGATCCGGGTCTGCACGGAGGCGAGGATCTCTTCGTAAGGGCGCGCGGCGGCCAGCCAGAGTTCGGTGCCGTCCTGCGCCGCGGGGACGGGCCGGCTGCATCCTGCGAGCAGGCTCAGGCCCGCCAGGATCGGAATCAGATGTAATTTCCGCATCGTTGAATCTTATGGGTTGGACAAATATACTCCAATTTCATTTCCGGTCAAAGCGAAACGGGCGTCCTTCCCAGGGCACCCGTTCCTTTCCAACCAAAAAAAGTTTACTGTTTAACCAATAACCAATCTGTTTCTATTCCACGGGATATCCCGGGTTCTGGTAGGCCGCCTTCTCGGCGTCCGTCATATCCATTCCGTTCAGCTGTCCCTGGGGGATCGGGCGGAGGTACATGTACTTTTCGATGGTACGTTTGACCGTCTGCGGGGTATGGTTGCCCCAGTTGGAACCGCTGATGGTGTAAGAGCCGGCACGGTCGGCCCAGGTCTGGGTGCGGACCAGGTCAAACCAGCGGAAGCCCTCGCCGTAGAACTCGCGCATGCGCTCGTCCAGGATGAAGTCCAGGGTGATGTTCTCCGGCGTTGCGGCGGCCAGCTCGTTGCTGAACACGGCCTTGTACTCGGCACGGTCGGCGTTCTTGTAGGCCCACACGCCTGCGCGGCGGCGGAGCACCTGGAGGTAGTTGCGGGCACTCTGGTTCTCGCCCAGCTTGAAGGCCGCTTCCGCAGCCGTCAGGAAGAAGTCGGAGTATTTCAGGATGTTGTACGGACGGGTGGAGCCGGCGTTCGGGGATCCGAGCTGCGAGCTGTGGTCATAGTCCGTACGGTAGCAGCCGAGTTTCCACAGGGACGGGTAGGCGATACGGCTGATGCCGTTGAGGTCGAAGACGTAGTCCGCGCGGCCCGGAACGGTGCCGGCGCCGACGTTCGCGCCATCCTTGTTGCTCTGCTTGTCGGGATATTTGATGTCAGGAAGCACCTCCGGGACGAAGGAAAGCACGCGGCCGCCCATCGGGATGATCAGACCGTTCGCACCGGGAACGCTTTCGCGCTTGATGCCGGCCTTCTCCCAGTTGCCGTAGTAGGCGGTGGTGAAGGTTCCGTCGAAACGGGAATCCTTGGTGATGTCCTGGCTGGTGAAGACGCGGATGGCTTCGTGGGTCGGGGCCATACGGGTCCAGGGACGGCCGACTTCCTGGCAGGCTTCACGCTGGACGCAGCCGGTTCCGTCGATGTTGACCGTACCGTGGTTCCAGTTCATCATCCAGCCGGCGAAGTTGTCCGGGGCGCTGCCGCCGCCATAGGAGAGGCTGCCGCCGTTGTACTGCTCGCTCTTCTCGGTATGGTCCGCCCAGAGGAGGATTTCCTTGTTGCGGTCGTTCTGGGCCAGGCTGACTTCACGGAACGTGGTGCAGAGGCCGTAGGGACCCGGATTGGCGATGGCGTCCTCACAGACGGTGAGGGCCTGGGTGAAGAACCATCTGGCGTCATGTCCGCCGAGATCCTTGCGGTCGCTGGACGGATAGGTCGGGATGTCTTTCGGGTTTTCCAGCCACCAGCCGAAGGTCAGGTAGGCCTTCGCCAGGACAAGGCGGGCGACGTTCTTGGTCACGCCGCCGGTGACACGCGGGGTCTCCGGCAGATTGCTGACCGCCTCGGTCAGGTCGCCGAAGATGGCGTTGTACACCTCAGGCACGGTGTTGCGCGTGGAGACGCGGACCGGCGTGCTGTTGAAAGCGAGTTCGCCGGAACCCAGGTCGAGGGGAACGCCGCCGAAAGTCTGCACGAGCTGGAAGTAGTACCAGGCACGGAAGAATTTCGCTTCGGAAATCAGAGCGCCCGAGAGGCCGACGGCCTCGGCGTTCTCGATGATGCCGTTGGCGGTGTTGATGTACGGGAATACCGTATTCCACAGGACGTCGCTGCGGGAAGAGGAGGCGTTGAGCGATCCGATTCCGGACAGGTCGGCATCCTTGAAGTTGTTGTCGGCGGACTGGGCGTAGGTCGCCTCGTCGGTGCCGGTCGTATTGATGTTGTAGTAGTAGGCCTGGCCGTAGAAATAGCGGAGAGAGGCGTACAGGGCCGTCAGACCACCTTCCACGCCGGCTTCCGTCTGGAAGAAGCCCGGCTCGAAGAAAGTGCGGGGCTGCTCGTCGAGCACCTTGGTGCAGGAAGCCGCAAGCGTAGCGGCGGCAGCGAGCGCGGCGATGATATATTTCAGCTTTTTCATATCCGTGACTGATTAGAAGGTGATGTTGATTCCGAAGAGATAGTTGCGGGTGTTCGGCGTGTTGGTACCGACCACCTTCTGGCGGTAGAGGTAACCTGCGGAAGCCTGGAAGCTGCCGTCGTTACCGCGGGCGTTCGGCTCGGGATCGAGGCCGGACATGCGGTGGAACTCGGAGAAGAAGACGAACGGATTCTGGGCCGTCGCATAGACGCGGAGCCTGTCGATGCCGGCGCGCCGGAGGGCGGGAATCTTATCGAAGTTGTAGCCGAGGGTGACCGTGCCGATCTTCAGGAAGGAACCGTTGAAATAACCGAGCGTAGAGCCGTATTTCGGGTTGTCATTGCTCTGCAGTCCGCCCGGACGCGGGAAACGGGCGCCGGTGTTGGACTCGGTCCAGTAGTCCACCTGGATCTGGCCGCGGCGGCCGGAAAGCATGTTCAGGTAGCCGCTGGAACCGTGCAGGGTGGAGATCAGGATGCCGCCAGCCTGGAAATTGCCGAGGACGGTGAGATCCCAGTTCCGGAACTGGAGGCGGGTGTTGAAGCCGCCGAGGAACTTCGGATCCGCATTGATCGGCACCTGGTCGTTGGTATCGATGGCGCGGACCGGCATGCCGTTGGCGTCATATTCACCGTGGTACTTGACCTTGATGTCGCCCGGCTGGGCACCCGGCTCGAGGATGTTCATCAGCGCCTCTTCGCCCTTCTGCCACAGGCCGTCGTACTCGTAATCATAGAGGCAGTTGATCGGCATGCCGACGAACCAGCGGTTGCCGCGGTCCTCGTCCTGGCCGGAAGCCAGGGAAACGAGTTTGTTGCGGTTCGCATAGATGTTCAGGCCGACGTCCCATTTCCAGTCCCGGGTGTCGATGATCGTTCCGTTGAGGGAGAGTTCGATACCGCGGTTCTGCGTGCTGCCGATGTTGGCGGTGTAGCTGCCGACGCCGGCGGTGGAAGGCAGGTTGAGGTTGAGCAGGATGTCATGCGTGCTCTGTGCGTAGTATTCGAAGGTACCGGTCAGACGGCCCGCGAAGAAACCGAAATCGAGACCGAAGTTCCAGGTGTTGGAGTACTCCCAGCCGAGATCGGAGTTCGGCAGCGTCGAGACATAGTAGCCCGTCGCGTAGGTGTCGCCGAAGTTGTAGGGGCGGGTGCCGAGCGAACCCAGGGTCTGGTAAGGATTGATGGCCTGGTTGGAGGTCTCGCCGTAACCGGCGCGGAGCTTCAGCTCATCCAGCCAGCCGCGGGCGTTCTCCATGAACGGCTCGTTGTGGATGTTCCAACCCAGGGAAACTGCCGGGTAGGTGTGCCACTGATGGCCCTTGGCCAGACGGGAAGAGGCGTCGGAACGGACGGCGGCGGAGACCATATATTTGTCACCGAAGCTGTACATCACACGGGCCATGTAGGAGATAAGTCCGGCCTGCCAGTAGTTGGCGGCATTGGGGCTGACGGTGATCTCCTCGGCCAGGGCCTGACCAATGTTGTAGTACAGGAACTGCTCGTTGGGGATGTTGCGGGCAGACATGCCGTTCTGCGTATAGGTCGTCTGCTCGGCAGAGAACATCGCCACGGCGTTGACGTGGTGCTTCTCGGCGAAGGTGCGGTCGAAGGTGAGGAGGCTTTCCGTCGTCCAGTTCTTGGTGTCGTTCTGGCTGACGGAGGCGCTGTTGGGGTTGGCTACGTTGAAGCTGTTGACTCCCTTGCCGGTGAAGCTGCCGCTCTTGTTGGTGCGGAAGTTGGCGCCGACGGTCTGCTTGAAGGAAAGGCCTTCGACCCAGGGGGCTTTCAGTTCGACATAGGCCGTATTGTAGGAACCGAAACCGGAACCCTCGTTGACCCAGCGGTCGGCATGGTCTTCGATGTTCTTGCGGGTCGGAATCCACACGTCGTCGAGCGGCATGCTGGAACGGACCAGGTAAGTGCCGTCGCTGGCTTTCGGGTTCAGGATCGGGGTCAGCTGCAGGATGCCATAGAGGCCCAGCTGGTTACCATGATTCGTATGGTAGTTGGTGTTGGTGGAGAAGCCGATCTTGAGCCAGTCCGTAATGTTCTGGTCCAGGCTTCCGCTCAGGGAGATACGGTCGTAATCCTGCGTAGGCACGACAGCCTCATCCTTATAATAGGCCACACCGAAGCGGTAGCTGCCCTTCATGGTGCCGCCCACGACGCTCAGCTCGTGGTTGCGCGTGATACCGGTCCGGTAGAACAGGTCCTGCCAATCGGTGTCGAGGCTCTCGTCCTCGTACCCCTGCTTGGTCGTGAACTTGCCGGCCAGATTGCGCATCTTGACATACTCGGCACCGTGCATCATCGGGTACTTGATCGCTTTCTTGAAGCCGATATAGTTGTTGAAGCTCACCTTGGGAGCCTGTCCGGACACACCTTTATATGTAGTGATCAGGATGACGCCGTTGGCTCCCCGTGAGCCGTAGATTGCGGTTGAAGAAGCATCCTTGAGGATGTCCATGCTCTTGATGTCGCCCGTCGCGATGTCGGAAAGCGAGCCCATGAAAGGCACGCCGTCCAGCACGATGAGCGGATCGTTGGAGGCCGACAGGGAACGGTCGCCGCGGATGCGGATCTCGAGGCTGGAACCCGGACGGGAAGAGGTCTGGGACATCTGCACGCCGGCAACACGGCCGTTGAGGGACCGTGTGAAATCGCCGGCCGCCACCTCGCGGAGGTTGTCGCCGCCCATCGACGCGATGGATCCGGTCACGTCCGTCTTGCGCGCGGTACCATAACCGATGACAACGATGGCGTCCAGGGCCTGGGCGTCGTCGCTGAGGACCACATCAATCTGCGTGCGCCCCTGTACGGGTATGCGCTGGGTCGTATAACCCATGCACGAGACCTCGAGGGTCGCAGAGGGACTGACCTGAAGGGAATACGTCCCGTCGACGCCGGTGACGGCGCCGACCGTGGAGTTCAAGACCATCACGGCTGCTCCGATGACAGTCTCCCCGCTCTGATCCGTGACCGTACCGCGGACGGTAATGTTCTGTGCGAAGGCAAAGAACGGTGCCGTCAGGCACAGGGCTGCGATTGCGAGCGTTTTTTTAAGGTTTAATTGCATAGTGTTTTTAAATTGAGTTGAACATTCTGAGTTGGTTTAGTGGGGTTTCCGATGCAAAAGTATAGGAATTTAAATGAGGACAAATATTCCTTTGATACAGAAATTGTAATTTTTATACCACGCTGTTTTTTGTTTTCTCCGTTTTTGTATTTTTGTACCAAATTGAAATGAAAATGAAAAAACGGCTTGTTATTCTGTTTTTTATAGTTTTTTCCGCTGGCATAATGACGGCCGGACAAGACGCCCGTCTCTACACGCCGGAGAACGGTCTGGTCAACTCGCAGATCAACGCCATCGGCCAGGACGGCCGGGGAGCGCTCTGGATCAGCACCGAGGGCGGTCTGATCCGTTTCGACGGAATGGGATTCGAAACGTTCCGGCATGACCGGGAAGATCCCAACAGCGTTCCGGACGACTCCGTGCACGGACTGCTTGAAGACATCTTTGGAACGAAATGGGTCGCGACCGCGCACGGGCTGGCCGTCTTCGAGTCGGACTACAACCGTTTCCGGACCGTGGACCTGCAGGACGCCAGGAACCCCGCCTCGAACCAGTTCGTCGCCCGTCTCCTGGAGATTCCGGACAGGACCTCCTCCGGCAGCCGCATCCTCATAGCGACGGGCGGAAACGGCATCTATGTCATCGACTCACAGACCCAGGAACTCCTCAATGAGGACCGGGAAAAGATTTTCCAAAACCTCTCTACCGAATTTATATATGACCTGTTCCTCGACTCGGAGCGGCGCCTCTGGATCCTTCCCGACGCCAACGTTCCGCTCACCGTCCTGGACGCGGACACCCTGACGCCGTCCACAGATGTCCGCTGGAGCCGGGAACTCGAAGGAGAGAAAGACCAGATCCGGGTCACGGCGATGGCGCAGAATCCGATCTCCCACAACATCCTGCTCGGCACGGCCACCCACGGGATCCTTCTCTATGATGCCGAAGCCAAGACCATCCGGAAAGCCCGCGGAAACGGATCCGGGACGACCTCGTTCGGTGCGGCCGTCTATAACAACCTGTCTGCTCCGGAAAGCGGAAACAGTTTTCTGCTCGGCGAAGTCAACGGCGGCCTGCTGCTGTTCGACACCCAGACGGAGAGTGTCCGTCCCGGCGGAGCCGCTTCTATCCGGGGTTTTTCCGACAACTGGAAAGTCAACCGTTTTTTCCAGGATTCCCAGGGTAACCTGTGGCTCGGACTCTATCAGACCGGCATCCTGGTCGTCCCCCGTTCCATGTTCGGTTTCTCGTATATGGGATTCAGCAGCCAGGGCAGGGCGGGGGAGAACTCGGCCTGCGTCATGTCCCTGGAGGAAGTCGGGGATAAACTCTGGGTCGGCACGGACGGCGCCGGACTTTTCTGCCGGGACGCCCGGGGCATCACGCGCAATTATAATAAGGACAATTCCGCGCTGACCAACAATTCCATCCTCTCCATCGCGGCCGACAAACACGGCGCCATCTGGATCGGAACTTACCTGGACGGCCTGTTCCGGCTGGATCCGGACACGGGCATCCGCCATTTTGCTTCGACCGAAAGTCTGGGGACCGAACGTATCCGCACACTGAGCTACGACGCGGCAAGGGACCGGCTCTATGTCGGGACGGCCGGCGCCGGACTGGTCATCGTGGATGCGGGACACCAGACAATCACGGACAAGCTCATCAACGATGACGCGCTGTGGATCAGCACCCTGTATCTGGACGACAACGGATTGCTCTGGGTCGGCACCTACAACGGCCCCCTGTGCTATGATCCGGAAACCCGGCAGCTGGTCCGCTTCAACATCCTGCCGGACGGGACCCCGCTCCGTGTCTATGCCATCTGCGGCGGTCCGGACGGAACCATGTGGTTCGGCACCGGGGAAGGTGTCTTCCGCGTTCAGGCGGACGGGAAACAGGTCCGGCAATTCACCGAACGGGACGGTCTGGCCAACAACATCACCCGGGACATCCTGCGGACCTCCACCGGCGAGATCTGGTGTTCGACCGCCAACGGCCTCTCCCGGATCTCGCCCCGCACGGACGAGATTACCAGTTACCACGCTTCCGACGGCCTCCAGGGCAATGAATTCCGCTCCGGCGCCGCATACCGGTCCCCTTCGGGAAAACTCTATTTCGGAGGCACCTCCGGCGTGACCGTCTTCTCGCCGCTGCTGGTGGACAGCGGCGCACACCTGGTGCCGCAGGTCTCGCTTTCACGCCTGACCATGCTGGACCGGGAGGTCAATTACAACCCGGCCCCGGGCAGCGTCAACCTGCTCGACAAGCACATCTCGGAGGCGACCCGGATCGATATCCCCAACACCGTCGACCTGTTCTCCCTGGAATTCTCCGTCCCGGAATTCACCAATCCGCAGCGGATTGTCTATGACTACCGCCTGCGGGGCTTCGATTCCGCCTGGAAGACTTCTTCCGCGGAGCGGCGGGTCGCAACCTATACCAACGTCCCCCCGGGGCGTTACACCTTCGAGGTGAAAGCCTTCTTTGAAGGCGCTCCCGCCGTTTTCTCCTCCCACGCCGTCAGTATCCGCGTAGAGGCGCCCTGGTACCGGAAAGGAGGTGCGTACGTCTTCTACGTGATCCTGCTCGCCGGGCTGGCGTTTCTGCTCCACAACACGTTCGAGCAACGGAAACGTCGCGCGGAAGAGAAAAAGGACGCCGAACTGAAAGAGCTCCGCCTGGGCCTGTTCACCAACCTGACACACGAGATCCGGACCCCGCTCACCCTCGTGATGGGTCCGCTCCAATCGATGCGCGAAGCCGAACAGGACCCCGCGCGGAAAGACACCTACAATCTGATGTTCCGCAATTGCCTGCGGATCAACCGGCTGGTGAACCAGGTCATGGACCTCCGCAAGATCGACGCCGGCCAGATGCCGATGCACTTCCGGGAAACGGACCTGATCTTTTTCATCAAGGACATCATGCAGTCCTTCCTCGGGATCGCCCAGTCCAAACATATCAGCTTCACGCTTTCTCCCGCGCACGACGAGGAAATCCTCTGGATCGACCAGGGAAACTTCGACAAGATTGTCTACAACATTCTGTCCAACGCCTTCAAGCATACGCCGGACGGCGGGCGGATCCGCCTGTCCGTGTCCGGGCCGACCCCCAACCGGGGCATCCTGACGCCGGACATCGACCAGTATGTCGAAATCGATGTCTTCAACTCCGGCAGCCGGATCGAACAAGAATATATCTCCCGCGTATTCGACCGCTTCGTACAGGTCGATCCCTATGACGCCAACACGGGTTCGGGCGTCGGACTGAACCTGACCAAAATGCTGGTCGAACTGCACCACGGCATCATCCGGGCGGAGAATCAGGATGACGGGGTCTCCTTCAAGGTCTTCGTCCCGGTCGGAAAGGCGCACCTGAGCGAAGAAGAACTCTCCGCCACCACCCATTATAAAGATCTGTATGTCAAGGGCCCGGAGGTCCGGCTCGACAGCCACGAAGACGAGACCTTCGCCCAGCAGGACACCGAGGACGACAAAGCCCTCAAGACCCGGAAAAACCTGATCGTCGTCGAAGACGACCCCGAAGTCCGGGAATATCTCCGGTCCCTGCTGCGTCAGACGTACAATGTCACCGTCTGTCCGGACGCACAGACCGCCTGGCCGCAGATCACCACGACCCTGCCGGACGCCGTCCTCACCGACCTGGTCATGCCGGGGATGAGCGGCACGGAGCTTTGCGCCAGAATCCGCCAGAATCCGGCCACCAACCACATCCCCGTCCTGATCCTGACCGGACAGAACGGAGAGCAGGAACAGCAGAACGCCAGCGACAGCGGTGTAGACAAGTTCCTTTCCAAGCCCATCTCCGTGAGCCTGTTGCTCAGCAGCATCTCCCAGGTCATCTCGGCCCGCGAGACGGTCAAAGGGAAATTTGCCGCATCCATGGAATACGATTATTCCGGCATCAAGATGAGTTCTGCGGACGAGAACCTGATGCGCCGCATCGTCGAGAGCATCCAGACCCACCTCGAAGATCCGGACTTCGATGTTTCCGCGCTCTGCATGGACGTCGGGATCAGCCGGGTGCACCTCAACCGCAAACTCAAGGAAAATGGCAATGTTCCGCCCAGCGTGCTGATCAAATCCTTCCGGATGAAACAGGCCGCCTATCTGCTGGCGAACAACAAGGTCAATGTCTCCGAGGTCGCCTACCGGGTCGGATTCGCCTCCCACTCCTACTTCTCCAGCTCCTTCCGGGATTTCTTCGGGATGACGCCCCGCGAATTCATCACCCGCTTCCAGGACAATCCGGAGGATGAGAGCCTGAAAAAGCTGTTTGAATGATGCAATATCTGTGTTGTTACAAATTTGAAAATGATTGGTCTTAAAATGTAACATCGCGGTGGGTCATTTTGTTACATTTGCAGCAGAGTACCAAAACCCCACCCATATGATGCACAGCAATCATTTTCTTCCCTGCCTGTTGGCGGCAGCGCTTCTGCTTTCCGTTCCGGCCTTCGGTATCGACTTCCCGGGCATCACGAAGCCCGGAGCCGGCGGGTTCCCCCTGATCAGCGAAGGCAGGCCCGCCGCCGTCGTGACGGACCCGGCGGACAGCAGGGGAATCCAGATTGCCGCAGAGACGTTGCGGGAGGATTTCGCCCGCGTCTGCGGGCAGAAAGCGCCGGCCGCCGGAGAACGGGCCATCCTGGCCGGCTCCGTCGGCAGCCCGCTCGTCCAGGGACTCGCAGCCCGCGGCCTGATCGACCTCTCCGTACTACAAGGACAATACGAGAGTTATTTCATTTCCACACTCGGCCGCCCGGTGCCGGGCTATCAGGACGCCCTGGTGATCGTGGGCGCCGATATGCGCGGCACCATTTACGGCCTTTACGAGATCTCTGAACAGATCGGCGTCTCGCCCTGGTATGACTGGGCGGACGTGCCGGTGCGGCACCGGGAGGACCTCTCCCTCGAGCCGGGCACCTACATCGCTCCGCAGCCCGCCGTGCGCTACCGGGGCATTTTCCTCAACGACGAGGCCCCCTGCCTCACCACCTGGGTCAAGAACAGCTATGGGACCGACTACGGCGACCACCGTTTCTACGCCCGCGTCTTCGAACTGCTGCTCCGCCTGCGCGCCAATTTCATGTGGCCGGCCATGTGGGACTGGGCGTTCTATGCCGACGATCCCCAGAACAGCCGCACCGCCCATGAGATGGGCATCATCATGGGCACGTCCCACCACGAACCCATGGCGCGCAACCACCAGGAATGGGTCCGGAAACACGGATCCGAAGGAGCCTGGGACTACCAGACCAACCGCAAGGTTCTCGACCGTTTCTTCGCCGAGGGCGTACGCCGCGCCGCGGATACGGAAGACCTGATCACCATCGGCATGCGCGGGGACGGGGATGCGGCCCTGGGCAAAGAGGGGCACGAAGCGGAATACATCAAACTGATGGAAAGCATCATCGGCAACCAGCGCAGGATCATCCGCCGGGAAACCGGCCGTCCGGCCGAAGAAAGGCCCCAGGTCTGGGCCCTTTATAAAGAAGTACAACAGTACTACGATCTCGGCCTGCGGGTCCCGGACGATGTCACCATCCTGCTCAGCGATGACAACTGGGGGAATGTCCGCAAGCTCCCGACCGCGGCGGAGCGCAACCGGAAAGGCGGCTGGGGCATCTATTATCATGTAGATTACGTCGGCGCGCCGCGCAACTCCAAATGGCTCAACGTCACACCGATCCAGAATATGTGGGAGCAGCTGCAACTGACCTATGCCTACGGCGTGGACCGGCTCTGGGTCCTCAACGTGGGCGACCTCAAGCCCATGGAATACCCCATCGACCTCTTCCTGGCCCTGGCACGCACCCCAGACGCCTTTTCGGCGGAAAACCTCCTGGACCACACCCGGGCCTTCTGCGCCCGCGCCTTCGGCGAAGACCAGGCGGACGAAGCGGCACGCATTCTAAACCTGTATAGCAAATATAGCGGCCGTACCACGGCCGAGATGATGGACTACACGACCTTCGACCTCGCCTCCGGCGAATTCCGGCGCGTCAGCGACGACTTCGCCCGGCTGGAGGCGGAGGCCCTGCGGCAGTTCCTTTCCCTGGACCCGGAAGCGCGGGATGCCTACCGGCAGCTGATCCTGTTCCCGGTGCAGGCGCTCTCCAATCTCTACGAGATGTACTATGCGCAGGCCATGAACCTGGACCTTTACACCAAGGGGGATCCGGCCGCGGACGATTGGGCGGACCGGGTTGAGCGCTGCTTCGCGCGCGACGCTTTCCTGGCAGAGCAATACAACAAAGAAATGTCCGGCGGCAAATGGGACGGGATGATGACCCAGAAGCATATCGGGTATTTCAGCTGGAACGACAACTTCCCGGCGGACCGCCTCCCGCAGGTGAAACGCCTGGGCCCCGTCGCCCCCGGCGGATTCTCCTTCCCGGCAGCCCCCGGGGCCGGTTATACCGCCATCGAAGCCGAACATTATTTCGCGGCTCCGGCCGCTCCGGACACCCGGTGGACCGTCATTCCCTACATGGGGCGGACCCTCAGCGGCGTAGCCCTGATGCCTTACACGGCTCCGGCGGAGGGCGCGGCCCTGCGCTATCGCTTCGAGCTGCCGGCCGGCGTTTCTTCCGTCAAGGTCCATGTGATCACGAAATCCACCCTGGCCTTCAACAACAGCGGACACCGTTACGAGGTCGTCCTGGGCGGCCGGAAACAAACCCAGCACTTCAATGCCCTGCTGAATGAAGATCCGCAGAACATCTACTCCGTCTATTATCCGACCGTCGCCCGCCGTGTGGTGGAAACGGTCTCGGAGCTGCCGGCGACAGCCGGATGGACCGAGCTGGAACTGCGTCCGCTGGATCCCGGTATCGTCTTTGAAAAGATCGTCATCGACTATGGCGGATACACGCCGCAGTTCCTGTTCGGAGAAGAAAGCCCCGTCCGCCGGGCGGCCGCTGAATGATTCTTGCCATCTTTTGAATCATTCCCGGCAGAAGGGCTGACGGATTCAGTGTAAATTTGTTATCCTCGGACACTAAAGAAAAACATAACCTATGGCAAATTCAGCAACAGAAGCCAACGGCTTCTACAAGCTCTCCTGGAAGCAGCGCATCGGTTTCGGCGCCGGCGACATGGCGCAGAACCTTATCTACCAGACCATCAGCATCTGGCTGCTCTTCTTCTATACCAACGTGTTCGGTCTCAAGCCCGCCGCGGCGGCGATGATGTTCCTGGTCGTACGCATCGTGGACGTGCTCTGGGATCCGATCGTCGGCACCATCGTGGACAAGGGAACGCCCAAATGGGGAAAATACCGCTCCTGGCTGATCCTGGGCGGCATCCCGCTGGTCGGTCTGGCCATTCTGTGCTTCTGGAACGGATTCAGCGGGTCCCTCCTCTATGCCTACATCACCTATGTCGGCATGTCCATGTGCTACACCCTGGTCAACGTGCCTTACGGCGCCCTCAACGCCTCCCTTACGCGGGATACCAACGAGATCACCATCCTGACCTCCACGCGCATGTTCATGGCCAACCTGGGCGCCCTGTGCGTCAAGTCCCTGCCGATCATCATCGCCATCTTCGCCCCGAAGGTCCTGGATCCGGCGACCGGTAAGGAAGTGGCCGTGTACAACACGCCGGAGGCCGCCCCGGCCTGGTTCATCACGATGACCCTTTTCGCTTTGGCCGGACTGGTCCTGCTCTTCTTCTGCTTCTCGCAGTGCAAGGAAAAAGTCGTGATGGACGAAAAAGAGGCCGCCAACGTCAAGGTGAGCGACCTGTGGATGGAATTCGTCCGCAACAAACCCCTGCGCGTCGTCGCCTTCTTCTTCGTCACCGCGTTCGCCATGATGAGCGTCAGCAATGCGGCCGATTCCTATTTCATGACCGTCAACGTAGGCGCGACCCCGCTGCTCACCACGCTCTTCATGTGGCTCGGCACCATCCCCGCCTTCATTTTCATGCCGCTGGTTCCCGCCATCAAACGCAAGATCGGCAAGAAGGGCATGTTCTATCTGTTCCTCGGCGTCGCCATCCTGGGCATGGCGCTGATGTACACCTTTGTCTCCATCCCGGCGACCAAGAGCAATTTCGTCCTGCTGTGCATCGCACAGTTCATCAAGTCCTCCGGAATCATCACGGCCACCGGCTATATGTGGGCCCTGATTCCCGAGGTGATCGCCTTCGGTGAATACACCACCGGCCGCCGCATCGCCGGCATCGTCAACGCCCTGACAGGCATCTTCTTCAAAGCCGGCATGGCCCTCGGCGGCGTGGTGCCCGGCCTCGTGCTCGCCTGGGTCGGATACAACTCCGAAGCCGCGCATCAGACCCCGCTCGCAGAGCAGGGCATCCTCTGGCTCGTCTGCGTGATCCCCGCCATCCTGCTGGTCCTGGCGATGTTCATCATCAGCAAATACGAACTCAGCGACGAAAAGATGGACGAAATCAACCTCGCCATCGAACAAAGACACAAAAACTCCAAATAACCCCTCTGCCATGGCAAAGAAAGTCCAGAAACGCTATCTCTTCCCCGAAGACTATATGGCCGACCCGTCCGTACACGTCTTTGACGGCAAGATCTATATTTATCCTTCCCACGACTGGGAGTCCGCCGCACCGGACGACGATTTCGGCAGCGAATACGACATGAAAGACTATCATGTCCTCTCGATTGAAGGCAAAGACCCGATGACCTCCCCCGTCAAGGACTGGGGCAAGGTCCTTGACATCCAGGACGTCCCCTGGGCCCGCCGCCAGCTGTGGGACTGCGACGTCGTCAAAGGTCGCAACGGACGCTACTACATGTATTTCCCGGCCAAGGACAAGACCGACATCTTCCGCTGCGGCGTGGCGGTCGCGGACGCGCCCACCGGGCCGTTCAAAGCCCAGCCGGACCCGATCCGGGGCAGCTACTCCATTGACATGGCCGTCCTGCACGACGACGCGGACGACGAGTACTATATGTACTTCGGTGGCATCTGGGGCGGACAGTTGCAACGCTACGAGGACAACCTGGCAAAGGATTGCGGCACTTCCTATCCCCCCGACGACATGCCGGCCATCCCGGGACGCGTCGTCCGGCTCAGCCATGACATGCTCCAGTTCGCCGAGGACCCCAGACCCGTCGTCCTGGTGGACGAAGAAGGGAATCCCATCCCCGTCCAGGACAACGAACGCCGCTTCTTCGAGGCCAGCTGGATGCACAAATACAACGGGAAATACTACTTCAGCTACTCCACCGGAGATACCCACAAACTCTGCTACGCGATCGGAGACAACCCTTACGGACCCTTCACCTACAAGGGCGTCATCCTGACGCCGGTCTTCGGATGGACGACACACCACTCCATCGTGGAGTTCGGCGGCAAATGGTGGCTCTTCCACCACGACAGCGTCCCCTCCAAAGGCATCAACCGGCTGCGCAGCCTCAAGGTCTGCGAACTGACCTACCGCGAAGACGGCACCATTGAGACCATCGAAGGTCTGGATGAATAAAACAACAACTGTACTACTACCGAAAAGGGGCCGCAGCAATCGCTGCGGCCCCCCTTTTTATAATAGATTATTCCTTATTCTCCGTCGGTCTGTGCCGACCATCCCTGCGCGGAAACCGGATGCTCCAGGCCGTCCGGTGAGACGAGCACGGCACCGACTTCCGGACGCGCCAGATGTCCGATGATGTCAAAAGTCTGGAAATCCTTGCGGAAACGCTCGAACTGCGCCATCGGGACCACATACAGCAGATGATAATCCTCCCCGCCGTTCATCGCGGCGGAAACGGGGTCCAGGTCCAGTTCCTTGCCCAGCGTAAAACTTCCGCCCTCAAAAGGAATCTTGTCCGCATAGACCTTGACGCCGTATCCGCTGTCGCGGGACAGGCGCAAAAGCGCGTCGGCAAGCCCCCGGGTCATGAAATACCCGAATGCCGGAGCGACACCGGACTCTTCGAGCAACGCCGGGATCTGCGGGGTCAGTTCGGGACGCAGATAAGCCCCGACCAGCATCTTGTACTGCTCCAGACCCTTCCGGTCCGTGGACCCCTGATCGAACTTGAGACGCTCCCGCTCCAGCACCTGGAGGCCGAGAAAAGCGGCACCCAGGGCCCCGGACACGCAGACCAGGTCCTTGGACTGCGCCATCGGACGGGCGGCAGAAACGGCGGCGCTGTGGCGGCCGGTCGCGGACAGGGCGATGGTCAGACCGTTCCGGGAAGGCTGGAGATCCAGGCTGAGATGCTTATAGCCGTGCTCCCTGGCTGCGGCAGCCAAGCCGCTCCAGAGTTCCTGCACCTGCGGGAAATCCAGTTTCGCGGAAATGCCCAGCTGCACCGACAGCGTCTCGGGACGCGCCAGCACGGCATACAGTTCTCCGGTCGCACGCAGCACGGCCTTGCGGCCGAGGTGCTTCAGCGGGAAATAGACCAGGTCGAAATCAATCCCCTCCAGCAGCAGCGCAGCGGCCGTAGAGATGCATTCCTGCGGCTTCGCTTCAAACCACAACGGTTCCTCGAAGGGACGGAAACCCGTTCCTTCGAAGAGCTGCCGGATGGCTTCGATCCGGCCCAGTCCGGAAAAGGTCTGCGCCATCAGAGATTGCGCAGAAGGTTGTTGAGATTGACTTTCTTGTCGATCAGGGCGCGGAGCCCGTCGATGGGAACGCGCTGCTGCTCCATCGTGTCGCGGTCGCGTACGGTGACGCAGCGGTCATTGAGGGACTCGTGGTCCACCGTGATGCAATACGGAGTGCCGATCGCATCCTGGCGGCGATAGCGCTTGCCGATGCTGTCTTTCTCTTCGTACTGGCAGTTGAAGTCGTATTTGAGCAGGTCCATCACCTCCTGGGCGAGTTCGGGCAGACCGTCTTTCTTGACAAGCGGCAGGACCGCGGCCTTGACCGGAGCGAGCGGGGCGGGAATGCTCATCACGACGCGGGTCTCGCCGTTCTCCAGCTGCTCTTCATGCAGCGAGTGGGACAGGACCGCGAGGACCATACGGTCCACACCGATGGATGTCTCGACGACATACGGCGTGTAGGCAGCGCCCTCCTCGGGATCGAAATACTCGATCTTCTTGCCGGAGAACTTCTGGTGGTTGCCCAGGTCGAAATTGGTACGGCTGTGGATACCTTCCAGCTCCTTGAAACCGAAGGGGAAATTGAATTCGATATCGGTAGCGGCGTTTGCGTAATGGGCCAGTTTCTCGTGATCATGGAAGCGGTAGTTCTCCGCGCCCATGCCGAGGTTGACATGCCATTTCATCCGGTTCTCCTTCCACTTGGCAAACCAGTTGAGTTCCGTGCCCGGCTTGATGAAGAACTGCATCTCCATCTGCTCGAATTCGCGCATGCGGAAGATAAACTGGCGGGCGACGATCTCGTTGCGGAACGCCTTGCCGATCTGGGCGATACCGAAAGGTATCTTCATCCGGCCCGTCTTCTGGACATTCAGGTAGTTGACGAAAATGCCCTGGGCCGTCTCCGGACGGAGATAGATCGTGTTGGCGCCTTCGGAGGTGCTTCCCATCGAGGTGCTGAACATCAGGTTGAACTGCCGGACATCGGTCCAGTTGCAGGTGCCGCTGATCGGGCAGACGATACCGCAGTCGATGATGATCTGGCGGTATTCCGCGAAATCGGAGGCCTGTTCGGCGGCGACGTAACGGTTGTGGACCTCATCATATTTGGCCTTTTCGCGCAGCACGTTGGGGTTGGTGGCGCGGAACTGCGCCTCGTCGAAATTCTCGCCGAAACGCTTGCGGCCCTTCTGGACTTCTTTCTCGATTTTCTCTTCGATCTTGGACAGATAATCCTCGATCAGGACATCGGCGCGGTAGCGCTTCTTGGAATCCTTGTTGTCGATCAGCGGATCATTGAACGCGCTCACGTGGCCGGACGCCTCCCAGATGCGCGGATGCATGAAGATGCAGGAATCGATGCCGACGATGTTCTCGTTCAGGCGCGTCATCGCGTTCCACCAATACTGCTTGATGTTGTTCTTGAGTTCAACGCCCATCTGACCGTAGTCATACACCGCGGCCAGGCCGTCATAGATCTCGCTGGACGGGAAAATGAAACCGTACTCCTTGCAATGTGCCACGAGTACCTTGAACAATTCTTCTTGTGTCATATCTGTTTAACTAACTCTGTTTGTCTGAACGGACAAAGGTAATCATTTCTGCTCAAATATCTCACGCAATGGACGCATAACGAACTCCCGCTGCTGCATGAGCGGATGCGGGATCTGCAGGTCGGGGGTATCCACGCGTTCGTCCCCGTAGAGCAGGATGTCGATGTCGATGGGACGGTCGTGATAGATCCTGCGGCCTTCCGCGTCATATTCCGGCGCATCCCGCCGTCCCATCTCCCGTTCGATCCGTTTGCAGATACGCAGGAGCGTCTGCGGGCGGCGTGCC
>JAILAO010000081.1 GCA_024681565.1 Bacteroidales bacterium
GCCTGATCGACCGGATCCGCACATTGTTTCCCTGCCCCGAGGGCCTGACAGGGATCGGGGACGACTGCGCCGTCCTGCCACAGAACAGCGGCCGCGACACGCTGGTCAGCACGGACCTGCTCATCGAAGGGACCCATTTCCTGCGGGCGGACATCCCGCCCCATCACCTCGGCTGGAAATCCGCCGCCGTCAATATCAGCGACATCGCCGCCATGGGCGGCACCCCCACGGCCACCTTCCTCTCGGTCGCATTGCCCGCCGACCTGTCCCCCGACTGGGTGGAGGGGTTCATGCGCGGTTACGCGGAACTCTCCGCACGCTTCGGCACCGCTTTGCTGGGCGGGGACACCACCCTCTCCCCCGACCGCATCTGCATCAACGTGGCCGTGCTCGGCGAATGTCCCTCGGGGACGGCCCGCCTGCGCAGCAGCGCCCGGGAAGGCGACCGCATCTGCGTCACGGGGACACTGGGAGACTCGGCCGCCGGACTGAAGGCGGTCCTGGAGGGCGTGGAGCGCGATGCCGACGTACAGGCGCTGATCGACAGGCATTACCTCCCGCTGCCGCGCGTGGCGGAAGGCCTGCGGCTCGCCGCAACGCCGGGGGTCCATGCCATGATGGACATCTCGGACGGGATCGGTTCCGACCTGGGCCACATCCTGAAAGCTTCCGGCACCGGAGCTGTCATCGAAACGGCAGATCTGCCGCTCTCTCCCGCCCTGCAGCGTGTCTGTGCCCGCCGGGGCTGGGATCCGACGGAACTGGCCGCCGGCGGCGGAGAAGACTACGAACTGCTCTTCACCTGCACGCCGGAGGCGGGAATCGCCCTGGATGTCCCGCACACCGTCATCGGGGAGATCGTACCGCAGGTTCCGGCCGGAAAAGGGATGATACAGTGGCGCGGAGCGGGGCATGCCTTCCGCGGTTTCGATCATTTCAGGCATTGATCAAGGGATTGTCAATTTTTTTTCCTACCTTTAAAGCAACTATCCAACCAAATTCCATCATCAGTTTTTTTATTATGAAAACCAACCACAATGAAAAATTACAAATTTCTTCTCCCGCTGATGCTGGTTATCCTTTCCATTGGCGTGGCGTCCTGCACGGCCAAGCCTTCCGGCGACGTCATCCCTGCTGACAAAAAGGAGGTCGTCGACCGTTTCCTCGACGGCACACTGGATCCGTCCTACACGCCGGCCCTTTTCTTCGGCCACTTCGGCAGTGACCAGAAGTTGGGTGAAGGTGCCGTCAAGGCCCATCTGAGCCTCTTCCTCAAGGGTGGTGCGGACATCCTGAAGATCCAGACCGAGCAACCGATGCCCTATGTCGAAGACCTGACCATGGATACGCCCCTCGTGCCGGAGGACTACTACCGCCCGACGGTGGAAGTGATCAAAGAGGTCCTCTCTTATGTCGGCAAGGACGTCTATGTCATGCCGACCATCCTCAGCACCCACCAGGTAGCCCGCCAGGGCTTCGGTGACGACCGCCTGCCCGGCTGGTCCGTCGAACGCCCCGAAGCCTACAAGCGGATGCTCGACTCCTATACCAAGGCCATCCTGTGGTACATCCGCGCCTGCAAGGAAGCCGGTGTCGAAGCCTTCTTCACCGCCACGCAGGGCGGCGAGGAGAAATTCTACGAGCTGAATGTTCCCGGCGGATTCTATGAGACCTGGATCCGTCCCTACGACATGGAGGTGATGACCGAGGCCGCAAAAGACACGAAATTCACGATCCTGCACATCTGCGACTGGGAAGGTCCGATGGACGACCTCACCCGTTACCTGGACTACCCCGGCAAGATCGTCAACGCTCCGTTGACCGTGGACGGCAAGCCCATCTCCCTGAACGAGGTTTACGAGATGTTCGGCCGCCCGGTGCTCGGCGGATTCAACCGCAAGGCCGAGATCGGCAAGGAGAGCCCGGAGAAGATCGTCGAGATGACCCGCGAGATCCTCGCAAACGGTCCCAAGGGCCACATGATGCTCGGCGCCGACTGCTCTGTCCCGTCCCCGCTCAACATCACGGACAACATCCACGCCGCCGTCAGCACTGCTCACGGACGTTAAACCCTTATATATGAAAAAAATTCTCTGCCTGGCAGCCATGACGCTGCTCCTTTTCCCCGCCGCCGCATCCGCCCAGCAATGGGAAGATCTCTTCAACGGCAAGAACCTCCGGGGATGGAAACAGATGACCGGAACGGCCCGTTACGAGGCCCGGGACGGCATGATCATCGGGACGACCACCGACAGCAAAGTCAATTCCTTCCTGGCCACCACGAAGGATTACGGGGATTTCATCCTCGAATTCGAATTCCTGACCGAGGGGATCAACTCCGGCGTGCAGATCCGCAGCCACCTCAACAAAGAGAAGGGGCGCGTGTTCGGCTACCAGTTCGAAATCGACCCCACGGACCGTGCCTGGACCGGCGGCATCTATGATGAGGTGCGCCGCCTCTGGCTGTACCGCATGGCAGAGAATCCCGCAGGTCAGCAGGCCTACCGCAAAGGCTGGAACTCCGCACGCATCGAGGCTGTCGGTACGCACATCCGCACCTGGGTCAACGGCATCCCCTGCACCCATCTCATCGACGACGTGGACGCTGACGGATTCATCGCCCTGCAGGTCCACACCGTGGGTCCCGACAAGCAGGGTGCCAAGATCTGCTGGAGAAACCTCCGCATCCTGACCCAGGACGTGGAGCGCTACGTCACGGCATCCCCCGCCCCGGTGGTCAACTGCATCGCCAACACCCTTACGCCGGAGGAAGTCGCCGACGGCTGGAAGCTCCTCTTTGACGGCAAGACCACCCGTGGCTGGCAGAGCGCCCGCAAACTGGGCTCCTTCCCCGACCACGGCTGGACCGTCGAGGACGGCATCCTCTCCGTCAACAAGGGAGACGGCAGCGAGAGCACCAACGGCGGAGACATCATCACCGACCGGAAATACCGCAATTTCATCCTCAAGGTGGACTTCAAGCTCACCCCGGGAGCCAACAGCGGTATCAAGTACTTCGTGGATCCCTACATGAACCAGGGTGCCGGCTCCTCCATCGGCTGCGAGTTCCAGGTCCTGGACGACAAACTGCATCCGGATGCCAAGCTCGGTGTCAACGGCAACCGCACGATGGGTTCGCTCTACGACCTCATCCCCGCCCCGAAGGGCGAATGGGAGGGCTACACCATCGACGGCTGGCAGCGCGCCATGGTGATCGTGCAGGGCAACCACGTCGAGCACTGGCTCAACGGGCTTAAACTCCTCGAATACGAGCGGAACAACCAGATGTGGAATGCCCTGGTGGCTTACAGCAAATACAAGAACCGGCCCAACTTCGGCAATGCCGCAGAAGGCTATATCCTGCTGCAGGACCACGGTGACCAGGTCTCCTACAAGAACATCAAGATCAAGGAGCTCCCGTAGTCCTGCCTGGACACAGGGTCATTCAATATGCCTTTTGATGGACCCCGGCGACCGCACGGCCGCTGGGGTCGTTCATATTCCGGAAGGCTGCATCCCAGGCCAGGGCGGTTTCCGTCGAGCAGGCCACACTCGCTTCGCTGGGCACGCTCAGGGCAGCCGAGTTGCTCGGGAACAGCTCCGAGAAGATGCTCCGATAGTAGTATTCCTCCTTGTTCCTCGGCGGATGGATCGGGAAGCGTTCGGCGGCGTGCAGCATCTGGTCGTCGCTGACCGCCTCGGAGGTGATGCGCTTGAGCGTATCGATCCACGAATAGCCGACCCCGTCGCTGAACTGCTCCTTCTGGCGCCAGGCAACCTCCTCCGGCAGCAGGTCGGAGAAAGCGTCGCGCACAATCTTCTTCTCGATGATGAATTCCCCGTCAGGGCCCTTGCCGCACATCTTGGCAGCCGGAGACAGGCGCATCGCCACGTCCAGGAACTCCTTGTCCAGGAACGGCACCCGTCCCTCGACGCCCCAGGCGGAAAGGCTCTTGTTGGCCCGCAGGCAGTCATAGAGGTGAAGTTTGGAGAGCTTGCGGACAGTCTCTTCATGGAAAGCGCGCGCGTCGGGTGCCTTGTGGAAATACAGATAACCGCCGAAGATCTCGTCCGCCCCCTCGCCCGAGAGCACCATTTTGATGCCCATCGACTTGATCACGCGGCCCAGCAGGTACATCGGGGTCGAGGCGCGGACCGTCGTCACATCATAGGTCTCGATGTGGTAGATGACGTCCCGCAACGCGTCCAGACCCTCCTGGATCGTATAGTGGATCTCATGATGGACCGTTCCGATGTGTTCGGCCACCAGGCGTGCCTTCGCCAGGTCCGGCGCGCCTTCCAGGCCGACCGCAAACGAGTGCAGCCGCGGCCACCAGGCACGGGTGCGCAGTTCGTCCTCGATACGGTGCTCGCTGTACTTCTCCGCGATCGCGGAGATCACGGAAGAATCCAGTCCGCCCGAGAGCAGTACTCCATAGGGCACATCGGACATCAGCTGCCGCTTGACGGCGTCCATCAGCGCCTCCCGGACGGACAGGGACGAAGCCGGATTGTAAGCCACGGCATCGTAATCCATCCAGTCG
>JAILAO010000112.1 GCA_024681565.1 Bacteroidales bacterium
GAGGTGAACAGGCCGATGAGCATCAGCAGGAACATACGGAAATACAGCAGGAGGGTATTGCGGGCAATCCTCCTGCTGTTTTCCGAAAGCTGTCCTGCAGCCGGCGGCATACGTTATTCGGTCACGGCTTCTTCGCCCTGAGCAGCCTTAAGGTCGTTGTAGAAGGCGGCGACGGCGCTGCTCATATACGGTTCCAGCCACAGGAAGCCGATGCCCAGCGTCAGGATGGCGAGCAGGATCCAGCCGATGAAGCTGAGATACAGATAGAACAGGTCGAATTTGTGACCCGCCATCATCTCGCGGCTGCGCGCGCTGGCCTCCCAGGCGCTGATCTCCGGATGCTCCTCAAGGATATACGGAGTCATCGCGTAAGCAAAAGACATGACCAGACCCGGGATGATGAACAGGAAGGTCCACAGTACGACCTTGAGGCCCATGAAGAACATACCCAGGACTTTGTGCAGGTAGTTGGAGAGCGAGAGGTCCAGCATGTTCCGGCTCACTTCATAATCCCGGCGCTCATAGAGCAGACGGAGGGCATTGGAGTAGCCGACTTCCATCGGATCGACGAGGAACAGGACCAGCAGGAGGCTGGCGCCTCCCAGCCAAAGCTGCAAACCGGTATCCGCATTCAGCAAACGGGGAAGTTCGCTGCCGCCCGTGAAGACCAGGACAATAAGCAGATAGAACAAGGTGGCAAGGACGGCCGGCGACCAATTGCCGCGCAGACGGTTCAATGCCGCTTCTTTGTATTCTTTGTTCGTTCTCATGACGGGAAAGGATTTAGTTCATTCAAAGTTAGTTATTTTTTGAACAATCCAAATACGGCGGAACCGGATCCGGACATCGAAGCGTACACGGCTCCTTCAGCATAAAAGCGGTTCTTGAGCCGTTCCACCTCGGGATGGATCGGGAACACCGAAGCTTCGAAATCGTTGAAAAGCACATCCGGCCACATCTCGACCGGGTAACGGAGCGCTTCGCGCAGCGGCGGCAGGGCGAGCCGCTCGCGCGGAATGACGCGCGAATAGGCCTCGCTCGTGCTGACACGCACCCCCTCCGGCACCTCGACACGCAGCTCATAGGGAGTCAGGTCCACTTCGTAATCGGTCAGCACGTCCCCCCGTCCCTCGCCGAACATCGGCCGGTTGTAGATGAAGAAGGAGCAGTCGGATCCCAGGCAGGCGGCATAGTCCGCCAGCTGCCAGTCCTCCAGACCCAGGCGGAACATTTCCGTCAGGGCCATCAGGGTGAAGGCAGCATCTGCGGAGCCGCCGCCCAGTCCCGCACCGACGGCGGAACGCTTCTCGAGGCGGATTTCCACCGGCGGCAGGTCAAAATCCGACTTGAGCAGGTGATAGGCGCGCAGGGTCAGGTCGTCATCCCAGGTCACATTGTCGGACGCGACGAAGCGGAGCTTGTCCGACGGCACGATCTCGAGCACGTCGGACATCCCGAAATAAGGGATGAAGAGGGTCTCTATATCGTGATACCCGTCCGGGCGGCGTCTCAGGACACTGAGTCCGAGGTTGATCTTGACATTAGGGTAGACTTGCATGGATTTCTTCGGCAAGGGCGTCGGGCAGGCGGCGGATCACCGGCGCGAGGAAGGCCTGCATCTGCAGATGCCGGGCCTGCGCTTCGGGGATGCCGCGGGAACGCATATAAAACAATTCATCGGGGTTGAGGTAGCCGGTCGTGGCGCCGTGCGAGCACTGCACATCGTCGGCGTAGATCTCCAGCTGCGGCCGGGATTCCACCCGGGCCGTATCGCTGAGCAGCAGGGAATGATTCTCCTGATAGGCCTCGGTCTTCTGGGCATCCGGGGCCACGTAGATGAGTCCGTCGAAGCAGACCCGGGCCGTTCCGCCGACGATGCCCTTGAAGAGCTGGCGGGAAGAACAGCCCCCGACCGCATGGCGGACCAGCACCCGCAGGTCCACCTGCCCGGCTTCCGGGCAAAGATACAGACCGGCCAGGTCGAGGCTGGCGCCGGGTCCGGCCAGGTCGATCTCCAGGGCCAGCTGCGCGTCGGTACCGGGCAGTATGACCAGGGTCATGGACACTTTCTCCCCGGCGTCCAGCCGGAGATGTTGCGGCGCGCAGTCGCGTCCGATGACATAGATCCTGTTATCCATCAATGCTTTCGTATCCTTCACGTTCGATCTGGTCCACCAGTTCGCGCCCGCCCGTCCGGACGATACGGCCCTCCTTGAGGACATGGACGACATCGGGGACGATATAATCCAGCAGCCGCTGGTAATGGGTGATGACGATGGCGGCATTCTCCGGGGTCCGGAGCTGCTGTACGCCCTCCGCCACGATCCGCAGCGCATCCACGTCGAGTCCGGAATCCGTCTCGTCCAGGATGCTGAGGGTCGGTTCGAGCATCGCCATCTGGAACACCTCGTTGCGTTTCTTTTCCCCGCCGGAGAAGCCCACATTGACCTCGCGCCGGGCGAACTCTCCCTTCATCTTCACCAGCGCCATTTTCTCCTTGAGGAGCTTGAGGTACCCGCCGGGCGTCAATTCCGGGAGCCCCTGGGCCTTGCGGCGGGCGGCGACGGCCGCTTTCATGAAATTGGTGATGCTCACGCCGGGAATCTCCACCGGGTACTGGAAACTCAGGAAAAGTCCCGCCCAGGAGCGTTCCTCCGGGCTGAGGGACAGCAGGTCGCGTCCGTCGTAAAGGATGGAGCCGGCCGTGACCTCATAGGTCGGACGGCCCGCGAGGACGGAGCCCAGGGTGCTTTTGCCGGCTCCGTTGGGCCCCATCACGGCATGCACTTCGCCGCGACGGATGGTCAGGTCCACCCCTTTGAGGATCTCCTTGCCCTCCACGGACGCGTGGAGATTCTTGATTTCCAGTAAGACTTTATTCATGTTTGTTATAAAGTTTTTTCCAAGTGATCAGGGACCAGATACCGTTGCCCAGATAGAGCAGGCTCACGATCGGCATCAGATAGAGTCCGGAAGAAATATACAGGACGATGTTGGCCGCGTTGACGATCAGCCAGACGATCCAGCATTCCCAGCACTTCTGCGCACTGAGATACTGGGCCAGCAGCGTGAGCATCAGCAGGTAGGAGTCCAGCCAGGGAGACGGATCCGCCTGGAAGACGCCCGGCCATTTGACGGGCAGCCAGTCCAGGCACATCGCCCATGCGGCGCCGAATACGCACACGATCAGGATCAGGCCCGGCCACTGGTCTTTCGTGATGCGGCCGACCTTGAGACGGTTGTCGTCAGCGGCGCTGCGCTCCTCCTCCCGGGGATGCGTCCAGCGCCAGTGCCCGAAGGCATTGATCGCGAAGGACACCGGTTGGAGCAGCATGGCACTGTAGAGGTGCTGCCGCCAGAACAGGACAAAGAGGAAAACGTTATAGACGTATCCCACCCAGAAGTTGTACTTCGAGTTGCGCCCTGCGAGAAAGACGCAGGACAGGCCCAGGATGGCCGATATGATCTCTACCCAGCTCATCCTACGGCACCTTCAAGGGAAACGGACAGGAGTTTCTGCGCCTCGACGGCAAATTCCATCGGGAGGCGGGAGAGGACTTCGCGGGCATATCCGCCCACGATAAGCGCGACGGCGTCTTCGGAGGCGATGCCGCGCTGGGTACAGTAGAAGAGCTGGTCTTCGCTGATTTTGGAAGTCGTGGCTTCGTGTTCCACGATGGCGTGCGGGTTCTGGCTGCGGATCACCGGGAAAGTGTGCGCTCCGCAGGTGCTGCCGATCAACAGGGAATCGCACTGGGAATAGTTGCGCGCTCCCTCCGCCGCCGGCCCCATCTGCACGAGGCCCCGGTAACTGTTTTCACTGTGGCCCGCAGAGATACCCTTGGAAACCACCCGGCTGCGGGTACCCCGCCCGAGGTGGATCATCTTGGTACCGGTGTCGGCCTGCTGATAATTGTTGGTCATGGCTACGCTATAGAACTCGGAGGAAGAGAAATCCCCCTTGAGGATGGTGCTGGGATATTTCCAGGTGATGGCGGAACCGGTCTCCACCTGGGTCCAGCTCAGATGGGAGCCGGTGCCCTTGCAGATGCCGCGCTTGGTCACCAGGTTGAGAATGCCGCCGCGTCCCTGGGCATCGCCGGGATACCAGTTCTGCACGGTACTGTATTTGACGTCCGCGTCCTTTTCTACGATGATCTCCACCACGGCGGCGTGGAGCTGGTTCTCATCGCGCATCGGAGCCGTGCAGCCTTCCATGTAACTGACCTGCGAACCCTCGTCCGCGATGATCAGCGTCCGCTCGAACTGGCCGGTGCCGGAGGCGTTGATGCGGAAGTAGCTGGACAGGTCCATCGGACACTTCACCCCCTTGGGGATGTAGCAGAAGGAACCGTCGGAGAAGACCGCCGAATTGAGGGCGGCGTAGAAATTGTCCCCCACGGGGACGACCGTGGCGAGGTACTTGCGCACCAGGTCGGGATGTTCGCGGACGGCTTCGGAGAAAGAGCAGAAGATGATCCCCTTCTCGGCGAGGGTCTTGCGGAAGGTCGTGGTCACGCTCACGGAGTCGAAAACGGCGTCCACCGCCACCTCGCCCTTGGGCTTGACCCCCGCCAGGATCTCCCGTTCGTGCAGGGGGATGCCGAGCTTGTCGAAGGTCTCCATCAGGGCCGGATCGATCTCGTCGGGACGGTCTTCGTCACGCTTGGGCGCGGCCCAGTAGATAATGTCCTGGAAATCGATCCGGGGCAGTTCGAGGTGCCCCCACTGCGGCGGGGTCATCCGCTGCCACCGGCGGAAGGCGCCGAGGCGGAACTCCAGCAGCCAGTCCGGCTCCTGTTTCTTGGCGGAAATCATCCGGATGATGTCTTCGTTGAGTCCCTTCGGCACATATTCCTGGTCGACTTCGGTCACGAAGCCTTCCTTGTACTCCTGGGCAGAGGAGAGATCTTTGATCAGTTCGTCCATTGAAACGCCAAAGATAAGGAATCTATCCTAAATCCGCAAGAGATGCACTTTGGCGGGGAATTTGTTATATCTTTGCCTAAAATTGCAGATATGAAGAACACCTGTTTTACGGTCCTGACGGCGGCGGTCCTGACGCTGCTTGCGGCAAGTTCCGCCCGGGCCCAATCCATCTGCTTCTGGACGGACGACCCCGACGCCGTCCCCGTCCGCATCTATATCGATCAGGAATACATCGGCGACGTGACCGCCGCCTTCTCCTCACAACCGCTCCTGGACACCGAAGGCGCGCTGAGCGTGGACACGACACCCCAGCGGCACGAACTCACCGCCGTGGACAAATACGGCCGCGTCTACAAGGGCTGGCCCGGCTGGATCCGCCCGCGGGCCGATACGGTCTACTACCTGCAGATTCGGGGAGGACAGTTCAAAGCCGTAAACCGCGACCAATACGATTTTGTTTTCGTAAACTGGACCCCGGTTTATTATCTCGCCACATCCCCGATCCGTTTCCGCGGTTCCATCCCGCTCGACAGACTCGACCCGCTGACCGACAACGGCCTGCTGATCGGGATGGGTGTCGCCGCCGTGGGTGCCACCGCCGCCATGGGCGTGGCCGCCTCCCGCAACTGGGGTTTCCCCGACGGCCGTTTCCCTTACGTGGCAGTCGGTCTGGGCACCGAATATTATGCTTCCCTGCGGGAATGGCGCAATGTCGCCCAGATCAAGGCCCGTTTCGGCAATCTCGGCGGCATCTCCTTGATGGCGGATGCCGGTGTTGCTTCCGTCATGGCTTATTACCCGCGTCCGTATGCCTCGGTCCATCAGGCCGCTTCCCTTTTCACCTTCAGTGTCGGTGCCGGACTGGACTACGGCGGTTTCGGCTTCTCCGTCCGCTACAAGCCCGCCATCGGTGAATCTTTCGATACCTTCCTCAACGCCCGCCTCCAGTATGACTGGTGGGTGGACGACCGTTTTGCCCTCGATTTCCACGGCGGATTCGGCGTGGGCGGCTACGGCGAAAACGGACTTTTCGATTACTACGATTTCCCCTTCGGAATCGGATTCCTGATCAGACTCTAGGATGTCACCCGCCGTTCTGCTGCCCGTCATCGCCCTGTACCTCGGCTCCGTCATCGGCGCGAGCTGGTGGATTTCCCGCAAGACGCAGGGCAGTGCCGACTTTTTCCGCGGCGGGCGGAAATCTCCCTGGTGGGCCGTGGCCGTGGCCATGGTCAGCACCTCCATCTCCGGCATCACCTTCGTGTCCGTGCCCGGGATGGTGGAGGCTTCGCAATGGTCCTATCTGCAGATGGCCGTGGGCTTCGTCGCGGGCTATGCCGTGATCGCCTATGTCCTGCTGCCCCTCTACTACCGGCTCAACCTCAACAGTCTCTATTCCTGGCTGGAGCAGCGTTTCGGGCGCTGGAGCCACCGGACCGGGGCCGCCTTTTTCCTGCTCTCCAAACTGCTCATCTGCGGGGTGAGGATGTACCTGACGGCCATCGTCCTCCAGCTGGTCGTCTTCGATCCGCTGGGGATCCCGTTCGCCGTCAACGTGGCCGCGACGATGTTCTGTGTGTGGCTCTATACCTTCCGCGGCGGCGTACGCACCCTGGTCTGGACCGACATGATCCAGACCGTCGCGCTGATCACCGTGGTAGTGCTGTGCCTGGTGCAGATCAGCCGCGTGATGGGACTGGACTTCGGGGCGATGTGCGGGAGCATCTCGGACAGCGGGATGAGCCGGATCTGGTTCTTCGACGACTGGCGGGACACGCGCTTCTTCTGGAAGCAGTTCCTGGCCGGGATGTTCACGACCATCGCGATGACCGGTCTGGACCAGGATATGATGCAGAAAAACCTGTCCTGCAAAACCCTGCGGGAGAGCCAGCGGAACATGATGAGCTACGGGGCCGCATTCTTCCCCGTCAACCTGCTCTTCCTCGCCCTGGGCGTGCTGCTGTATCAGTTCGCCGCAGCGCGCGGCATCTCCGTGGCGAAGCCGGACGACCTTTTCCCCACGATCGCGTGCGGTACGGACGCCGCCGGCACCGCCTTCATGCCGCCGGTCGTCCCGCTGCTTTTCGCCCTCGGCCTGACGGCCTCGGCGTTCAGCAGCTCCGGATCCGCGCTTACGGCGCTCACGACCACGTTCACCCTGGACGTCCTGCACGCCGACAAGCGGCAGGACGAAGCCGGACTCCGGCGCACCCGGCAGCGGGTCCACGCCGGTGCAGCCGTAGTGCTCGGCCTCGTGATCCTGGGCTTCGGGGCCATCCGCGACGGGAGTGTGATCAACGCCATCTATACCGTCGCCGGCTATACCTACGGACCCCTGCTGGGCCTCTTCTTTTTCGGAATCCTGACCCGCCGGCGCGTACGCGACCGCTGGGTCCCCCTGATCTGCATCCTCTCTCCGGTCCTCTGTTACATCCTGTCCACCCACAGTGCCGCCTGGCTGGGAGGCTACAGGATCGGATTCGAGCTGCTTCTGATCAATGCCGGTCTCACCTGGGCCGGTCTCTGGCTGTGCGGCATCGGACTGGGCCGGCAGTCCAACCAATAAAATCGGGGCTTTTGTTTCAGAATCAGGTGTTTTTGCACACAAAAATCCTATCTTTGCAAGAATCCAATTATAACCCCACCATGAAGACTGCAACTTTTCTGGCTCCGATCCTTGCGACAGTCCTCCTGCTTTCCGTTCCTGCGGACGCCTGTACCAACCTGATCGTCGGCAAAGCCGCCTCTGTGGACGGCAGCGTGATGTGTACCTATAACTGCGACGGTTTCGGCTTCGCCTCTCCCCTGTCCTATTCGGCCCCCGGCCGCCACGCCCCCGGCGAGATGATCGCCCTGCGCGGTTTCCGCCCCGGTTCCGAGGTACGGTACATCGCCCAGGCGGACTATACCTACGGCGTGGTGGGACTCATGAACGAGAATCAGGTGACCATCGTCGAAACGACCTGGGACGGCCGCGAGGAGCTCCGCAACCCGGAGGGCTATCTGGACTATTTCACCCTCATGGACCTCGCCCTGCAGCGCAGCACCACCGCCCGTGAGGCCATCGCCCAGATGCACGCACTGGTCCAGGAATACGGCTACAACTCCACTGGAGAATCCTTCGCGGTCTGCGACAAGGAAGAAGCCTGGATCATGGAGCTCATCGGCAAGGGTCCCGGCCGCAAAGGCGGCGTCTGGGTAGCCCTGCGCGTCCCGGACGACTGCATCACGGCCTATGCCAACGCCAGCCGAATCCGTCAGTTCCCGCAGGCCGGGAAGGCGGACAGGAAACTCGGCTTCTGCGTCGTGGACGGAGTCTGCATGTATTCTGCAGACGTGATCTCTTTCGCCCGCGAGATGGGATATTTCTCCGGAGCGGACGCGGATTTCAGTTTCCGTGAAGCCTACGGCCCGCTGGACTGGAGCGCCATCCGTTACTGCGAGGCGCGCGTGTGGAGTTTCTTCCGCCATCACTACGACACCGATGAAATCGATGCCTATCTGCCCTTCCTCAACGGCCAGGTCGGGATTTGCGACCACCTGCCCCTGTGGATCAAGCCGAAGGAAAAGCTTTCCGTCCGCGACCTCATGGCCGACATGCGCGACCACTATGAGGGTACCGCCCTCGACATGACGGCGGACGTCAGCGCCGGCCCCTGGGCTTCCCCCTACCGCAACCAGCCCGTCAACTTCAAGAGCAGCGACGGCACGGACATGTTCCGCGAGCGGCCGATCGGTTGCCAGCAGAGCGGGATGACGATGGTCTGCCAGATGCGTTCCTGGCTGCCGGACGCCGTGGGCGGCGTGACCTATTTCAACATGGATGACGCCACGATGGTCGCCTATGTGCCGGCCTATTGCGGCATCAACCGCATTCCCGCGCCCTTCCGCCGCGAGAACAACAACATCCGCGAATTCAGCACGGAGAGCGCTTTCTGGATGTGCAATTTCGTCGCCAACATGGTCTATCCGCGCTACAGCGCGATGATCGGCGATCTGCGCGAGGCCCAGGCCGAACTCGAAGACTATTACGCCGCCGACCAGAAAGAGGTGGAGGAGAAAGCCGCCGGAATGACCCCCGGAGAGCGCGCCGAATACCTCACCCAGAAGACCATCGCCTATACCGACCGGATGATGGAACGCTGGGATAAATTGGCCAAACTGTTGATTGTCAAGCATAACGATCAGATCATGCAGCCCAGCGAAAACGGCGTCGTGGTGGCTGGCCGCCGCTCTTCGCCGGCCTATGCCCCCGCCTTCATCGATGCGGTCAAAGCGCAGACCGGCGACCGCTATATCAAACGGGAAAACCAATAAGCGACCATGAACAGAACGTCGAAAATCTTCCTGGTACTGCTCCTCTGCGCCCTCCCGTCCCTCCGGGCGGAGGGAGCCGACGGATTCTTCCAGAAGCTGGTATACAGCCTCAACACCCCCAGCAAGGTCTTCGATTCTCTCTATGTCTACCGCCTGGACAATCCCTGGACCGTATCCCTCAACGGAGACCTGATCTGGACCGGGATCAACCTCCACCGGGTCAACGGAATCGTCTCCGAGGATCATGAAGGAAACGACTTTCAAATTACCAGTTTCCTGGACCGGCAGTTTTTCAAAAAAATAGGCGCCGGTTTTTCCCTCGGATCCCTGGCCTTGGGATATACGGCTGAAATCGACCGGCACGGGACGAAGCGCAACAAGTATCTCAACTTCTCGTTTCTCCGGCCCCGTTTCGGCGTCAGTTTCCAGTACTATACCATCCATGAATATCTGGACGGATATGTCATCGATACCGCTCTTCCGGATGAGCAGTTCCCCTTCCGGAGCTGGGAACCCGGCCTGATGAGGAACATGGTCATCGACGGATTCTATTTCTTCAATCCGGAGCATTTCTCCTACATGGCCACCACCGGCCGCAACACCATCCAGCGCCGCTCTGCCGGCAGCTGGGTCGCCTCCGTCTGCTACACCCAGGGGGAATTCAAATACAACCTGACCGACGGTATCGTCCTCGAGTTCCCGGACAATCTCGGAAAGATCCGGACAGGCGCGCTTGCGATCGGAGGAGGCTACTCCTTCAACTGGGTCCCCTATCACCGGGCGCCGAACGGCCATTCCACCAAAGGTTTCCGCAACCTGACCATCAACGCCACCCTGCTGCCGCGCGTCACCCTCTACAACCATGTCCACTTGACCAAGTATTCCTACATAGACGAGATCGAAGCCATGCGCCGCTATGAAAAGGAATACGGCCCTGTCAAGACCGAGGAAGATTTCGAGAACATGGAGAGAATTGTATGGCAGTACGAGCGGGACTCCGCCCAGGAAGACGAGACCCTGCGGAGTTCCCGGTTCTTCCACCCGACCCTGAATCTGTCTGCCCGGACGGGCTTCATCTTTTCCTGGGAAAGGTTTTTTATCTGCGCCACCACCGTCTTCAACCGGTATTCTTTCCGGGACATGGAAGTTCTCCAGCCGGATCCCGATTACGGTTTTCATTATAAATCAACCATCCGGGGCAATTTCTTTGACGTAACGACCCGGGTCCAACTTAACATACGTTTTTAAGATGAAAAAGTTTTTGTTCCTTGCATCGGTCCTGCTCGCCTCCGGAGTCGTCTCCGGAGCCCGGAACCTGTCTTCTGAAGCCCTGGGTACCGTCAAGTATGCCGTGCAGTACAAATGGGGCGCCATCAATGCCACGGTCGCGACGGCATCCATTTCCCTGGAAAAGGGAGAACGGGACGACCAGGCCGTGTACCATTCGAAGGCCCTTATCCAGACGACCCCCATTTTCAAGTTGTTCGTGGGATCCGACTACGTCGCAGAAACGTATCTGGCCCAGAGCAACCTGGCGCCGGTCTATTTCATCAATCCGTTCACGAAGAACGGCTTTGAAGGGAAATTCCAATACGAATACAACGCGGACACCCAGAAAATCGAGTCCACCACGGTCAAAGGCCCGCAGGATGTCGTCAAAGAGACGTTCCCGCTGAACGGCCGCACCATGGACCTGCTGTCCCTGCTGCATTTCATCCGTTTCCGGGATTTCTCCGCTTCGGACAAGCCCCTCCACATGCATATCCTGATGGGAGGCAAGTCCTTCGCCGCGACGCTCTCCCTCGTGAAACAGGATTCGGAGAAGTTCCCGGGCAGGGACGCCGACCATCTGCTGCTGAAGATGACGGAACGCGGCCTGATGGAGAACGGCAGCGGCAATGAAATAGATATCTGGCGTTCGCGCGGCAAAGACCGCCGGATCCTCGGACTGGAAGCCCCGCTGAGCGCCGGCTTCATGTCCGTCACCATCAGCGAATAAACCCACTGACAATCATGAGACATGCCTTCTTCACCTTCTTCCTGGCCCTGGCCCTTCCGCTGGGTGTCTTTGCCCAGGACAAGACCGTAAAAGCCGTCCTGGAGATGGGACGCACGGACAACCGCACCATGGAACACGCCGAATACATCGCCCGCAATATCGGCGGACGGCTTGTCGGCACCCACATGCTGAACCACGCCGAAGACTGGGTGGCACAGCAATTCCGCTCCTGGGGCCTTGAGGTGACCGTGCAGGAGGCTGTCGAGATCGGCGTCGGCTTCGACCGGGGCCCCTGGTCCGGCCGCATGCTCTCCGAAGACGGCATGGTCCTGCATTTCGGGACCCCCGCCTATACCGCCGGCACCTGCGGTCCGCAAAAGGGACGCGTCCTGCTCGAGCCCAAGAACCAACGGGAATTCGACCGGGTCAAAGGCGCACTGAAAGGGGCCTGGGTCCTGCTGGAAACGGGAGCGACCAACGGACTTGCCATCGATGCGAGCCACAAGGCCGATTCTACGCGCGCGGCGCTGCTGGCAGAAGGAAAGGAAGGATCCGTGCTGATGTACCGCCAGATGGTCGATGCCGGAGTACTGGGATTCATCCGCCCGTCGAAGCTGCCGATGCAGGTCCTCTACAACCGGGCCTGCTGCTTCGACCTTACGATGGACAACCTGCCCAAGGCCTGCGACATCCTGCTCGACGAGCACCAGTTCGCCCGGATCCGGCAGAAAGTCGTAGACCGGGAGGACTTCCAGCTCGAATTCGACATCCGCAACCATTTCTTCCCGGGACCGATGAAGCACCACAACATCCTGGCCGTCATCAAGGGAACAAAATACCCGGACGAATATGTGTTGATGGGCGGCCACCTCGACGCCTATGACATCGCCACCGGCTCCACGGATGACGGGCAGGGCGTTTCCGTCACGATGGAAGCGGCCCGGCTGCTCGCGGCCGCGGGCGCCCGCCCCAAACGGTCCATCATGTTCTGCATCTGGACCGGAGAGGAATACGGCCTGCTGGGATCCAAGTTCTTCGTACAGAACAAGACGGTGCCCTGGGACAAGATCTCCAATTATTTCAACCGGGACGGCGGGCCGCTGGCGGCGACCTCCATCACCGTCCCGCCGGCCATGTATGACGACTTCGCGGAAGTCTGCAAACCCCTGGCCGACTACAATCCAGAAATTCCGTTCTCCGTCATCCGGCGGGAAGGAGAAGCCCGTTCCCGTCCGACCAGCGCCGGCGGATCGGACCATGCCTATTTCGCCATGAACGGCGTCCCCACCCTCTCTTTCCGCGAGAGCGACATTTTCGGTTGCGACTTCATCTACCGGGATATCTGGCACACGGAGGATGACCTGTTCGACAAACTCATCCCCGTCTATCTGGAGCACTCGGCCGTCGTCCAGGCCGTCACGGCCTACGGCCTTGCCAACCTCGACCACCTTCTCTCCCGGGAAGGCCTCTACAAAGACTGACGTTCCGTCCTACCGCGCCACGGTCGGGAGCCCGGGGTGGCCTCCCGCCGAAACGGCGCGGACGGCAAAGTAGTAATTATCCTTGCTCAGCGGACAACTGAACTCGTAAGGACCCCCGGCGGGTACGGTATCGGACAGGCCCGCCGGCAGGACGGGCATCCACTCGGACTGACTCGTTTCCCGGCAAAGCACCTGATAGGACACGGCGGGGTCCGGCCGGCCGTCAGCGCCGGGGATGGGATCCCAGGTAATCCGGGTGTTGTTGTCCAGGTCCATCGCATTGGCGATCCGCACGTTTCCCGGACTGTCCGGGGCCATCGCCAGATTCATCACCGCCGCCAGGTTGACCCGGATGTTGCGCACCAGGTACGGGAAATCGATGTACCCGGGCAGGTCGCCGTAATCAACCCCGCCCTCCGTACGGATGTCCTGGTGGGTCCGTTCATAATCCTCGCAGTATTCGCACACGCGCACGGCCGTAAAACCCTCCCGCAGGAAGGAGGAATGGTCGCCGCCCCGGCGGTAACGGTCCGTGCGGTAGTTCAGGACGATTTCCTGGTCCGGCACATAGCAGGCGGCCGTCTCCTTGATGTACCGCGCCAGCTGGCGGGAATCGCTGTCCTCGCCGCTCCGGCTTTCCGAGAACACCCGGACCTTGTGGTCCTCCCGCAACCCGGTCCCGCTGGCCCGTACGTTGCCGATCATGTCGTTGCTGAGGACGGCCTGCACCGGCCAGTGATCCGCCCTTGCCACGGCCGCCAGGTGGCGGGATCCGTCCAGGCCCTGCTCCTCGCCGGAGACGAACAGGCATTTGACGGTCTGTTCCAGCGGAATTCCCGAAAGGATGCGGACGGTTTCCAGCAGGCAGGCCAGCCCGCTGCCGTCGTCATCCGCACCGGGGGCGAAGGCGGTGGAATCCATCACATCGAGCACCCGCGTGTCGATATGGGCCATCAGCAGGATCTCCCGGTCCGCCTCCGTGCCGGGCAAGGTCACCACCAATTCCGGGACCTGTACGACCCGGTCGTAGCGGCCGCCGTTTTCACCCACCGTATAATAGACACGCTCGATGAGCGGTCGCGGTCGCCCGGGCGCCGCTTCCTGCGCCCAGCGTGCGCAACGCCGCTCCAGATACGACACCGCAGCGCCCAGCCCCTTTTGCGGGTCGGACTGGGAACTGAGGGTATGGCGCGTGTGCAGGGCGACCAGCTCATCGATGTAGGTCCGGACGCTGTCGATGCTGACCGCAGAGACGGCAGCGGCGATCCGGGGATCGCCCGGAGACCGCTCCGGGCCTTGGCAGGAAGACAGCAGGCTTGCGGCGATCGTCACCGCCAGGAAAAAGACTTTTCTCATATAGACATTGTTTTAAATATTCCATTTGAAACCGAGGACGATCATGCGCCAGTTCTTGTAATCCATGACCGTCCATCCGGACAGACCGTCTGCAGAAAGGTAACTGGTCTCGAAAAGGTTGTCCAGGAGGTCGCGGCCTTCAAGATAGAGGGACCATTTCCTGAAGTTCTTCTCGATGCGGAAATTCAAGGTCCAGTAGTCGTCTATCGACGTATAGACCGTATTCACCCGGCTTCGGTAGAGGGCGTCCGCAGCGACGACCCATCCCCTGCCGAACACGACCCGGGCATCGGCCCAGGTCCGCCAGTTGTGACTGTCTATCTGTTTGCCGTCGTCTTTTTTCCAGCGCCGGATCTGGTTGTACTGGATTCCGACGTGTGCACGGACGATATCTCCCTCCCAGCCTAACAGTTCGTAAAGGCGGAAAGCCCAGCTGTCGGAAGAATTGACCCAGGAGAACACCTTGTATTCGCCATCTTTGATGATCATCTTCAGGAAAGTGCGGTCTATTTCATCAAGGCTGCGTGTAAATCCCGCCTCAAGCGTGGTTGAGAAACGCCTGACCGAACTCTTGTGCGAGAGGACATAGCTTCTGTTCCGGCAGGCCTTCAGCTCCGGGTTTCCGATGACCAAAGTGGACAGGTCGCTGCCCTGACGGAATTCCCACAGAAGCTGGGTCGTGGCCGGTTGCGATACATCCATGGTGCTGCTCAGGCTCAGTGTATGCTGTTCGGAGAGCTTCCAGTCCAGGGAAGAACGGCCCACGACGTAAGCCCAGGATGCTGCTTTGCGGGTGGAGGTAACGGCATCCGAAACGGCCCGCGAATAAAAGCGGAGCCCATAATCGGCGCTGACGGTAAACGGACCCAGCACCCAGGTCGTTGCCACATAAGGTTCGACCGTCAGGATCCTGCTCTTGAAATGTTGTGCAAATTCAGAACTGTCCTGCGGCACGGTATTCAACAACAACAATTCCTCCAGGGTTCTCCTTTTCGATCCGCCATACAGGTCATGGCCGGCATCGACGCGGGTCCTTACGCCGGGATCGACCATCCCGCGGGACCGGCTGCCCGTCAGGACGGTATCCCGCAAATGCAGGTTGGCCCGAAGAGAATAGTTCCTGGAACGGGGCATAAACGAACAGGAGGTGTCCATGGACTTGATATAGTCCGTGGCATCGAACGAATCGGTAACGGTCCAGTGTATGTCGTCCTTGATCCAGGACTCTTCCAGCAGGACTTCACTAAGAAGGGTCAGCCGGTTCGAACCCAGTTCATGATATGAGGAGAATCCCTGCGATGCTTTATGGCCCCGATGGTCGGGAACTTCGATGCTCAGGCTGGTGACATCGTCCTGGATGTCTTCTTCATGCATAACCGTGTTTGTGGATATCTTGTCGTCGTATCCATATTGCAGCCAGGCTTCGTAACATTGTCCCGGCACAGGCGTCCATTTGAATTCGCTCTTTACGCCGAGGTTCCACAGTGTCGACTGCATCGTCTTCCTGTCGGTCCGGAAATCTTTCACATCCGGATCTTCCAAATCGAATTCGAATCGGAAAGAGTCCTCGCTGTTGCGCTCATACTGACCGTTGACCGTCGTTTTCCACATAAATGCGGGCTTGTCGTACTGCACCCAGACGGAACCGCTCCCCAGTCCGTGATGAAAGTCTTTCAGAAAGGTCTGCTCCACATACTTGTACCAGTATCCCCCCGAGACGTCCCCGCCGGTGGTCCATTGGGCACGGAGGGTCCCTGTTCCGGAAAGCAGGAACAGCAGGCAAAGTATTGAAGAAACACGCGGACGCATAGGGGAAGCGGGATATTGCAAAGATAACAACAATCCGCAATAATCTCCCGGCCTCCGTTTTTCCTGCGGAGCCCCGACAAGGGATTTCAGGCGGAAAAGTATCAATTGTCGGCAAATAACACTATATTTATCATTATGAAACTTCAGACCCTCCTCTTTTCGATGCTGGTTGCCCTGCCTGTCGCAGCCCAGACGATACCCATCCGCACGGACCATACGGATTTGATCCTCAAGGTCGCTCCCAACCACAGACTGTATCAGGTCTATCTCGGAGAGCGCCTGCTCGATGTCGGCGAATACGACCATCTGGACTGGGATGTCTATGCCGCGTCAGACGCTTCGGTCTCGCAACGCGGCTGGGAGGTCTGCAACACCGGCGGGTCCGAGGAGTTTTACGAACCGGCCCTCGGCATCACCCACACGGACGGCAGCCAGACGACCTATCTCTACTACCGGGGGCACGAAACCAAGGCGGTCGACGGCGGGACAGAAACCGTCATCCGTCTGGCAGACGACCAATACCCCGTCCAGGTGACCCTCCACTATGTGGCGTATCCCCGGGAGGACGTCATCAAGGTCTGGAGCGAGATCCTCCACCACGAAAAGGCCGTCAAAAGGGCCGGGAGCATTGCCGCCGACGGCTGCATCGCACTTCAGGCCATCCATTCCACCATCCTGTATTTCCGCCGGCCGTCCTACTACCTGACCGAATTCAGCAGCGACTGGGCCCGCGAAGCGCAGATGAGTTCGCAGCAGCTGCAGTTCGGCAAAAAGGTCGTGGACACCAAACTGGGGTCGCGTGCGGCCATGCATGCCCATCCTTTCTTCGAAATCGGTCTCGGCCAGGAAGTCCGGGAAACGCAGGGAGAGGTTCTGATGGGCACCATCGCGTGGTCCGGCAACTGGCGATACACCGCAGAAGTGGACAATGCCGGCGCCCTGCGCATCCTCCCGGGCCTGAACCCCAATGCATCCGCCTACCGGCTCCGCCCCGGAGAGACCTTCCGGACGCCCGAATTCATCTTTACGCTCAGCCGGAACGGCACGGGCCAGGGCAGCCGCAATCTGCAATCCTGGGCGCGGCGGTACCAGCTGCGGGACGGCATGGGCCCGCGCATGTCGCTCCTCAACAACTGGGAGAATACCTATTTCAACTTTGACCAGGAGAAACTGACCCGGCTGATGAAAGAGGCGAAGACCCTGGGGGTGGACATGTTCCTGCTCGATGACGGATGGTTCGGCAACGGTGGACATGCCCGCAACGGCGACTCCGCCGGCCTCGGGGACTGGGATGTCAACCGGTCGAAGCTGCCCGGAGGGATTCCCGCCCTCTGCGATGCGGCAGACGGGGCGGGCGTCAAGTTCGGCATCTGGATCGAACCCGAAATGGTCAACCCCCGCTCGGACCTGTTCGAGGCCCATCCGGACTGGGCCATCCGGCTCCCCAACCGCGAATACTACACCTACCGCAACCAGCTCGTGCTTGACATGAGCAATCCCGCGGTCCAGGAATATGTCTATGGCGTAGTCGCCCGCATCCTGACCGACGGGCACGACAGCTCGGGACAGCGGGACATCAACGGTGACGCCCGCGTCGCGTATTTCAAGTGGGACTGCAATTCTCCCATCACCAACGCGTACAGCCCGTACCTCGGGGACAGGCAGTCCAATCTCTATATCGACCATATCCGGGGCGTTTACAACGTGATGCGCCGTGTCCGGGAGAATTTCCCGGACACCCCGATGATGCTCTGCTCAGGCGGAGGCGCCCGCTGCGACTATGAGGCCCTGAAATATTTCACGGAATTCTGGTGTTCGGACGACACCGATCCCGTCGAGCGCCTGTATATCCAATGGGGCTTCAGCCAGTTCTTCCCCGCCAAGGCCATGTGCGCCCATGTCACGGACTGGAACCGGCAGGCTCCGGTCAAATTCCGCACCGACGTGGCATCCATGTGCAAACTGGGTTTCGACCTGGGACTGAGACATCTTTCCGCCGACGACCTGGCCTATTGCCAGCAGGCCGTCGCCAACTGGAAACGCCTGCAGCCGGTGATCCTGGACGGAGAGCAGTACCGGCTCGTTTCGCCCTATGACGGCAATCACATGGCTGTGAACTATGTCAGTCAGGACCGGCGCCACGCCGTGCTGTTCGCCTACGACATCCATCCCCGCTACAAGGAGCCGCTGCAGAACGTACGGCTGCAGGGTCTCGATGCGGACCGGAACTACCAGGTCGAAGAAATCAATCTGATGCCGGGCCAAGCGTCCTCCCTCAAAGGCAACGGCCAGGTTTACAGCGGAGACTACCTGATGAAGATCGGACTGGAGGCCTTCACGCAGAACGGGCTCCAAAGCCGCGTGATCGAAATCAAGGGACTGTAGCGGGATGCCTCAGGACTGTTTCTGCTGCGTACGATACTCCCGGGGCGTCAGTCCGTAGCGGTTTTTGAACTGGTTCCGCATCGTCGCGGGAGAAAAACCTACGGTTTCCGCGACTTCCGTCAGCGACATCTCCGGATTTTCCCGAAGCAGCGTTTCCGCCTCCTGCATCCGGATGTCATTGATATAGTTGGTAAAGGACTTCCCCTCGGCATAGGTGGCAAGGAGGTCACTCAGATTGCGCCGGCTGATCTTGAAATAGTCCAGGATATCCTGCCGCTGCAGCGACTCCTTGGCATATAGCCGTTGCTCCCGGATCTCATGGTCGATGTGCTGGAACAACTGCGGATCCGCCGGGCTCTGGGGTTCCGCCCCGTTTTTCTCCTGGCCGTTTTTCCGCCGCCGGACCAGATAGAACTCCAGGACGGCAAGAACGGCCACGACAACGGCAATGATCCAGATGACAAGCGTTTTCCGAGCGGAACGGGTCTCGACCTCCTGGATCTTTTTCTGCTGCTCGTCGGCGTGATAGCGGGCGGCATATTTCTGCGCCTCGCTTGCCTGCAGCTGACGGTGAAGCGCCTGCTCCAGCGCAGAGGACCGGCTCATCCAGGCCAGGGCTTCTGCATGTTCCCCCCGGGCGGAAGCCTCTTCTGCCCGGTCTTTCAGGATGACGGCATAGTCTGGATTCAAGGTGTCGGCTTCCATCCGCGCCACCATTTCGTCCTCGACGGAAAGGACCTCGTCCCACCGTCCCAGGGCCTTCCAGCCGGGGATGATCATCTTGCGGCCGCCATATGTGCGGCCATAGTCGGTCTGTTCAAAAAGCGTTACATATTTCTCTACCTCAGCGATGCGGAGCGGCGTTTCCCGGGCATATGCCCTGGCCATGTAACCCCAGGCCTGGGCCTGGCAGAACGCGCAATAACGCGCCCGGTCTTCCGGAATGGGCGGAAGCCGGTAACTGTCCTCCGCATAGGCGGAGGGGCGGCGCTGATAATCTTCGATCTTTTTCTGGATCCGCTGGGCAAGGGGGATGATCTCGGCAAAACGGCCCTGCTCTTCCAGGATGGAGATCTTCCGCTTGAGGGCAACGATGGATGCGTCCATCCGGTCCACGCTAGGCGAACCCGCCTCAAGCGCCTTGATGACGCCGTCCAGCTTGGCCATTCCCTCTTCTTCCCGACCCAGGTGCGTCAGGACCAGGGCGATATCCGCCTCGCTCCGCAGGGCTTCTGTCTCCTGCCCCCAGGTCTGGATCAGCTGTACCCGCTCGATGGCATATTTCAGCCACTGCTCGTCGTCTTTCTTCCGGCGATAAGCATCCATCATCAACTGAAGGACCTCGTCCCGGTTGTCTGCCCGGGAGGCCGTGACAGCCTGCGTCGAGTCGTGCTGCAGAAGTTGCAGGCACAGGGCGATGGCAGCATCCGGGCGGGGGTCCTCAATGGAGTTGGCATATACCTTCGCCCGCAGGAAATCTGCGAAATATTCGTCTATATTGCCGACAATCCGGGCGGAATCGATCATGGTAAGCGCCCGGTCAGGGTCCGTGCCATAAATCATCATGGCGGCCTGTGCGGTATATTCTGATGCCTGGGGGAAATAAGAAGCCTGCTTTCTGCCTGCTTCGCATCCCGCAAACATCAGCAACACACAAGAAACAACAATAATGCAGCAACTATCTTTCTTCATCTGCACTCCTGATTTCCCGATGAACCTTTTCCGCGGCAGTCAGAATCTCTCGCATCACCGACTCCTTCTCCTCTTCCGGAATGACATTCCATTGCCCCATGGCAGAATAAAGCTGGGGATTCTGTTCTTCGAAGCATTCAACAATACGGTTTGCCCACCTGTCACGGATATCCGCAGGAACAAAGACCAACAGCCGTTGGGGAATCATACTTTTAATTGCGTTCTTCTGGTTCACAAATGATAGGTCAACAAAACAAATACGAAGATAGGCAAAATGAATTTCAAAACGACCGGCCCTTTATACAAATTTGGTTTTGTGCCAAATTAACACATCTCCGGTTCCCCGCCCTGGCTTACCCTGCTTCTGACACGGAAAAGACTTTGCAGACAGCTGAAAATCAGCGCATTACAGAATTCCCAAGCTAAAACGCAAACTATTTATTTGCGGTATTTTTGTCGAAAACTAAAACCGGAGAATATATTCCTGTTCGTCCCGGAAAGCATTGCTTTGCTCCAGATAAGTCCTCAAAGTGTCATAATCGGAACCATCCAGACCACTGCTGAACAAACGGACTCTTTCCATAGCTCTTATAATGGTTGCCGGTTCTCCGTTCTGAGTGAGACGTTTCAAGGCGTCAATGTAGTCAATGCGATAAACGGTAGGAATGATAATCTTAGCCATATTTGCAGCCGTTAGCTCGGCATTCATCATAATCCGGGAAATTCGTCCATTACCATCATTGAAGGGATGAACCTC
>JAILAO010000032.1 GCA_024681565.1 Bacteroidales bacterium
GTTGATGTGGTAGGTGAAGCGGTCCTCGCCCCAGTCCTTGATGGAGACGCTCACCGTGGCCTTGGCGCCCACCTGTCCGGTGCTCTTGGGGAGCAGGAGCTTGAGGGCGTTGGGATTGACCAGGGTGGAGGTCACCAGGAAAAAGATGAGCAGCAGGAACACGATGTCGGTCATCGACGACATCGAGATGTTCGGGTCTGCCTTGGTGATTCTCTTGAGGGCCATCTTATTCGGATTTGGGGGTGTCGGGGCTGTCGCCGAGCATATCCAGGAACTTGATGGTGGCGTTCTCCATACTGTACACCAGGTTGGAGATGCGGGCCGTCAGGAAATTGTAGCCGAAGTAGGCGAGGATACCGACGATCAGACCGCCGACCGTGGTGATCATCGCGGTGTAGATGCCGCTGGAAAGCAGGGTGATGTCGATGTTGTTGCCGGCGTTGGACATATTGAAGAACGCCTGGACCATACCGATCACCGTGCCGAGGAAACCGATCATCGGAGCGCCGCCGGCGATGGTGGCCAGATACGGAAGACCCTTTTCGAGGCGTCCCACCTCGACGTTGCCGACGTTCTCGATGGCGGCCTGCACATCCGTCGCGGGCTTGCCGATCCGGGCGATGCCAGCCTCGACCATCCGGGCCACGGGGGCGTCGTACTTGCTGCAGAGCGTCCGGGCGGATTTGATCTTGCCGTCGTGGATGTAGTCGCGGATGTCGTTGAGGAAATCCTTGTCGATCTTGCCGGCCTGGCGGATGATCCACCATTTCTTGCCGAAGATGTAGATGGCGATGATCGAGAGGGCGAGGAGCACCCACATCAGCCAGCCGCCTTTCGCGGCCATTTCAATGAGAGAATAGGACATCTCCTGCTGCACGGGAACAGCCTCGGCGATATCGGTCTGGAGGAGCGTAAACAACATATTCAGGTCTTTTTGTTAACCAACAATTGCAAAAAATCTGCCTTTTAAGGCATAATCGCACAAATATAGTGAAAATTATGGAATTCCGCCTGCTTAATACCGGATTCCGCTCAAGAAAAGTGCGTGTCCGGGGACACTTTCGCCGGCCAGGCTGCGCAGGACCTCCTCCCCTTCGTAATCCGGGGGGAGGATGAGGCTGCCGAATCCTTCGACGCTCCGCTTGCCGCGGCCGACTTCGAGCAGGGTCCCGACCACGGCGCGGACCATATTGCGCAGGAAGCGGTCGGCGCTGATGCGGAAGTACCAGTAATCGTCACCGCCCTGTCTTCCTGTCAGTGCCAGATGAGAGGGCGTGTAGCGGTGCCAGGCGGCTTCCGAGACCGTGCAGACGGAGGTTTTGGAGTCGGCTCCGGTCTTTTCGAAACAGCGGAAGTCGTGCCGGCCCGGGAGGGCCTGCGCCGCGGCGTTCATCGCGTCGAAATCCACCTCGGGAAAGGTGTACAGGCAGGAAAATGCTTCCACGAAAGGGTCCTTGCACCGGTGCAGGAAATAGGTGTATTCCCGTTGCACGGCATCGAAGCGGGCGTGGAAATCAGCTGGCGCACAGGTGATTCCGTGGACTGCGATGGAACGGGGTAGGATGGCATTTAATTTGTAGCATAATTGGCGCGTATCAAGCCCCTCGGCTGCGTCGAAATGTGCGATGTAGCCGATTGCGTTCACGCCCGTGTCGGTCCGGCCCGCCCCGGTTACGGATACGGTCGCGCGAAGCAGGGTCCCGAGGGCCTGCTCGAGCGTCTGCTGGACGCTGGGAGCGTCCGGCTGGACCTGCCAACCGCAGAAATCCGCGCCGCGATAGGAGAGCTTGATCGAATAACGCATAACCGACTGCAAAATTAGTCAATTATATGGAAAGTGTAAACATCAAGGAGCTCAACGACCGCATCCAGAAAGAGAGCGCGTTCGTGGATCTCCTTTCTATGGAGATGGGCAAGGTGATCGTCGGACAGAAGCATCTGGTCGAGAACCTGATGATCGCGATGCTCGCCGACGGGCACATCCTGCTCGAAGGCGTTCCGGGCCTTGCCAAAACCCTCGCCATCAGCACCTTGTCCCGCGCTGTCGATGCCAAGTTCAGCCGCATCCAGTTCACGCCCGACCTCCTGCCGGCGGATGTCACCGGCACGCTGATCTACTCCCAGAAGAAGGAGCAGTTCGAGGGGCACAAGGGCCCGATCTTCGCCAACTTCGTGCTGGCGGACGAAATCAACCGCGCCCCGGCCAAGGTGCAGTCCGCCCTGCTCGAAGCCATGCAGGAGCGGCAGGTCACCCTCGGCGACGAGACCTACAAGCTCCCCGAGCCGTTCCTGGTGATGGCCACGCAGAACCCGATCGAGCAGGAAGGCACCTATCCCCTCCCCGAGGCCCAGGTGGACCGTTTCATGCTCAAGGTCGTCGTCGGCTACCCCAAGAAGGACGAAGAGAAGCTCATCATCCGGATGAACAACAGCGGAGAATTCCCCAAGGCGCAGCCCGTCGTCACGCCGGCGGACATCGTACGTGCCCGTGAGGTCGTCCGCGAGGTCTATATGGACGAAAAGATCGAACGCTATATCGTGGATATCGTGTATGCGACCCGCACCCCCGGGGAGTACGGGCTGAAGAACCTCAAGGACCTGATTTCCTTCGGCGGTTCACCGCGTGCGAGCATCAGCCTGTCGATGGCGGCGAAGGCCTACGCCTTCATCAAGCGCCGCGGCTACGTGATTCCCGAAGACGTGCGTGCCGTCTGCCCCGAGGTCCTGCGCCACCGCATCGGCCTGACCTACGAAGCCGAAGCGGAGAATGTCACCCCGGAAGAGATCATAGAGCAGATTATCAATGCCGTCATCGTCCCGTAATACCGGCGCCACCGAGCTCCTGAAGAAAGTCAGGGAGATCGAGATCAAGACCAAGGCGCTCTCCCACCAGATCGTCGCAGGCGAGTAGCATTCGGCCTTCAAGGGCCGCGGTATGGCTTTCAGCGAGGTGCGGGAGTACCAGTGGGGGGATGACGTCCGCTCGATGGACTGGAACGTCACCGCCCGCCTCCGGGCACCCTATGTCAAGGTCTTCGAGGAGGAACGGGAGCTCACGGTCGTCCTGCTGGTGGACGTCAGCCGGTCCGGTCTTTTCGGCACGGCCGTGGAAACCAAGCGGGAGCGGATCGCGGAAATCGCGGCGGTACTTTCCTTCAGCGCCATCCTCAACAACGACAAGGTGGGCGCGCTGTTCTTCTCCGACCGGGTCGAGAAATTCATTCCGCCGGCGAAGGGCCGTTCGCACCTGCTGCACATCATCCGCGAGATGCTGGAACTCCAGCCCGTCTCCGACGGGACGGACATCGGCGCCGCGCTCAAGTTCCTGACCAATGCGATCAAGAAGAAGTGCACGGCCTTCCTGCTGAGCGACATGCTCGACGCCGACGCCGAGGGCAATCCGCGCTATGAAGAGGCGCTCAAGGTGGCTGTGAACCGCCACGACCTCAGCGTCATCAAGGTGCACGACCCCCGGGAGCGCTCCCTGCCCGCCGTCGGGCTGGTGCACATCAAGGACAGCGAGAGCGGCCGGGGAGCCTGGGTCGATACGGACAGCCGTAAGGTCAGGACGGCCTACGGGCACTGGTTCTCCGAACTTTCGGCCCGGGAGACGGGCCTGTTCAACAAATACCAGGTCGACCACGTGGATATTGCCACGGATGCCGACTATGTCAAGGGCCTGATGGCCCTCTTCGGACAAAGATGAGACTGTTGACACTCATATTGGCGACGATGCTGGACGTGGTGCCGGCCGGGCAGGCCTGGCTCAGGCAGATGCAGCCCCGGGATTCCATCCTCGTCGCCGACCAGATCGAATACGGATTCCAGCTGGACAGCGTGCCGGCGGGGACTTCGCTGGCGCTGCCCGATTTCGCGCAGGCGTCCAATGACACGCTGACCCTCGTACGCAGCTGGCAGCTCGATACGCTGGCCACCCTGCGCGTCCGGCAGCCCGGCCGCAAGGAACGCGCCGAGCTCTACAACATCCGGGGCAGCATCGTGCTGGCCCCCTTCGAAGAAGGCACCTATCAGCTGCCGCCCATCCCGGTGCTCCGCAACGGGACGGATACGCTGCTGTTCGAGGCCCTGGAGATGGAAGTGAAGACCATGCCGGTCGACACGGCCAGCTTCGAGATTCACGACATCAAGGGACAGCTCCGCTATCCGCTGACTTTCAAAGAATTGCTCCCCTGGATCGGGGCGGCGGCGCTGCTGGCCGGGCTCATCGTCCTGCTGGTCTGGCTGATCCGTCTCCGCAAGGCACAGGCCGGAGGAGAGGGCGCCAGGAAGGATCCTGCCTATATCGTTGCCTTGCGGGAACTGGACAAGTTCCGCGGTGACAAATTCTGGGCTCCGGAAAAACAGAAAGTCTACTATTCGGGCATCACCGACGCCCTGAAGACCTATATCGAGGACCGTTTCGGCATCGACGCGCCGGAGATGACGACCGCCGAACTCTTCACCGCGCTCAAGCAGGCCGAAGACCTGCCGGAGGATCTGCGCGAGGAGACACGCGCCGTCTTCGAATGTGCCGACTTCGTCAAATTCGCAAAGCATGTCGCGTCCGACGAGGACAATGCCAAGGCCCTGCCCACGGCCGTCCGTTTCGTGACATCCACTTACCAGACCGTGCTTGAGGAGGAGCAGAAGGACGAGCATGAACTTTGAGTATCCTGCGCTCCTCTGGCTGCTGGTCATACCGCTGCTGCTGGTCGGACTCTACGTTTATCGGGAGCTGGCCGAACGGCGGCCGCATCTGCGTGTTTCGACGGCCGCCCCGTGGCTGCAGGCCGGCCGTTCTCCGCTTTCGGTGCTGCGCCACCTGCCTTTTGCATTGCGTACGGCAGCGCTCTGCCTGATCATCGTGGCCATCGCGCGTCCCCGCTCTTCCACCGAGATCGAGAAAGTGGATTCCGAGGGCATCGATATCATCTTCGCGATGGATGTCTCTACGAGTATGCTGGCCCGCGACTTCACGCCGGACCGCATCAGCGCGGCCAAGGACATCGCCATCGAGTTCATCTCCCAACGCCCTTCCGACCGGATGGGCATCGTGGTATTTGCGGGCGAGAGCTACACGCAGTGCCCGCTGACCACGGACCGGGCCACCCTCATCAACCTGATGAAGGAGGTCCAGACGGACCTGATCGAAGACGGCACCGCCATCGGCAACGGGCTTGCGACCGCCGTAGCGCGGATGATGGACTCCGATGCGCCGAGCCGGGTGGTCATCCTGCTGACGGACGGTGTCAACAACAGCGGTGAAGTAGCCCCGCAGACCGCGGCCGAAATCGCCAAAACCTATGGCATCCGCGTCTATACGATCGGGGTCGGCGCCAACGGGATGGCCCCGTATCCGGTGATGACTCCCTGGGGCGTGGAGATCCAGAACGTTCCGGTAGAAATCGACGAAGAACTGCTCCAGGGTATCTCGGACGCCACCGGCGGCCGGTATTTCCGGGCGACGGACAACACCAAGCTCGCCGAGATCTACTCCGAGATCAACAAGATGGAGAAAGCGCGCACGTCCGTGGACAGTTTCCCCGTCTATAAAGAACTGTTCGGACGCTTCGGGCTGGCGGCGCTCATCTGCCTGTTGCTCGAACTTTTGTTGGGTATTTTGATCAGGAGGATGCCGTAATGCTGTATTTTGCCAAACCCCTGTACCTCTGGCTGCTGCTGCTCGTGCCCGCGATCCTGATCGGGTATGCGCTGCTCCGCCGCCTGCGCCGGGAGCGCGTGCGCCGTTTCGGCGACGAGACGCTCGTCCGCGCGCTGATGCCTTCCTGGTCCTCCGCGAAGGGCTGGTGGCGCACCGTGCTGTTCGCCCTCGGATTCGCCTGTTTCGCGGTCGGCCTGTCCCGCCCGCTCATCGGCGCCAAGCTGGTGGAGCGCGAGACCAAGGGCGCCGAAATCATGATCTGCCTGGACGTGTCCAATTCCATGCTCGCCCAGGACTACTCGCCGGACCGGCTCTCGCGGGCCAAACTGGCCATCTCCCGCATCGTGGACAAACTTGAGGGCGACCGCATCGGCCTGATCATCTTTGCCGGCAGTTCCTTCGTACAGCTGCCGATCACGACGGACTACATTTCCGCCAAGATGTTCCTGAACACCATCGACACCCAGTCGGTACCGGTCCAAGGCACGGCCATCGGCGAAGCGATCCTGACGGCCGCCAAGAGTTTCAGCGCCCAGAGCGAAAAGAGCCGGGCCATCATCGTCATCACCGACGGTGAAAACCACGAAGACGATCCGGTGGACGCCGCCCGCCAGGTGGCCGAGACCGGCATCCGGATCTACACCATCGGCGTCGGTTCCCTGCAGGGCCAGCCGATCCCCAAGGACGGTGACCTGATGAAGGACAGCGAAGGCAACATCGTCGTGACCCGGCTGGACGAGGAGACGCTCAAGCGCATCGCTTCCGTCGGCAACGGCGCCTACGTCCATGCCGGCAACGAGGAGTTCGGACTCAACCCGATCCTCGACGAGATCCGCAAGCTCGAGGACGAGCGTTTCAACTCGGTCGTCTTTGAGGAATATGACGAGCAATATATGTATTTCTTTGCCGCGGCGCTGGTCTTCTTCATCCTGGAGATGCTGATCGGCGAACGCCGGCCCAAGAGGAGGTTGTTTGAATGAAACGGTATCTGATCCTGCTGCTGATGCTTTGCACGCTGCCGGGCTTCGCCCAGGCAGACCGCCACGACGTGCGTGCCGGCAACCGGAAATTCTCCAAAGAAAACTTCAAGGAAGCGGAAATCGACTACCGCAAGGCCGTGGTCAAGGATTCCACTTCCCTGCATGCACAATATAACCTGGCATCCGCACTCTACCGCCAGCAGGACTACCCCGGCGCCGCCAAGGCATTGGAAAGTGTCAAAGAGCAGGAAGTCCTCCCGGCCCGGTATTATTATAATTCCGGAGACACCGCCCTGCAGCAGAAAGACTACCAGGCGGCTGTCGATGCCTTCCGGCAGGCGCTGCTGCGCGATCCCGCCGACCTGGATGCCAAAGAGAACTACATCTACGCCAAAAAGATGCTGGAAAACCAGCAGAACGGCGGAGACGGGAACAATCAGCAGCAGAACCAGGACCAGAATCAAGACCAGAATCAAGACCAGGATCAGCAGGATCAGCAGAACCAGCAGAACCAGAATCAGGACCAGCAGAATCAGGACCAGGGCCAGGACGACAAGGACCAGAACCAGGACCAGCAAGGCCAGCAGCCGCAGATATCGCCCCAGCAGGCACAGCAGATGCTGCGCGCCATCCAGGCCAAGGAGAAAGAGACCCAGGACAAGGTCAACAAGGAGAAAGCGGCCCTGCTCAAGTCCCGGCAGAAAGAAAAGAATTGGTGATGAAAAGACTTTTGGCATTCTTCACGGCAGCGCTCTGCACCCTGCCGCTTTTCGCCCAGGCCTCCATCAAGGTCCAGGCGCCCAACCTTGTAGGTTTGAACGAGCAGTTCAACGTGACGTTCATCATCAACGGCGAGCGCAATGTTTCTGATTTCAAATGGGATGCCGGCAATGATTTCCAGGTGGTATGGGGTCCGCAGAGAGGATCTTCAACCTCGGTCAGCATCGTCAACGGCAAGACCACCCGCAATGCGCAGACGACCTACACCTACGTCCTCCTTCCCAAAAACACCGGGCGCTTCCAGCTCAATGCCGCAGAAGCCACGGTGGGCAAGGAGCGACTGACCTCCTCCAGACCGACCATCGAAGTGGTCACCGACGGGGCGGCATCCCAGGGGGCACAAGGATCCCAGGGACAGTCCCAGTCCTCCCAGGGCGGAAGCCAGGGATCGGCGCAGACCGGCACGGTATCCGCGGACGACATGTTCCTCCGGCTGTCGTTCAGCAAACGCAATGTGATGGTCGGCGAGACCATCACGGCCACCCTCAAACTCTACCAGCGGGTCAACATCGCCGGATTCGAGGATGCGAAATTCCCGACATTCAACGGTTTCTGGAGCCAGGAAGTCCAGGCGCCGACCAACATCCAGTTCCACCGCGAGAGCGTGGGAGACAAGATCTACAATGCCGCCGTACTGCGGAGCTGGAACCTCGTGGCGCAGAAGGCCGGAGATATCGTCATCGACGGAGCGGAACTGGTCTGCCTGGTCAATATCCGCACGCAGCAACCCTCGACCGGCAGCATCTTCGACAGTTTCTTCCAGGATGATTTCCAGACCATCCGCAAGCGCGTCTCCACACAGCCGGTGACGCTCCATGTGAGCGCCCTGCCGGGCGGAGCCCCCGCTTCCTTCGGGGGCGGCGTAGGTTCTTTCAAGATGAGCGCCGCGCTGACCCGCGATTCGCTCAAGACCCACGACGCCGCCTCGCTGCGCGTCACGGTGACCGGCACCGGCAACGTTTCGCTCCTGGAAGCGCCGAAGCTGTCTTTCCCGCCGGACTTCGAAGTCTATGACGTCAAGACCTCCGACGTTGCCGGAGGCAAGGTGTTCGAATATCCCTTCATCCCGCGCAGCTACGGCGATTTCACCATCGGCCCGGTGGAATACAGTTACTTCGACATCGCGACGCGCAAATACGTGACCCTCAGGAGCCAGCCCCTGGACATCCGGGTCGGCAAGGGTGCGGACACGGGCGCGGCGGATGCCGGACAGGTCGTCCAGGGCGTGAACCGCAAGGACGTGCGTGACGTCGGCAGCGACATCCGCTTCATTTCCACGAAGCCGGGGACGTTCGCCGCTGTCGGGCATTTCTTCGTCGGTTCTCCGACGTTCTGGATCCTCTCGGCCCTGCTGCTCGCCCTGGCGGCCGTACTCTATTTCGCCCTGCGCGGACTCGCCGCCCGCCGGGCGGACGTCGCCGGCAGCAAGAACCGCGGCGCCACCAAGATGGCACGCAAACGCCTCGCCCAGGCCGGCACCTTCCTCCAGGGCAACCTCTACACGGCTTTCTATGAAGAGTTGCACCGGGCCCTGCTCGGCTTCGTCTCCGACAAGCTCAACATGGATGCCGCCGACATGAGCAAGGAGAACATCTCCGCCAAACTGGTCGGGAACGGCGCGGGAGAAGCCCTGACAGCCGATTTCATCGCGCTGCTGGACGCCTGTGAATTCGCCCGCTACGCCCCGGATTCCGGCCACGAGGCCATGAACACGCATTATGAAAAGGCGGTCTCCGTGATTTCCGCCATCGATGAGAATATGAGAAGAACCCGCAAGCCCGCCGGCGGGGCGGCCGCCCTGCTCGCGCTGCTCCTGCTGCTGCCCGCGCACTTTGCCTCGGCCCAGCAGAACGCCTATCCCGACTCCCTGTGGACGGCCGGCGTGACCGCCTATACGGACGGCGACTGGGCCGGCGCCGCCGACGCATGGTCCGCGATCCGGGCCCTCGGCATCGAATCGCCGGAACTCTATTACAACCTGGGCAACGCCTGCTTCAAGCAGGACGACCTCGCCCATGCCATCCTGAACTATGAGCGCGCCCTGAAGCTTGATCCGTCCTATTCGGACGCCCGTTTCAATCTCGAATTCGCCCAGGGCTTCGTCCAGGACAAGATCGAAGCGGTCCCCGAATTCTTCCTGGAGCAGTGGGGCCGCAAGGTCTGCTGGCTGCTGCCTTCCGATACCTGGGCTGTGCTGTTCATCCTTTTCTTCGCCGCCGCTCTGGGCTGCGTACTGCTCTTCCTGCTGGGCGGACGCACGGGCACACGCAAGGCCGGATTCATCTGCGGGATTGTCGCCCTGGTGCTCTCGCTGCTCTGCCTGGATTTCGCCCTCTGGCAGCGCCGGGACTACCGCAAGGCCGACGGAGCCGTCATCACCCGTCCCGTGACCACGGTGCAGAGTTCCCCCGGCCGCGATGCATCCAAGGACCTGTTCGTCCTGCACGAAGGCACGAAGGTCAAGCTCCTCGACGAAGTGGGTTCCTGGCGCAACATCGAACTGGCCGACGGCCGCCAGGGCTGGCTGCCGTCGGAAGATATGGAAGTAATTTGAAAATACATATTTTGAGGGGGCAGGATAGCGGAATCCAGCAAAATAATCGTATATTTGTACGATTATGCCCAAGTAGGCAGAGTTTTTGGATTACGTTAGTATTAAAACCAACTCAGATATGTTGTTCCCGCTTCTCCAGACCGACATCGCCCAAGCTGTTCCCGTGCAGCAGGAGATGTCCTATTCCCTCATCGAAATGGCCGCCAAGGGCGGCTGGCTGATGTGGGTCCTCCTCGCCCTGTCCATCATCGCCATCTACATCTTCGGCAAGAAATGGTGGATCATCCGCCAGGCCGGCAAGATCGACAAGGATTTCATCAACGACATCCGCGACTACATCCACGAAGGGAAATACAAGTCCGCCCGGACGCTCTGCGGCAAATATGACGCTCCGGTCGCCCGGATGGTCGAGGCCGGCATCGCCCGGATCGGCAAGCCCGCCACGGACGTCCAGGCTGCCATCGAGAATGTCGGAAACGTCGAGGTGGCCCGCCTGGAGAAAGGCCTTCCCTACCTCGCCACCATTGCCGGCGGCGCACCGATGATCGGTTTCCTCGGCACGGTGATCGGTATGGTCCAGGCGTTCTTCAACATGTCCAACGCCGGCAACAACATCGATATTACGCTGCTCTCCAGCGGCATCTATACGGCCATGATCACCACGGTCGGAGGTCTGATCGTCGGCATCCTCGCCTATTTCGGCTACAATTTCCTGACGGCCCGCATCTCCTCGCTGGTCTACAACATGGAGAATGCGACCATCAAGTTCATGGATGCGCTCGGCGAAGCCGCAGAAGCCCCCAAAACCGAATAAGATGGCCCTCAAACGAATCACCAAGGCAGACCCGAACATCGCGATGTCCTCAATGACGGACATCGTGTTCCTGCTGCTCATCTTCTTCCTGGTGACCTCGACCCTGGTCAACCCCAATGCCCTCAAGCTCCTCTTGCCGAAGAGCACGGGACAGGTGGGGGCGAAGGCCACGGTGAGCGTCTCGATCAAAGACTGGGGAGAAGACCGCTATACCTACCACATCAACGGCGCCCAGGAGCCCGTGCAGTTCTCCGATGTAGAGGACGAGCTTGTGGAACTGCTCCAGACCGAGGAGGATCCCACCTTCTCCATCTATTCCGATGAAAGCGTGCCGATCGGCGAGATCGTCCAGGTGATGAACATCGCCAAACGCAATCATTACAAAGTAATTCTGGCCACACAGCCGGAATAGCATCCCATGCAGAACGACCAGATAATCCGACAGAAGCGCGAGCGCAACGCCAAGATCACCGGCATCCTGATGACGGTGGTCCTGCATGCCTGCGCCCTCGTCCTCATCTCATTCTCCGGTCTGAAGTATCTCTATCCCCCTCCCCAGGAGCAGAGCATGCTGATCGATTTCAGCGAAGAACCTGAAATCCTCGCACAGCAGTTACAAGGACGGGAGCCGCTCGCGGACGAAATCGATCCCGAGAAACCTGTTGAATTGGCGCAGAAGAGTGAATCACCTACCGAAGCGGACCGGGAAAACCTGACCCCGGAGACCCGGCCGGATCCTGCCGGCGACGTCGAAGTTCCCGCTCCGGAGCCGGAAGAGCCTGCGCTGGACCCTCGCGCCGCATTCCCGGGGATGGCCAAGAAGGACACGTCCCTTACAGCCGCCCATTCCGCCTCGGAGGCAAGTGATGCCTTCAAAGCCGGACAGGCCCGGGGAAATACCGAAAGCGGACGCACCGACGGCAAGCCGAACGCGCATGTCAAAGGCCGCAACACCGTGGGAAACATCCCGCGGCCGGTCTACAACGTGCAGGAAAGCGGCATCGTCGTCGTGGATATCTGGGTGGACAACTACGGCAACGTAGTCAAGGCCGTGCCGGGAGGCGACGGCACCACCGTTTTGGACAAGACCCTTTATGCTGCGGCGCGGAAAGCCGCGATGGAAACGCACTTCAACATGAGTGCGGACGCGCCGGCCATGCAGGAGGGCACAATTACCTATTTCTTTAATCTCAAGTAGTAATGGATCAGTTTACTAAAGAAGGCCGAAAACTTAGACCCCGGAAAAACGCAGGGGAACGCCCCCAATCTGAAAAAGTAGAATACACGCCCGGCGCGCACAGAAGTGAGAATGGCGAGCATCGGGGCAATTACAACAGCGGATACCGCTCCTCCGACAACGGTGAGCGCCGCAGCTACGGCGAAGGCCGTCCGCAACGCTCCTACGGCGAGAGCCGCGGCAATTACGGCGGAGAGCGCCGCAGCTACGGAGACCGCGACAACCACAATTACGGCGAGCGCCGCAACAATTATAGC
>JAILAO010000064.1 GCA_024681565.1 Bacteroidales bacterium
GCAGCCGATGCGCTTCGGATCAATGTCCCTGCGCGTAAGCAGATAATCGACCGCGCGGCTGTTGTCAAAGGCATGCTGCGCCGCCAGGTTGCTTCCCAGCAGCGTATAGGGCACGTTGAGCAGTGTGTGCTCCGTGGTTGCACCGCGCGTAAGGTCCCTGCCCTGTTCATCGAGCAGCTGCATCCGTTCGCCCTGCCCGAGGGGATCCACGTGGATGACGGCAATGCCGTTACGGGCCATCAGCGCAGCCTGTGCGGAGCCGTTTCCCTTGCCGGCGGCAGAATGACCGGGCATCTCGACACAGGCCGGAATGCGGCCTTTGACTTGCTCTGGCCGGTACAGATGTGCGGTTACATAGCGCCCGGGGGCGCTTTGGAAAATGACTTTCTCGACAACAAACCCGTCTCCCGGAACCGTAGCGACCGTCCGGGCGTTCAAGGGGCCGCGTTCCGGCATCTCTCCGGCAATATCGGCCATCCGGGCGCGCACATCGCGAATGTATTGCTCCATGGCCGGTTTGGACCGGGCCGCTTCAGCAAAAGCAGCATCACGCGCCGCGGTCTGCCGGTGCAGGTCCCGCATGATATACTGATGATAAGCCAGTGGCTGGCGGAAACGGAGTGCCTGATAGGTCTCCTGCGCAGAGGCTGGGAGCAGTGCGGCAAGGCCGAGGGCGGCCATCAGAAAATGTTTGCTCATGAGCTATCGGGAATTGGTTAATCCTTACAAAGATAACACGATTCTTCCGAAAACGGACGTTTACCATCTTTCTCTCTATTTTCGCCGGCACTTTGGAAACAAAAAAACCGGCAGGCCAAAACAGTCTGCCGGTTTTCGTTTCCACGGACATGAAAGATTACTGTTCCAGACCGAAAGAGAGCGTGATTGTGCCGAACTGGCCCAGTTCTTCGCTATTGGGCGCCTCCAGGAATTGCCGGACTTCGTAGTCGCGGAAAAGCCGGACCTTGATTGCCATGGCAATCGGCTCCCCCTGGCGCATGGCCAGATACATATCCCATCCGGCAGAGGGGATCTCGTCTTCTGAACTCCAGCGGTCATGCTTCGTCGCATACGGGACCGGCTCCCAGGTCCAGGCATAGGCAGGATCGTTGAGCAGGCGTCTCATCATGTTGTCCGCCTCGCCTTTGACGAAGGCTTCTTTTTCCTCCCAGGAAGCATTTTCGACATTCCCGCCGAGACGGATGATTTCGACGGTCATCTGCGCATTCTCCTCGCCCAGGATAAGCAGGCGCATCCCATTGTCCAACGGAGTTTCCTCGGCAATGGTAACTTCAGGAGTATACTTAAAAGAAAGGTCCTCATAGGTGTACGTGAGATCTTCCGGTTCACAGGCAGCAAAGATCACGCAGGCCAGACACAGGGAATAGATTATTTTTTTCATACCAATCGGGTGTTAATGAAACAAATATAATAAAAATCCCGATGCTTTCCGCACCGGGACCGTCATTTATCAAAATCCACCGGGACCGCCGAAGCCGCCGCCGGGGCCACCGAATCCCCCGCCACCGGGACCGCCGAAGCCTTCTCCGCCGGGGCCGCCAGGGAATCCTCCCTGCGCACGGTTGCCCGTCTGCTGCAGCATGCGCTGCAATTCCTGATCCCGTTTACGCTGGTCTTTGCGGTACAGTTTATACTGTTCTTTGTCAAGAATCCCTTTCATGACTTTATCATATTCCTTTTGATCTTTCTGCACCTGCAGCAACTGTTCCTGCCTTTCCAGCATCTGGTCCTGCATCTGCTCAAAGAAAGCCTCACGTTCCTCCTCGGTCATGTCGCGGGGATTTGTGCGCTCTGCACGTTCTCCGCCCTCTTCACCTTCTTCGCCACGGTCCGGCCTTCCCGGCGGAAGGAAGTCCAACTTGCCTTCAAAGCGTTTGTTCAAATCAAGCACAGCGGCCTGCTGGTCGGCCGTGAGATTATATTTTTCGACCATCTGAGCCGTCTTCTCCTCAGGATTGAGGGAAACAATCGGACGTTGCGGACGTTTACCGGCCCCTTCGGGCCGTTGAGCAGGTTGAGCCGACAGGCTCGCAGCTCCGGCCAACAGGCCGGCAACTGCCATAATGAGAAATCGTTTCATAGAATTGTGTTTTATGCTTCGGTTCTGCGCGGATATTTCAAATTCTATACCACATTTGCAAAAGACCCCAGCAAATGATTTGCCGGGGTCTTCGGGAGGTGCGTAGCGGAATCGAACCACTGTGACAGGTTTTGCAGACCTGCGCCTAGCCACTCGGCCAACGCACCGTTGCGGACTGCAAATATAAGCAAAAAACACGGACTTCCAAAAGGAGAAATGAAAATCGCGAGGATTTGATTTATGGTATAATTTATGTATTTTTGAATCATAAAACCAATCCGTACCGATTATGAAAAGAATTTACCCCCTGCTCCTGATCGCCCTGCTGGCCTGCTCCTGCGGCACAGCCCGGCATGCCAATATCGAAGACCCGGAAGAAGAAGATGTAAACCTGGGTTATCAGAAAATCCGCCGCAAGGACTCCACCAGTGCCACAAGCACGGTAAAAGTCAAGCGAGGAAGCGGCTATAGCAATATCTATGAATATCTGCAGGGCCGTGTGGCCGGACTGGAGGTCAACGGAACGAGTCTCCGGATCCGCGGCGACCGCTCGCTGCTGGGCAGCAACGAACCGCTGATCCTGGTCGATGGCGTGGTCGTGGATGACATCAGTTATATCAGCCCGGACGAGGTGGAGCGGATCGACGTCCTCAAGGATGCCTCATCCACCGCCATCTACGGCTCGCGTGGCGCGAACGGGGTCATCCTGATCACGACACGCAAGACTGTCCAATGATTCGGAACATTATCTTTGATTTCGGTGCGGTTCTCGTCGATTGGGATCCGCACCATCTTTATGTCCCCTATTTCCAGGACGCCGACAAGGCGGAATGGTTCCTGACAGAAATCTGCCCCTATTCCTGGAATACGCTTGCGGACGGAGGACGCCCGCTTGCCGAGATTACCGAGGAGCGGGTGGCCCTTTTCCCGGAATGGGAAAAGGAAATCCGCATGTACTACGGCTGTTGGCTGGACATGATGGGCGAGCAGATTCCCGGAATGGAAGAACTGATCCGGGATCTCAAGGCGCGCGGGTTCGGGGTTTACGGATTGACGAACTGGTCCCGCGAGACCTTCCCGCTCGTCCGGGAACGCTATCCGATTTTCGATCTGCTGGACGGCTATGTCGTTTCCGGCGAAGAGATGACGATGAAGCCGGATCCGGCGCTCTACCGCATTCTGCTGGAGCGCTATGGCCTGCGGGGCGAGGAATGTGTCTTCATCGACGACAATCCGCGCAATGCCGCCGGCGGCGAAAGCCTCGGTATCCGGGGCATCGTTTTCCGGGACGCCGGGCAGGCCCGCGCCGATCTGGAAAAAATCTTGGCAGAATAAGGGTTTACAGCTCCGCCAGGACCGTCTCGCAGGCGCGGACGGCATCTCCCACCTTTACTTTGATCTCCGCGTCCAGCGGCAGGAAAAGGTCGATCCTCGAGCCGAATTTGATGATGCCGCACTGCTCCCCGCGGCTGACGGAAACGCCGTCCTGCGCATAGCAGACGATGCGCCGGGCAAATACGCCGGCCAGCTGCTTGAACAGGATCTTCTTGCCGGAAGCCATGCGGATGCCGACACAGGAATGCTCGTTCTCTGCGGAAGCCTTGGGGGCAAAAGCCAGGAAATGCTCACCGGGATAATAGCGGTAATACGACACTTCCCCGTTCGCCGGCCAGAAATTGGCGTGCACGTCGAAGAAGTTCATATAGACGGAAATCTGGATGCATTCGCTCTTGAGGAACTCCGGTTCGTAGACCTTGTCCACGATGACGACCTTTCCGTCCGCGACCGAGGTCACGGAACGGGGACCGCCACCCCGCTTGCGCTTCGGCACGCGGAAGAACGCCGTCTGCCAGACATCGAACCACAGCAGCAGCGCCACCAGGGGCCAGGAGAGCCAGGGAATATGGATAAAACGCAAAACGACAAAGCACAACGCCAGACTGATGGCGTAAACCAGGGCCAGCGAGCCGATCGAATCGCGGTCAATTTTCATAACAGATCTATCAATACAAGATAAACGGATGCCATCGGAATGGCGACCAGACTGCTGTCGAAGCGGTCGAGCATTCCACCGTGCCCGGGGATGCAATTACCGGAATCCTTGACGCCGAAATGCCGCTTCCACATCGACTCGAACAAGTCCCCGCAGGTACCGCCCAGGCTGATGATGATACCGATGACGATGCAATGGAGCAGGCTGTATGGCAACCAGGTCAGAAAATGCAGGCCGACAGCTGCGGCGACGCAGAAAAAGATGCTGCCGCCGAATCCCCACCAGGATTTCTTGGGAGATATGGAAGGAGCCAGCCGTTTGGCGTCCGGACGCTGCCCCAGGGTTGAACCGATGCAATACGCGCCGACATCCGACACCCAGATGAGGATGAAGAAAGACAGCAGCAACCAGCCGTCAAAAACCTCACCGTCCATCACCAGCATCGGAGAGAGCGAAATCGGGAGGGCGATATAAATCAGGCCGGCATAAATGTAGGAAAGATCCGCAAAAGCGTCCCGGGAAGCCAGGAACAGGGCGGAGACGGGAATCAGCAGCAGCGGGACCAGCACCAGCACCAGCCAGCGAAGGTCCAGGCCATAGAAGAAATGGCCGGCCACCAGCAGGAAGGCCGCGGCGCCCGCAACCAGCCCCAGCTTCTGCTGGAACAGGAAACGCGTGCCGAGTGCCATCCGGTAAAACTCCTGCAGGGCGATCCACAGGACAAGTACGAACAGGGCGCCGAAGAGCGTCCTGTCCCAGATCAGTCCGAACACCATGACCACCAGGAACACGATGCCGGTCAGTGTGCGCGTCCAGAAATTACTCATTTTCCGCCGGTTTTTCCTCGGTTTCAGCAGTCTCGGCAGCAGCGGACTCCCCTTCCCTGAGCAGCCGCTCTTCGCCGTGCTTGCCGGCCTTGGGACCGAAGATCCGCTCGATGTCCTCCGCCATGATGACTTCTTTCTCGATCAGTTGCTCGGCAAGTTCCGTCAGTCCGGCCCAGTTGTCCTGGAGGATCTTGCGGGTCTTGGCCGTGACCCCGTCGATGATGGATTTCACCTCGGAATCGATCAGTTCCGCCGTCTTCTCGCTGTAAGGCTTGGTGAACTCGTAGCCGCCGTTGGCGTCATAGAAGGAGAGGTTGCCCACCTTCTCGCTCATGCCATAGTAGCTGACCATCGCGTAGGCCATCTTGGTCATCCGCTCAAAATCGCTCAAGGCACCGGTACAAGGCACGCCGTCGTTGACAAGTTCTTCCGCCACACGGCCGGCGACCAGGCTGCACATGTTGTCCAGGATATCCGTCTTGGAGTTCGTGACCTTCTCGTCCGGAAGCATCCAGGTAATGCCCAGGGCCTGTCCGCGCGGGATGATGGAGACCTTGAGGACGGGGTCGCAGCCCGGCAGCAGCCAGCCGGCCACGGCGTGTCCCGCCTCATGGAACGCCGTCAGGCGCTTCTCCTTCGGGGACATGATGGTCTTCTTGCGTTCGATACCGCCCACCACGCGGTCCACCGCATCCGAGAAGTCCTGGTTGTTGACATCCGACTTGCCCTTGCGGGCAGCGGTCAGAGCCGCTTCATTGCAGACATTGGCGATATCGGCACCGGAGAATCCCGGAGTATTCTTGGCGATCAGTTCCAGGTCGAAGTCCTTGGAGAGCCTGAGCGGCTTGAGATGGACCTGGAAAATCTCCTTCCGTTCGTTGAGATCGGGCAGGGTGACGTGGATCTGACGGTCGAAACGACCGGCACGCATCAGGGCCTTGTCCAGGATGTCGGCGCGGTTGGTCGCGGCCAGCACGATCACGCCGCTGTTGCTGGCGAAACCGTCCATCTCGGTGAGGAGCTGGTTGAGCGTATTCTCCCGTTCGTCGTTCGAGGAGCACCCGACATTCTTGCCGCGGGCCCGGCCGACGGCGTCGATTTCGTCGATGAAGACGATACAAGGCGCTTTCTCCTTGGCCTGGGCGAAGAGGTCCCGGACACGGCTGGCACCCACACCGACGAACATCTCCACGAAATCTGAGCCGCTGATGCTGAAGAACGGCACGTCGGCTTCACCCGCGACGGCTTTGGCAAGCAGGGTTTTGCCCGTGCCCGGAGGGCCGACGAGCAAAGCACCCTTGGGGATCTTGCCGCCGAGGGAGGTGTATTTCTTGGGGTTCTTGAGGAAGTCCACGATTTCCATCACCTCCTCCTTGGCGCCATAGAGACCGGCGACATCCTTGAAGGTCACGTTGACTTTGTCCTTGTCGGCCAGTTTGCCGGTGGATTTGCCCACATTGAAGGGATTCATCCCGCCGGGGCCGTTGTTGGCGCCGCCGCCCATCTGGCGACCCATGCCGCGGAACATCCAGCTCCACAGGAGGATCAGAAGCAGCAGGGGCAGGACCCATTCCAGGACATTGGCCCAGATACGGGCGTCGTTCTCCATGATGATCCGGACCTTCGATCCTTCCGGGAGCTGGGCGTTGATGCCGTCAAACTCCTTCTCGGGGTCGAAGCGGGTCGAGGTCAGGAAGAAGAAATGCGGAGAGTGGGTCGGAACCTTTCCATTTGCGAACTTATCGGCGTATTTACCGAGCTTGTCGGCCTGGACCGTCACCGATCCTTTGAAATCATTGCGTACAAAATGAATCTCCTTGATATCTCCGTCCAGCATCATCTGCCGGACATCCGTCCATTCGATTTTCTGCGGAGCGGGGCCGCTCTGCGCAAAGAGCATATAGCCGATTGCGACCAGCAGGATAATGTAGAGCCAAGATAGATTAATCCGGACAATCTTCGGTTTCCGGGGATCTTTATTGTTGGGTTTTTGAGCCATCTTCAGTAATTTTGCAGACAAATATACTAACAAAAATGAAACCATCCGACGCGGACCCCGATATAATCTGGTTAGGAACGGCCGATTCGACCAACAGCATACTCAGGAGGCAGATTCCTTCCCTTGACAATTTGTCAATCATCGCTGCCAGAGAGCAGACGGCCGGCCGCGGTCAGGGCACGCATACCTGGTATGCCACCCCCGGCGCCAACCTCACGTTCAGCATCCTCTACCGCTTCGGGGGCGACTGCGCCCTGGCCGCGTCGGAGGCCATCCTGATCACGCAGGTGACGACCCTGGCGCTGCGGGACTATCTGCTGAAGAACGACATCAGCGCCAGGATCAAATGGCCCAACGACATCTGGGTCGGAGACCGCAAGATCTGCGGCATCCTCATCGAGAACATCCTCAGCCAGGGAGCCGTGCTTGAAAGCATTGTCGGCATCGGCCTCAATGTCAACGAAAGCGACTGGCCGTCAGACCTGCCCAACCCCGTCTCCATGTACGAACTGACCGGCCGCACCTATGACATCCGGCAGGAACTGCCCCGGCTGCAACAAGAAATCCGCCGCCGTTTCGGCCAGCTGGCCTCCCCCGACGGCAGATTGTCTCTGCAAGAAGAATTCGGAAAATATATGTTCAGGCTCCCCGAAGAGCCGAGATAGCGGCTGCGGGATCCGGTGCGCCGAAAACGGAACTCCCGGCCACTGCCAGGTCCACACCGGCTTCTTCGACGGCCCGGGCATTGCCCTGATTGATGCCACCGTCGATCTCGATGATCGCCTTCGCACCGCGGCGTTCGATCTCTGCCCGCAGGGCTGCCACCCGGTCGATGGATTCGTAAATGAATTTCTGCCCGCCAAATCCGGCGAATACGGACATGATCAGGAAATAATCCGCTTTCCCGATATAGGGGAAGAGCTTGGCGACCGGGACGTCCGGATTGATGACCACGCCGGCCTTCATTCCCAGCTCCTGGATCTTCTGGATAAAGCGGGAGGTGTTGCGCCCTGCGGCTTCCCAGTGGAAGGAGCACATCCGGACGCCGTCCTTGGCGATTTTCTCGAACCAGCGCTCGGGATGGACCACCATCAGGTGCACATCCATCGGAGCCGTCGCGATCTTGGCGACCTGGTCGATCACAGAAAAACCAAAAGAAATATTCGGGACGAGCGAGCCGTCCATCACGTCGAGGTGGATGACATCCCCGCAACGGTTGACAAGCTGGATGTCCTTCTCCAAATGAAGGAAGTCCGCCGCCAGGATAGAAGGGGCAATCTGGAGCATATCGTATTGTGGTTATAGGTTATCGGTTGGACGGCACGAGCATCGCTTCGATGTCCGAGACGTATTTCCGGAAGCCCTTGTCCGTCTCCATCAGGTCCGAGACGGTCGTGCAGGCGTGCAGGACCGTGGCGTGGTCCTTGCCGCCGATCTCCTGGCCGATCGTCGCAAGAGAGCAGTTGGAGATAAGATTGCGGCTCAGGTACATGGCAATCTGCCGGGCCTGGACGATCTGCCGTTTGCGGGACTTGGAAAGCAGGTCCTCGCGGCTGATGTTGAAATAATCGCAGACGGAACGCTGCACCTTGCCGATATCGAGGTCGGACTTCTCCTCGCCGACCAGGGTCTCCGTAATGGATTCCGCCAGTTCGAGCATGGACTTGCCGCGCTCCACGGAGGCATGGGCGATCAGGGAGATCAGGGCCCCTTCGAGCTCGCGGAAGTTCGTCTTCACGCGGGTGGCCAGGAAATCCAGGACCTCGTCGGGGACATCGACACCTTCGCGCTCGGCGCGGGAACGGAGCATCTGCAGGCGGGTCTTGTAGTCCGGCTGGGTCAGCTGGACGGAAAGACCCCACTTGAAACGGGAAAGCAGGCGCTCTTCGAAATTCTGCAGGTCCACCGGGGCCCGGTCGGACGTGAAGATCAGCTGCTTGCCGCTCTGGTGCAGGTAGTTGAAAATGTTGAACATGGCGTTCTGGCAACCGGGGCCCAGCAGGCCCTGGATGTCGTCCACGATCAGCACGTCCAGCTTCATATAGAAAGCCATGAAGTCCGTCAGCTTGTTGAGCACGGACACGGCGTGCATATAGGTCGTCTTGAATTCGTTGCCGGTCACATAGAGAACCACCTGCTCGGGGAACTTCTCCTTGATGGCAATGCCGATGGCCTGGGCCAGGTGGGTCTTGCCGAGACCCGGTCCGCCGAAAATGAAAAGCGGATTGAACACCGTCTTGCCCGGAGCGCCGGCGATATTCTCTCCGGCGGTCACGCCCATCTTGTTGCACTCCCCTTCCACCAGGTTGGCGAAGCAATAAGCAGGATTGAGCCGCGGGTCGATCTGGATTTTCTGCAGCCCGGGATAAATGAACGGGCTGGGGTTCGCGGTCGGATTGGTATTGACCGTAACCTCCGGGTTGACCGGAATCACCGTCCGCTGACCGGACAGGCGCATCGCCGGCTGGTTCTGCACGGGTTTGACCTTATAGCCCAGTTGGGCATCCGGTCCGATCACGCGATGCAGGGTCATCCGCAGGACATCCAGGAACGCGGACTCGACATACTCCTGGAAGAAAAGGGAAGGAACCTCCACGGTCAGTTTGGAATCCACGAACGAGACGGCACGGATCGGCCGGAACCACACCTTGAACTGCTGCGGTTCGACGATTTGCCCAATAATCCTCAGGCATTCGTCCCAAATCTCGTTATGTTTCGCTAAAGATTCCACTACTGGTTAAAAAATGCGACCGGTTCATCACCGTATCGCAGTGCAAAGTTGGAGGAAAAAAAATTGAAAAAAACATTTTTCTAATATTGCATATTAATTTTTTTTGGCTTAAATATTAGAAACCTGAACCTGCAAATAGTCCATTTGAAACTATCTGGTTTTCAATATGATACAAAGCAGCAAATCGAATAACGACCGAAAATAACGATAGTTACGTATTTAGAGAATTTCTAAATTAAGAAACAAACGTTTTTCCCCGCTGCAATCGCCTGCATCCCATAAAAAACCAAAAACAGGGGGTATTTTTATTCCACCCGGACAGCCTTGTCTCCTGTTATCCGGACCAAAAAGGCATCCGGATATTTTTTGCGGATGGCGGACAGATGTTTTTTCGATCCGGCGGCCGTATTGCTGACTCCGATATAATATTTATAGAGCGACCCGCTTTGGATGATGCGCGGTGTATAACCCATGAACTCCCGGGACTTGGGATCCATTTTCTTCTTGACGGCGAATATCTGGACGGCATAGACGGTCCCGTCATCCCCCTTCGCCGCCGGCGGAGCCGGTGCCGGGGCTGTCTTCGGGGCGATTGCCTTCGGTTTTTCTCCGTCCGGGGACGGAGCATCCACCGTACCGTCGTAGATCTGTTTGTATTCGATAAAGGCCTGGCAGATCCGCTCGGCCAGCTGGTCGCGGTTTTCTTTCTGCCGGAGCGCGGCCAGATCGGTGTCGTTCGAGATGAACCCGAGTTCCAGCAGGACGGCAGGCATCGCCGTGCGCCACAGGACCAGGAACGGGTCCTGTGAAAGTCCGCGGTCATGGACGATGGGGCCTCCCTTCAGATGCTTTTCGACCGCCTGGGCGAAGCGGACGCTCTGCTCCAGGTT
>JAILAO010000068.1 GCA_024681565.1 Bacteroidales bacterium
GCCTCCGGCACAGGCTCGTCCGTGACGGGTCCGGGCAGTTTCCGGCAAGAACCCAGGGAAGCCGGCAGAGAGAGTAAAAAGCAAAAAAACAGAATTGACCGCGCGCCCCGCAGAATGCCGGGTCGCTGGAACAGGTCGGACAGGCATGTAGTATTATACTGCCGGCCCCCGGGTATTTGTCCGTGTCTCATGGCGGCAAAAATACGCGGGGGCCGGGGAGCCTGCAAGAATTCGAAAAAATCGTATCGCAGATTTTGTGAATTCTTTATGTATAAAATAAATCTTTATCCTCCGAAGTTGTCGTACAGGATGTTTTCAGGCGGGACGCCGAGCGAATCGAGCAGGTTGTTGACGGAGGAGACCATCATCGGCGGGCCGCACATGAAGTACTTGATGTCTTCGGGCGTCTCGTGGTTCTTGAGGTAGGTCTCGTACATCACGTTGTGCACGAAGCCCGGAGTGTACTTTACGCCGGCGGCATCCGCTGCCGGGTCAGGACGGTCGAGGGCGAGGTAGAACTTGAAGTTCGGGAACTCCTTCTCGATCTCGGCGAAGTCTTCCAGGTAGAAGGCTTCGACAAGGGCGCGGGCGCCGTAGAAGAAGCTGACCTTGCGGCCGGTCCGGAGCGTCTTGAAGAGCTGCATGATGTGGCTGCGGAGCGGGGCCATGCCGGCGCCGCCGCCCACGAAGATGTACTCGAGGGTGTCCGGATCGTCCTTCGGCAGCAGGAACTCGCCGTAAGGGCCGCTGATCATCACCTTGTCGCCCGGCTTGCGGGAGAACACGTAGGTGGATGCGATCCCCGGAGGCACGCCCGGTACGAACTTGAAGACGCCCTTCGGCTGCGTGCGGTCGAACGGAGGGGTTGCGATACGCACGTTCAGCTTGATGATGCCCTTCTCGCCGGGATACGAGGCCATGGAGTAGGCACGGATGGTAGGCTCGGTGTTCTTGTACTTCAGGCCGGTGATGCCGAACTTGTCCCAGTCTCCCTTGTAGATGTCGGCCACGCCCATGTCGGCGAAGTCGGCTTCGTAGGCAGGGATGTCGATCTGGATATACTCGCCGCTCTTGAACTCGAGGTTCTCTCCCTCGGGCAGACGGACGGTGAACTCCTTGATGAACGTGGCGACGTTCTCGTTGGAGATTACCTCGCACTCAAGTTTCTTGACGGACAGGGCGGACTCGGCAACCTGGATCTTGAGTTTGTCCTTGACCTTGACCTGGCAGCCCAGGCGCCAGCCTTCCTTGATCTGTTTGCGGTTGAAGAAGCCGGTCTCAGTGGGGAGGATCTCTCCGCCGCCCTCGAGCACCTGGACCTTGCACTGGCCGCAGTTGGCCTTGCCGCCGCAGGCGGAGGGGAGGAAGATCTTCTGCTCGGCGAGCGTGTTCATCAGGGAGTTGCCCGGATTGACGTCGAGGGTCTTCTTGCCGTTGTTGATGTCGATCTGGACCGTTCCGGTCGGGGTGACCATCGATTTGATGACCAGCAGGAGAATCACAAGCAGGAGCGTCACCAGGACGATCACTGCGATAGAAGCGATAATAGTAGATGTCATAGCCTGCTCCTCCTAAAGTTGAATACCCATAAAGATCATGAAAGCCATACCCATCAGACCTACGGTGATGAAGGTGATACCGACTCCCTTGAGCGGAGCGGGTACATTGCTGTAGGACAGCTTTTCACGGATGGCGGCGAGACAGACGATGGCAAGATACCAGCCGATGCCGGAACCGAGTGCGTAAACAAGCGGTTCGCCGATGTTCACGAAGTCACGTTGCTGCATGAAGAGGGAACCGCCCAGGATGGAGCAGTTCACCGCGATCAGCGGCAGGAAGATACCGAGCGAGGAGTACAGTGAAGGGAGGTACTTCTCGACAATCATTTCAACGAGCTGCACGAATGCCGCGATCACCGCGATGAAGATGATGAAACTGAGGAAACTCAGGTCCACTTCTGCGAACTGGGGGCCGAGCCACTTGAGAGCGCCCGGCTGCAGTACATAGGTGTTGAGGAGCCAGTTGAGCGGGAGCGTGCATAAAAGGACGAAGACCACAGCGAGGCCCAGGCCATTGGCTGTCTTCACGTTCTTCGATACTGCCAGGTATGAGCACATACCCAGGAAGTATGCGAAGATCATATTGTCAACAAAGATTGACTTGACGAATAAGCTGATGTATTCCATAGGGCGACGCGATTATTTCTCCTGAAGATCCTTGTCGAAGGCGCGGTGTACCCAGATGATGCATCCGAGCAGGATCAGCGCGAACGGCGGCAGGATCACGAGGTTGTTGGGAATATAGCCGGCAGGCAGGACCTGGAGGCCGAACAGGGTGCCGCTTCCGAAAAGTTCGCGGAAGAAGGCGACGATGATGAGGATCAAGCCGTAGCCGACTCCGTTGGCGAGACCGTCCAGCAGGGAGGGGATGGGTTTGTTGCCGAGGGCGAAAGCCTCGATGCGTCCCATCACGATACAGTTGGTGATGATCAGGCCGATATAGACGGAAAGTTGCTTGTCAATGGCATAGGTGCCTTCTCCGGCCTTGAGGACCTGGTCGACAAGGATGACCATCATGGCCACGACGACGAGCTGCACGATGATACGCACCCGGTTGGGGATGCTGTTGCGGAGCAGGGAACAGACCAGGCTGGAGAGACCCGTGACGAGGATCACGGAAAGAGCCATTACCAGGGCTCCCTTGAGCTGGACCGTAACGGCCAGCGAAGAGCAGATACCGAGGATGAGGACGGTGATCGGATTACCCTTCAGGATCGGATTGAGAATCGTTTCTTTGAGTTTCTTGTCCATGATTATTCCTCCTCTTCGTTTTGGGTTTCTGCCTTGTTCCCTAAATGCTTCTCGTATGCCTTGAACCAGACATTCAGGGCGTCGTTAAGGCCCTTGGAGGTCATTGTGGCGCCGGTGATGGCGTCGATGGCATTGTCCGCACCGGTCGCCTCCGCATTCTTGGCGAGGTTGAAAAGCGGTTCGGAACCGAACTTGACCTGTTTCCCGACGAATTTCTCTCGGAACCAGGCTTCGTCCTTGATCTTGGCACCGAGACCCGGGGTCTCCGAATCGTGGTCGAAGTAGGCACCGGCGATGGTCTTGCCGTCCGGCTGGAAAGCGATGTAGCCCCAGATGGGTCCCCAGAGACCGGCTCCGTAGATCGGAATCACCTGGATTCCGCTCTTGAAGACATAGACGGGCAGGGTGACGGCATCTCCGGCCTTGATCGCCTTGTCCTGCGGCTTGAGGTTGTCCACCAGGTCGATTTTGGATTTCTCGGTGGAGAGGGTGCCGTTCTGCTCGCCGTCCAGGCCGATGGTATAGGCCTTGTCGATATTGTCGGCGTACAGTTGCAGGATTCCGGCGTTCTTGGTAGCATAGAGTTCGTCCGTAGGTTTGATCTGCGCGGCGGACATCATCTGGCGGAGGGTCTCCGCCTTGGCATTGGCGTTCTGCGACGGCTTGAGTTTCATGGCCGTGAAGGCAAGGACCGCAGCCACGATCACAACCACGAGCGTGGTGTAGATGACAGTATATGCGTTGCTGTTGGTATTCATAGGGCTAAGCGGTTTTGAGTTTCTTGGCCTTGCGGGAGAGGTGCGAGCTGATCACGCAGTGGTCGATCAGCGGGGCGAAGACGTTGCAGAGGAGGATGGCGAGCATCATGCCCTCGGCGTAGCCCGGGTTGAAGAGACGTACGGTGATACAGAGGGCTCCGATCAGGAAGCCGTAGATCCATTTGCCGGCTTCGGTCTGGGCGGAAGTCACCGGATCGGTCGCCATGAAGACGATACCGAAGGCGAAGCCGCCGTAGAGGAGCTGCATGTAGCAGGGGATCGTGGTGATGCCGGCGAGGTCGCCGATGCCGCCCACGAACAGGGCGCCGAGGATGCCGGCGCACATGATCTTCCAACTGGCGATGCCGGTCCAGATGAGCAGGACGGCGCCGATCAGGATGGCGATCACGGAAGTCTCACCCACAGAGCCGGGGACCGTACCGATGAAGAGGTCCCAGAAACCGGTGCCGTATTGTGCGGTCGTACCGTCCAGGGCGAGCGGGGTGGCGCCGGTAAAACCGTCAACGAGCTGCTCGGTGGGTTTGTAGGAGATCCAGCAGTCGGAACCGGACATGTAGTTCGGATAAGAGAAGAAAAGGAACGCGCGCGTGAGGATGGCGGGGTTCACGATGTTCATGCCCGTGCCGCCGAAGACTTCCTTGCCGAAGATGACTGCGAAAGCGACTGCAACCGCAAGCATCCAGAGCGGGATGTCCACCGGGACGATCAAGGGAATGAAGAAACCGGATACGAGATATCCTTCGCTGACTTCCTCTCCGCGGATCTGGCAGGAGGCGAACTCGATGCCGAGACCGACGATGTAGGAGACCAGGTACAGGGGCAGGACCTTGAGGAATCCATACCACCAGTTACCGAGAATGTTGAGGGAGGTGTCTCCCACGGCGAGACCGTGCTGGTAGCCGACATTCCACATGCCGAAGAGGGCTGCGGGGACGGCGGCGATCACCACGAGGATGAGGAGACGCTTGAGATCGATGGCGTCACGTACATGGGCACCCTTCCGGGTCACGGTGCCGGGAACGTGGAGGAATGACTCAAAAGCGTCAACCGTAGAGTGCAGCCAGTATAATTTGCCGCCTTTTTCGAAAATTTTGTTCATACTTTTAAGCCATTTCCTTGAGCATCAGGTCAATGCCTTGCTCGATCATTTCCTGGATATTGTTCTTGCTCGGATCGACGAACTCGCAGGTGGCGAGGTCCTCGGGGAGTACTTCATAGATGCCGAATTTCTCCATCTTTTCAATCTCTCCGGCCAGGCAGGCCTTGGCGAGGTAAACCGGATAGATGTCCATCGGCAGGACGCGGGCGTAGTAGCCGTCGTTCATCAGGAAAGCGCGGGGACCGCCGTGCAGGTTGGTGTCCATCGCGTATTTCTTCTTCGGCGTCAGCCAGGAGAAGTAGCTGTGGTCGGCGCTGAACTGATGGGCGCGGACCGGATTGAGCCAGCCGAGCAGTTCCTCCTCCGTACCTTCGTGCAGGAGCGAGACCTGGTTGTCGAAAGTGCCGAGATAACCGTTTTCACCGACGGCCTTGCCGGTGAGGACATCTCCGCTGATGATGCGCATCGTGTCTGCAGGGGTGTTGCCGCAGAAGAAGGAGATCTCTTTCATCGGCATGCCGGGAACCGTTTCGATGTAAGCGGGTTCGATGGCCATCGGGCCCGTGACGGCGACCTTGCGGCGGACATCGAGCCTGCCGGTGGTAAAGAGCTTGCCGATGGCGATGAGGGCGACGGGAGATACGGTCCAGACGATATCTTCCTTGCAGATCGGAGCGATATGGCTGATCTGGACACCTACGTTCCCAGCCGGATGCTTGCCCTGGAAGGTATGCAGTTCACAGTGCTGGAGCGCGGCGAAGGCAGAGCTGCCGCCGTTGCCGTCGAGGCTGACATGTACCTTGCCGTCGGTGAGTTTGGAGAGTGCGCATACGCCGGCCTGGGCGGCCTGCAGTTCGGAGCCGAAGCAGAAGTTGCTGTCTGCGGCGAGCGGAGCGGTGCTGAAGGTGGAAATGAAGATGTCGCGCGGCCGTACATCGGGATTGGCCAGGATGCCGTAAGGACGCTGGATCAGCCAGGGCCACAGACCGCTCTGGAGGAGAGCCTGGCGGACCTGGTCTGCATCCAGTTTGGATGCATCCTTGACCCCGAAGTCGACGCACTGCTGTTTGGCGTCGGCCTCGATGAGGACGGCGAGCAGCTTGCGCTTATCACCTCTGACGATCTCCTTGACCGTGCCGCTGACCGGGGAAGTCAGGAGAATGTCAGCGTTCTTTTTGTCTGCCATGACGGGGGAGCCGCAAAGCACGGGATCACCCTCCTTGACAAGAAGTCTGGGAAGGAATCCTTTGAAGTCAGTCGGTTGGACTGCCACGATGCCCGGCGCTATCGTCTTTGAGACATGGAGTGCTGCTTCTCCCGATACCGGGATGTTCAGCCCCTTTTTCAAAACGAAGTTTTGTGACATTGAATATGACGTTAATGAATTTCGCTAAAAATGTGTCGCGAAGATACCACTTTTTTTTGTATTTTCGTGCCGCTATGTTGGATAAAGTGAATACGATCTTGGAAGAATTGAACGACGAGCAGAAAAATGCCGTTTGTTGTGTTGAAGGCCCGGTGCTGATCGTAGCGGGGGCCGGTTCCGGTAAAACGCGCGTGCTGACCAGCCGCGTTGCTTATATACTGGCTTTGCAGGAGGGCGCCCGCATCCTGGCGCTCACCTTTACCAAGAAGGCCGCCGGGGAGATGAAGGAGCGGATTGCCGCCATGGTCGGGGACCGCAACGTCCGGCGGGTGGTGATGGGAACCTTCCATGCCGTGTTCGTGCGTTTCCTGCGGGAATATGCCGAGTCGCTCGGATATCCGGTGAATTTCACCATTTATGATACTTCCGATTCGCAGAGTGCGGTCAAGGCATGCGTCAAAGAGCTGGGTCTCGACGACAAGATCTACAAGCCCCGGGATGTGCTGTCCCGGATTTCCAAGGCCAAGAACAACCTGATCACGGTCAAAACCTATCTGGCCAGTCAGGAACTCCAGACCGAGGACTACCATGCCAAGCGCCCCAGGCTGGGCGAGGTGTACAAGCGTTATCAGGAACGGCTCAAGCAGAGCGGGGTCATGGACTTCGACGACATCCTGCTGAACATGAACTATCTGCTGCGCGACAACCCGGAGGCGCTCCGTTCGATTGCCGGCCGCTTTACGCACATCATGGTGGACGAGTATCAGGACACCAATGCAGCCCAGTATCTGATTCTCAAGAAACTGGCCCAGTTCCGCCGCAATATCTGCGTGGTGGGGGACGACAGCCAGTCCATCTATGCTTTCCGCGGCGCCAAGATCGAGAATATCCTCAATTTCAAGAAGGATTACCCCGAATGCAAACTATTCCGCCTGGAACGCAACTACCGCTCTACCCAGGTAATCGTGGATGCGGCCAATTCCCTGATCGCACACAACGAGGGGCGTATTCCCAAGGAATGCTACGCAATGGGGGAGAATGGCGAGCCGATCAAACTGCTCAAGGCCTATACGGAACAGGAAGAGGCGGTCATGATCGTTTCCGAGATCCAGTCGCGGATGCGTTCAGCCCGCGCCCAGTACCAGGATTTCGCAATCCTCTACCGGACCAATTCGCAATCCCGTGCCCTGGAAGAGCAGCTCCGCCGCCACAACATCCCCTATATGATATATTCGGGCAATTCCTTCTTCGACCGGGCGGAAGTCAAGGACATGATGGCCTACTTCAAACTGGTGGTCAATCCGCGGGACGACGAGTCGTTCCGCCGGGTGGTCAACAAGCCGGCGCGCGGCATCGGCGAAAAGGCCCTCGCGGCGGTGGAATCCGTGGCCCGGCAGCAAGGATGGCCCTTGTTCCAGGCGGCCCGGGAGGTCCCGAAAGTGCAGCCTTTCTGTGAAATGGTCGCGAAACTGTCCGTCCTCGTACCGACGACCGATGCGCATGAACTTGCCTTGAGGATTGCCGAACAAAGCGGTCTGTACGCGTTTTATAAACTGGATACTTCGATCGAGGGCATGTCCCGCCTGTCGAACCTGGACGAACTGCTCAACTCCGTCGCCCAGTTTATCGAGGAACGCGAAGAAGAAGCGGAGGATTTCCTGGAAGAGAATGTCGCCGAAGAGCATCCGGTTTATACCCTGGACGATTTCCTGGAGAACGTCTCCCTGCTGAGTAACGTGGACGTTTCGGAAGATGAGGATACCAATAACAAGGTCGCCCTGATGACCGTCCATTCCTCCAAAGGCCTGGAGTTCCCCTATGTCTTTGTGGCGGGCATGGAAGAAAACCTGTTCCCGTCCGTCTCCATGCTGTCTGCACGTTCCGAGGTCGAGGAGGAGCGCCGCCTGTTCTATGTGGCCGTGACCCGTGCCAAGCGGGCGGTGGCGCTGGCATTTGCCGGGACGCGCATGCGCAACGGCAAACATGAATCCAACGCACCCTCGCGTTTCCTCCGGGAGATCGATCCGCGGTATATCGAGAACCCGCTGGAAGAGGAAGATTTCGACAATTCTGGCGTCACGCACGAATGGGGCGGTTTCGGCTCCCGTTTTACCGGCGGTCGCCTGAACCGTTTCGGCGCAGGCAACGGCGGTTACGGCAAGTCCTCCGGGGTGCAATATCAACGCCGCATGCCGCAGGGACGGGTTGAACCCAAAGCGGTGAACCCTGTTTCCCGGGCCCTTGCTGACACCGACTTTGTGGGTGTTCCGATGACTGAATTATCAGTAGGACAGCGCATAGAACATAATCGTTTCGGGCTTGGAACCATCCTGGACCTGAGCGGCCGCGCTCCGGAAATGAAGGCACGGATCCGCTTTGACGGACACGGAGAAAAACTGCTCCTGTTGAAATACGCCAAGATCAGACCGGCAAAGTCCTGAGCGGAACACTTTGGCGAAGCCGTGAAAAATCGTAACTTCGTAAGTTGAAAACAAAAGATACAATGGCACTCGAACAACAGATTCAAAAAGACATCATGGCGGCGATGAAGGCCCACGACTACGAAAGGACCAATGCCGTCCGCGCCATCAAATCCGCCATCCTGCTGGCCAAAACCGCAGAAGGGGGCAAGAAGGAACTTGAAGACGCCGATATTATCAAATTGATCCAGAAGCTCATCAAACAACGCAAGGAAGCGGCAGAGCAATATACGGCCGCAGGACGTCAGGAACTGGCCGACAACGAACTCGCCGAGGCGAAGATCCTGGAAGAATATGTTCCCAGGCAGTTGTCGCCCGAAGAGATCGAAGTACGGGTCCGCGAGATCATCGCTCAGACCGGTGCGTCCGCTCCGTCCGACATGGGCAAGGTGATGGGGGTCGCATCCCGGCAGCTTGCCGGCCTGGCCGACGGCCGTACCCTTTCCACCATCGTCCGCCAGTTGCTCTCCCAGGCATGAAACTGAAGGAAGTCATCGCCGTGCTGGAGCGTCTCGCTCCGCTCCGTCTGCAGGATGAATGGGACAATTCCGGCCTGCAGGTCGGTTTCCCGGATGCGGAAATCCGCAGTGTCCTGGTCTGCCTGGATGTCACGGAGGAGGTCCTGGACGAAGCGGTCTTGAAGCACTGCGACCTGGTCGTCTCCCACCATCCGCTGCTGTTCAAGCCACTCCGGCAGGTTTCCGACACGACCTACCAGCAGCGTTGTGTGGTCAAGGCCCTGTCGGACGGGATTTCGATCTATTCCGCCCATACCAGCCTGGACAATGCTCCCGGTGGCGTCAATCACCGTATCGCCTCCCTGCTGGGTTTGCAGGAACTGCGCTGGCTTTCTCCGAAGGAAGGGGAAGATGCCGGTTCCGGTCTGGTCGGAGAATTGCCTGAAGCCGAGCCGGATGCAGCATTCCTGGGCCGTGTCCAGCGGATCTTCGGTGTACAGTGCCTGCAGCATTCCGTCCTGGACGGACGGTCGATCCGCCGGGTCGCCCTGTGTGGCGGGGCCGGGGCGTTCCTGCTCCGCGATGCCATCCAGGCCGGTGCGGACTGCTTCCTCAGCGGCGAATTCCATTATCACGACTATTTTGAAACCCGGGGTGTACTCCTTGCCGAACTGGGACATTATCAGAGCGAGCAGTTTACGCAGGATCTCCTGCTGGACTGCCTGACCGGTGCCTGTCCTGCCTTGCATGTAGTCAAAACCGCCCTCAATACCAATCCCATCCGCTATGAACGATTACCTGAAAGATAAAATTACCGAAGATTCCATGGTCGCCTGTTATATGACCGATATCCGGCATATCCTGCGTCCTGCTGCCTTCCTGGATCTGGCTCAGCATATGGCTGTCTTCGGTGCGGACTGCCTGAAGTTCGGCGACGAGCAGCTCGGCCCGTACGGTTGTACCTGGATCCTGGCCCGGCAGCATGTCCGCTTCGAGCGGCCCGTGATGCACAAGGAGAAAATCAAGATGCTGACCTGGCACAAAGGTCTGGACGGCCTGTATTTTATCCGTGACTACCAGTTGCTGGACGCCGAGGGGCGGCCTGCCGTCAACTCTACCAGTTCCTGGGTGGTGATGAACCTGGCCGAGCGCCGGGTCGCCCGCGCGGATTTCCTGTCGGAAATCATCTCCACGGAACCGCAGAGTCCGGATGATGCCGTTGCGGAACGTGCTCCCAAGGTGTCTGTGCCCCGCGGCGCGGAGCTGGAACTGATCGGGACGCATGTCGTCCGATTCTCGGACGTCGATTACAACGGACACGCCAACAACGTCAAGTATACGGTCTGGGCGATGGATGCTTTACCTGAAGAACTTGTTTATAATAAATTCCTTAAAGAGTTGACCATCAACTTTAACAAAGAGGCCAGGCAGGGTGACACCGTAGAGCTTTGGCATCTGCTCGCCGATGATGGATCGCACATCGTCGAGGGGCGTGCCGACGGACGGCAGGTCTTTATCGAGCGGCTGCTTTTCGAATAAGCGTGCGACAAGGATTGTGAAAAACCCCGGGATGAGAACCATCCCGGGGTTTTTCGTCAAGAGCTGACGGGTGTTATTTCATCCAGCGGTCGAGCCAGTCGTAGAAGACCCGGTGCCAGTAAAGCGAGTTCTGCGGCTGGAGGATCCAGTGGTTCTCCTCGGGGAAAACCACGAGTTTGGAGGGGACCCCCATCATCTGGGCGGCGTTGAAGGCTGCCATGCCCTGCTCGTAAGGGATGCGGAAATCCATCATGCCGTGGATGCAAAGGATCGGGGTGTGCCATTTGGTGACCATCGAAGAGGGGGAGGTGGCATAGTGGCGCTGGGCCTTGGCCGTAGAAGCATAGGGCGCACCGGCCTGCTGCATCCCGCCGAAGGTGATCCCGTCGCCGGCAGGGCCCGTCTGCCCCGGCGTATAGGCGTATTCGGTCAGACCACCGTTGTCCCAGTTGGCGAACCACATCTCCTCGGTGGTAAACCACAGTTGTTTCTCGTCGAAAATACCGGCGTGCGCGATGAAGCAATCATACAGGTCGCCATGCAGTCCCTCGAGCATATAAGCCGAGTAGCCACCGTAGGAAGCACCCACGCAGGCGAGTTTGTTCACATACGGCTGGCTCTTGATGTAGCGCCCGGCGCTCAGGTAATCCTGCATGTTGAGGCCCGGATAGTCTCCGGAGATCTGCTCTTTCCAGGCCTGGCCGAAAGCGGTCGTGCCGCGGCGGTTCGGCAGGATGACGATGTAGCCCTGCTGGGCCATCAGCCGGTAGCACCAGCGGTAGCTCCAGTCCTGGGAATTGGAACCCTGGGGACCTCCCAGGACGATCTCGATGGCGGGGTACTGTCTGGCCGGGTCAAACTGCGGCGGATACAGGACCCAGCAGAGCATCTGCTGGTGGTCCACCGTTTCCACGAACACCCGTCCGTCGGTGACATCCGACAGCTGGCTCATGATGTGTTCGTTTTCGTGAGTGATCTGCTTGTAATTCAGCTCCTTGTCCGTAATCTTGACGGAGACCAGCTCGGTCGGGAACTTCAGGCAGTAATAAGAAGCGAGCAACTCCACGCCGCCATCGCATTCCAGGATCGCGAACGGGGAGAAGAAATCGAAATTCCAGTCGGGCAGGGTGATGCGCTGCACGTCTCCATAGAGATCCGCGCAATAAAGCGCCTGGACCCCTTCTTCCACGAGGGCATTGAAGAAGATCTCGTCGTTGTGCCACACCGGGCCGGCCACGTCGTGGTCGAAATCCGGTGTCAGCTCCCGGATGCTGCGTACTTTGACGCCGATGTCCTGGCCATCCTGCTGCTCTCCGCCGCCCAGTTCGACGTCGGCGACAAACAGGCGCTGCCGGTCGGCTTCATAGCCGTCGCGTTCCATGGAGATCCAGGCCAGATGCTTCCCGTCGGGGCTCCAGACGGGATCGGTGTCGTAGCCGCCGTCCGTCTTGACGTCGAGGGTCATGCCGGTCAGGATGTCATAGATATAGATGGAGGTGTTGGTGCTGAACGCATATTGCTTGCCGACTTTTTTGCGGCAGGAGTAAACGATATGCCGGCTGTCCGGCGCCCAGTCCAGCTGCTCCGCGCCGCCGAACGGCTCGGTGGGAAGCTCGTAAAGCTCCTCCGTGCCGAGGATGTCGACGGACCTGTCCGGGGTGACCGTGCCGTTCTCCAGCGTGGCGACATAGCTCCGGGGGACATCCGTCACCCAGTGGTCCCAGTGCCGGTACATCAGGTCTTCGGTAGCATATGCGCTGGCCTTGTCCAGGGACGGGTCGCTGTCGGCGGGCGTCTGCAGGGCCGTGTTCTTGATGCTGCTGACATAGATCAGCTGTTGCCCGTCCGGGGAGATCTTATAGTCGCTGATGCCGTTGGGGATGTCGGTGAGCTGGACTTTCCTGCCGAGCCTGGAACCCTTGAGCGGGGCTTTCCAGAGCTGGCCGCCTTGCAGGAAATAGATGCTCTTGCCGTCGGCGGACCAGCGGGCCGCATTCACGCTCTTGGCGTAGCGGGTGAGCTGTACCTTTCCGGACCCGTCCGGATTGCAGAGGAACAGGTTGCGGCAGCTGCGGTTCTCAGCAATGGAAGTGTAGGAAACGCCATAGAGGATTTTGCTCCCGTCGGGGGAGAGCTGGGGGTCGGACAGACGGCCGAGCGAAAGGAGGGTCTCCGGCGTCATGACGCCGTCCTCGATGCGGATGTCGGACGGGCCGATGTAGCCGCTGTCTTCTTTCTGTGCACAACTGATTGCCATAATCAAACAGGTTAATGCGATCGATAACTTTTTCATGAGATCTTGCTATAGTCTTTGATTTCGTATTTTTCTTTTCTCAATTCTCGTACCAGAGCCTGGTTCTGCGGGGCTTCCAGGGAAGGATCCGCTTCCAGGATCCGCTCCGCGTAGATCCGGGCTTCCGTCAGCAATTGTCCGTCCCGCGCCAGGGATGCGATGTTGAGGCTGATGGGCAGCCCGCTCTGCTGGGTCCCTTCCAGATCGCCGGGACCGCGCATTTTCATGTCCTGTTCCGCAATTTCGAAACCGTCTTCCGTCGAGCACATCAGGTCCAGGCGCTGCTGGGCCTCTTTGGATGTCTTGGCATCCTTGACCAGGATGCAATAGGACTTCTCGGCGCCGCGTCCCACCCGGCCGCGCAGCTGGTGGAGCTGGCTCAGGCCGAAACGCTGGGCGCTCTCGATCACCATGACGGACGCATTGGGGACGTCCACGCCCACCTCGATCACGGTCGTGGATACGAGGATGTGGGCCCGTCCGGCGGCAAAGGCGGACATGTTGAAGCTCTTTTCTTCGTTGGTCTGCTGTCCGTGGACGATCGCGACCTTGTAGTCGGGCAGGGGGAAGGCCTTGACGATCTCTTCGTATCCCTGCTCCAGGTTCTGCAGGTCCATCTTCTCGCTTTCGAAAATCAGCGGGAAAACGACGAATACCTGCCGTCCCCGGGCGATTTCGTCGCGCATGAATCTGTACATGGCATTGCGCCGGTTCTGCCCGATGCACATCGTCTGTACCGGCTTCCGGCCCGGAGGCATCTCGTCGATGACCGACACGTCCAGGTCGCCGTACAGGGTCATCGCCAGCGTCCGCGGGATCGGCGTCGCCGTCATCACCAGCACGTGCGGGGGAATACGGTCCCGACCGGAGGAGTCGCTGCTGCCGGAAACTTCGCTTCGCTCATCCCGCCGCTGCACTGCGCTTGCGGTCCCTCCGTTCACGAGGCCACGGGCGGCCACGGTTTCCGGCGGCAGGACTCTTCCGGTTTCGGGCCCTTTGGCCCAGAGTCTGGCCCGCTGGTCTACGCCGAAGCGGTGCTGCTCGTCGATGACGGCGAGCCCCAGGTTGCGGAAGACGACATTGTCTTCGAGCAGGGCATGCGTGCCTACGATGATGCCGATGCTGCCGTCCACGAGTCCGGCGTGGATGTCGCGCCGCTCCTTCTGCGTCGTACTGCCGGTCAGCAGTGCGCAGCGGACGGATGTGGGTTTCAGATATTTCTGGATATTGGCATAATGCTGCTGGGCGAGGACTTCCGTCGGCGCCATGATGCAGGTCTGGAAACCATTGCCGATGGCGATCAGGCAGCTGAGCACCGCCACCATCGTCTTGCCGGAGCCCACGTCGCCCTGCAGCAGGCGGTTCATCTGATGGCCGCTGACCAGGTCAGCGCGGATCTCCTTGATGACGCGCTGCTGCGCCCCGGTGAGTGCATAGGGAAGCGCATTGTAGCAGGCGTGGAAGTCCGGTCCCACCTTGGGCATCAGGATGCCGCGCTCACCGCGCGAGCGGACATATTTCTGCTTCAGCAGCGAAAGCTGCAGGAAGAACAGTTCCTCGAACTTGAGGCGATACGTCGCCTTCTGGAGGGTATAGCTGTCACCGGGGAAGTGGATGTTCTTGAGCGCATATTGCAGGGAGACGAGTCCGCGGTCCCGCAGGATATATTCGGGCAGCGTTTCCTGGATCTCCGGCAGACAGAGATTCAGGGCGGCGGCCTGCAGCTTGCACATAACCTTGCCCGTGATGCCGCCGGTCTTGAGCTTTTCCGTACTGGGATATACGCCGGTCAACGTGCCTTGCGACAGGGTTCCGCTCTGGGGCACGTCCACCTCCGGGTGGACGATGTTGAGCCGGTTGCCGAAGGCCTGGGGTTTTCCGAAGAAGAGGAACGTGGCCCCGGGCACCAGCCGTTGGTAATTCCACTTGATCCCTTTGAAAAAGACCATTTCCATGCGGCCGGAATCATCCTCGACGATAACGGACAGGCGTTTGCTGGCATTGAAATGGATGGGGTCCGTCTCCTGGGAGACGATGCTGCTGCCGGGCCCGTAGAGGGTACGGCTGACCACCCGCGCCTGCAGCTGGACATAGGCCAGGTCCGGAGCCACTTCCGCGATGCGCGTGATTCCGCTCCGGTCGATGTAACGGAACGGATACAGATGGATCAGGTCCGAGAGGGTCTCGATCCCGAGTTCGCGCCGCAGAAGTTCGGCCCGTTTCGGTCCGACTCCGCTGAGGTACTGTATGCTGGTGGACAATTCACCCATAGCCCACAAATATACGAAAAAAGCGGCATACGCCGCTTTTTCGAAATACCCTGGCTGCCGGTCCTATTTTAATTTCTTGTAGATCAGATCGATGGCCGTATATTGATGGTCGGCTCCCCAATGCTCATGCAGGCCCAGGGGAGCGGCGAGCGGCTGTCCGTCCTGTTCGGGATCGTAGCTGATGCCGCTGGGCGTATCGGGCAGCGAGGCCGCTTCGACCAGGTACAGGTCGCAATAGGGGAGGCTTCCGATCTCGGGCCATTCGTTCACGAGCAGGTCCAGGCCTACGGAGTCGATGGCCAGCGGATCCTGCGAAAGCAGCAGCGAGCAGGCCCACTCTCCGTTGAAGGGTGCCTTGTTCCATTTCGGCGCAGGTGCACCGTTGCAGTCGCTGGAACCGTAGGTGCCGTCGACGAGGAAGAGCAGGGTCTTGCCGCCCAGGTCTTTATGACCGATGAAATCTACCTGGCTGCTGTATTTGGCATGTCCCCAGCGTTTGTCCTGATTGACGCCATTGTGGGAGTTCTGATGCCAGTCCTTGTCCAGGGAGGTCGCCCCGTACCAGTTTTTGCCGGTCAGGGTCACGCCGGGACCGACATGGATCTTGAGCAGCGCGCTGTTGATCACGTAGTCGGCGTCCACGATGCATTGTGCAATCCCGTACTGTTTCTCGCCGTGGCCCGGCGTAAAGGGAATGGCATTCTCCACGAACCGGCATTTTACGCGTCCTTCTCCACCGACGTTGTCTTCGTAGTTCACTTTCGGGAAGGCGGCTTTGCAGCGTTTGTAGAGCGCATCGGTGAGCCAGCGGCTCGGCTCGCAGACCGTGATGTCCTCCTGCGGAACCCCGGCTTCATGTACCAGGCTCTCCAACAGGGCGAGCGTGACGTAAGGCGAACTGTTGAGCTCTTCGTTGTCCGTATAGGAGAACGTGTTGTTCATGTTGAGTTTGATGGCGATTTTCTCCCCCTTCCGGTAAGGATGCGCTCCGCGGCCGTGGCTTTCATTGAAAGAGGTGAAAAGGGCTTTCCACGCCTTGCGTACGTTCTTCTGCCCGGTCAGGCTGCGGAGGCCTTCGGCGATCATGGCCCGGGCCTTGCCCTGGTCGTTCCAGCGCTCTTCCCACCACATGCCGGTCTGCCCGTCCCAGGTGGCGACGCCCGGACTGTGGATCCAGGCTACCCGGCCGGGATGCAGGCCCTTGCCGACGCCTATCGGATGGTTGGGCGTGTCGTTGTGCATGCGCGGTGTGCCGTCGGCATGGCGCGGTAAGAGGACATCGACCCCGCGGGCGGCGTCAGGCTCGCTGACGATATCCAGGTAGGTGCAGGGGCCCAGGTCCGGATTCTCCCAGGAACTGACTTGCCAGACAATCTCTTTGGACGGGGTGATTTCGAAGAATTGTACGCTGCCCGGCCATTCTTCTTGCGGCTGTCCGGCCACCCAGTTGCAGATCAGGGTGTTTCCGTTCTGAAGACGCGTAGCGGTCTGGAGGTTCCAGATGGGGAAGGGGAGATCGGCCTGCGTCACTTCCCAGACGGTCTTTCCGTCCTCGTCCAGTTCACGGACGAAATGCCGGCTGTCCCCACCGGTCAGGTAATGGCCGTTCGGAAGCTTTTCGACGTGCCAGGCGAACTGGTCGGGAATGGTTTTGAGGATCTTGCCTTCCGGGGAGATCTCCAGGATGGTCTGCTCCTTCATCAGCGCCGTGATGAAGTTTCCTTCCGGCGTGCGGCGTACGTGGCGGAACTGGCCGTGGGTGCCGGTGTTCTCGGTCGGGACGATGATCTCCCGGACCATCTTGTCCAGCCGGGTGTTCCAGATCACGATCTTGCCCGGCGTGCCGTTGAGGGCGAAATAGACAAGGTCCGGGCCCAGGGGCTGGCAGGAATGGGATTCGGTTCCCTGCGGGCAGATGTATTTCCAGAGGTGCTCTCCCTTGCGGTTGAGCAGGCCGAGCTGGGACATCGCGGCGTAGAGGATGTTGCCGTCCGGCAGAATACGCACATCATCGAACTCGAGCACCCGGTTCCACGGATCCCGGATCGGCAGGGTGTATTCGAAATCGATCTTTCCATCCTTGATGATGCGCAGGGCCTGGCGGTCGGGATTGCGGGTATCCCATTCTCCCGTATAGGCGTACTCCTTGTATCGGGAGAGACTGCGGTCCTGGGCAGGAGCGCTTATGGAAAGGGCGGCCAGCAGAAAGACTGCCAGCATTTGTAATTTTTTCATACTCAGTTATTTTAACGTGATTGTTATATTACCTTGGAAGGGAGAATCATCTTTTGTTCGCAATAAAGGGAATGGCGCAGCGGCTTTCCGGCCCTTTTCCGGCCGGCTGACGACTTCGCCGAGAAGCAGGATTTCGTCCGGACGGGCAGGGTCCACTTCGAGGTAGTGCATGCCGTCGATGCGCAGGGTTCCCTGCCAGAGATCGAGCAGGACGCTCCTGGCTGCCTTGACGCCGCTCCCGGGATAGGTCCACAGGCCGAAAGTCGGGGCGGAGCGCTTGTTGGGCCATGCGTCCTGCGGACCGAGACCGACGTAACGCAGTCCCTTGAGTCCGCGCGGCCGGAAAGCGAGGCCCCAGACCGGAACCCATTCCAGACCGGTTTCGGGTGTGATGGTGTAATCGACATGGATGCAGTCCGGTGAGAACGTGTACTCCATTTCATAGATAAGACGGTTGTCCCCGTCGATCCTGTAAAGGCTCTTGGTGTAGTATTTCTCGACCGTATCCGTGCTGCGGTCTTCGGAGGCGAGGATGGCTTCCAGGGTGAGTTTCCCGAAGTCCGCCTGCTCATGCAGTTCCTCATCGCTCCACGCATACAGGAGGCTCTCCATGCGGTCCGGAGTGTGCCAGATGACCGGACGCAGGCTGGCAATGAGGGCCAGCGGGTCGAAGTACTCCATCAGGGCTTCCGGCTGGTAGTGCCGGTCCGTTTCCAACTCGATGCTGCGGCGGGTGATTTCGCTGCCGTCTGCCCGGAGGAAGGTCAGCAGGAGATGGTTCTCGTAGATTCCTTCTGCCGGGACGAGGCGCAGCCGAAGCTTTCCGGTCCGGTGGGGCCGTGTTTTCATCCGCATTTCCCCGCCGGCGACGGACTGTCCGTCAGCAAACTGCTCCCAGAGGATGCGGACCCCCGACAGGTCGGTGAAATCGAATTCGTTGACAATCGGGATGCGGACCCTGCGGGCGGCTTTTATTTTATCTACAGCAGGATAGACTTGCGCATAAACGGCTTTGACCTCTTCGAGGTCGCGGGTCGGACGCCGGTCGGCGTCCACGATGCCGTCCCAGCCCTGTCCGTCCAGCCGCAGGTAGGGATCCTCGGAAAACTCGCTCGGCCGATCCGGAAGTACAGGGGTGCGGATGCCCTGGTCCTGCCACATCCAGACGGCGCCGCCGGTCCCGTTGGGATGGCGCATCAGTGCTTTCCAGCGGGCTTCAAGTCCGCCCAGACCGTGTTCGCTGTAGCCATGGGTATATTCCGTCGTGACGATGGGGCGGCTGTCCGCTTCTGCCAGGGCTTCCTCTTCGTCCGGCTGCCAGTAATGGGGGGTGAGGATCTGGAATTCCTGCGGCAGCCAGGTCTCCGCCCGCCAGGGCATCGCCAGCGGCCGGGTGGGATCCAGACCCCGGACAGCCCGGGCCGCAGCGAGGTGCAGCGGAGTGAGGGGGTCTTCGTTGCCGATGGTCCAGAACAGGATGGAAGGGGCGCTCAGGTCCCGTACAAGCGTCTCATAGACGCGGAGGAAAACGCCTCCGGCATAGGCTTCGTCGCTAAGCAGATTGTCCGCGTAGCCGGTCGTCACCTCATTGCTGAGATACATGCCGAGGCTGTCACACAGTTCGACGAATCCCCGGGCCGGGGTGTAGTGGCAACAGCGGATGTAGTTGATGTTGGCATCCTTCATCATCTGCAGGTCCTGCAGCCAGTGTTCCCGCCGGGTGGCACGTCCCACGTCGGGATGTTCATCGTGCCGGTTGACACCGCGCAGGCGGATCGCCTGCCCGTTGAGCAGAAAACGTCCGTCGCGGATCTCCACCTGCCGCACGCCCACCCGCCGGCTTCGGCTGTGCGTCAGCCGGTCTCCGTCATAAAGATCGACGGTGAGTTGGTAGAGGTAGGGGTCCTCGGCATTCCACCGGTGTGGAGAACGCAGGTGGAAGCTTTGCGTGAGCTCACGGCCCGTACCACATTGTTCCTCAATTGTCTGCCTTTGGCTTGCCACTTCGTTTCCTTCGCGGTCACGGAGCGTAAATACGACATCATAGCTGCCGCCGGTGATGCTCGGGTAGTTGCCGGCCACGGTGTGCGGCTGTGTATCGATGACCATCACTTTGGCCGTCAGATCGGCGTCCCGGTAGCGGGCATCGAAAGAAGTGGTGACGGACGGAAGGTCCAGATAGCGTTTTGCCGGCATCGATTCGAGCCAGACGTCGCGGTAGATGCCCCCGAGGGACCAGTCGTCATAGGTGTCGAAGCGGACGTATCTGCCGCTTTGCGCTACATCGACTTCCAGGGTGTTGGCACCGGAAACGAGCAACGGGGTCACATCGTAGGAAAACTCCGTATATCCGGATTCATGGGTGCCGAGATCATGTCCGTTGAGGACTACGTGCGCGGCATGCCATACGCCGTCGAAATGCAGGACGATACGCCTTTCCGTCCAATCCACGGGGATTTCGAAGTCCCGTTTATAATGGCCCGTCGAAGCTTTCTCCGGGGGAATGTTGCCGTACATCGGTTCCTCGAATCCCTGGACGGCCCAGCAGCCCGGCACTTCGATGGTGCTACGGGCCGTCTGGCCGGATGTCCCCGGGGATTCCAGGCTGAAGTCCCAGGTACCGTTCAGGGAAATCCTTTCCTGGGCCGCAAGGCTCCCGCCGGAAAGCAGGAGCGCTGCCGCAATCAGAAAAGAGGTAGATGGATGGATTTGCATGAAAAAAAATGTGTTTATCTTCCGCCACCGCCGTGGCCGCCGCCGCTGAAGCCGCCGCCACCGCCGAAGGAAGTTCCTCCGCCGAAGCCGCCCGAACTGCCGCCCGAATAAGTGGAATTCACATAGGAGCGGTTGGCGCTCGTGATGGCGTTTGACAGATGCTGCATTGAGTAAAGTACGCTGTTGATGGTGGTATAGTCATATCCGATGGCCTGTTCAAAGAGCACCGGATCGATGTCCTTCAGTTGTTTGACCACTTTGTCCGCAATGCCGAAGAGCGTGCCGTAAACCAGGTATTCCTGCCACAGGTGTACTTCTACGGTCTCGCGTTCCCGGGTAAGCGTGAAGTCCTCAAGATATTTCTTGAATCCGAGCAGCTGCTGTGTCTCCTTTTGTCCGGCAGGGGTGAACCACTTGTTATCAGACATCCATCCTTTTCCCTTGAAAAGTTCAACGCCCTGCAGTCCGATCTTGTTGGTCCAGCTATAGAGCCTTTCCTTGTGCCTTCTGGACCAGGTCGAGAATTCTGTGTCCTGCAGGACGACATCCTCTCCGCTGGCTTCCAGCATCATACTCCACAGGTCCTGCGCGATGGAATCCGGCGCTTCCTTGCCCGGTGTACCATCCTCCCAGGGCCGTTGTCTGGATCCTGCACGCTCCTTGCCGGCAAAGGTGATCTCGACCTTGCCGTCAGCGCTTTTACGTACATCCAGATAGCCTTTGTAGATCATCCTGAGGATTTCTGCGGCGGCGAGTGCGTTGTTTTTATGGTCCATGCCGAGACGCATCAGGGCATAGTCTGCTGCAATCAGTTCTCCGTCCATCGGGATGTCGCGGTACCAGGTGATTCTTCCTTCCGTTGTACCCAGGAGGCGTTTCTTCGTCCGTTTGCTGACTTTCCCGCTGCCGACCATATACACTTTGCGCATGCCCAGGAACATGACCAGGGCTGTAAAGAACAAGGCGATCCCATCTGCGACCGGGTCGCTTTCTTCTTCTTCTCCGAAATCCGCCCCTTCCATCGCACGGTCCAGAACGTCGCTGAAGTCACGTTCCTGGATGCTCGGAGACTGGAAAAGTCCTTTCTCGAAACGGAGCAGCGTGATAACGGAGCTTTTGTATTGGAAAGGTTCGGTGGATTCATAGACGATCTTGCCGTCATCGAAAGCGACGTTCCCGTAGAATCCGTAACCCCAGG
>JAILAO010000092.1 GCA_024681565.1 Bacteroidales bacterium
TGAAGAACTGGACGACGGCCGCCGGTTCGCCCTGACGGGTCAGGGAGTCGAGGACGGCGCCGCAGGCGACGGTGCTCTGGGCTTTCAGGGCCGTGACAGAGAGCACGGCGATCATCAGGGTTGCGAGGATTCGTTTCATATTTCTTTGTTTTTGTTTTTTCAGTTTTTTTGCGGGACTGGCAGCTTTTGCAGTTTTTGCGGTTTTTGCGGTTTTTGCGGGGCTGCCGTCCGCCGTTTTGTTTTCTGCTGCGAAAATAGTACGGGCTTGGCAGCGTGTCAACGAACTTTCGACAAACGGCCCGGTTCTTTCGACGAACGTCTCCGCCGCCCGCTGCATTGCCCGGTCGCTTCTTGCTTCCATTCTCTTTTTTCCCTTTTTTGGTAAACCTTTTTCAGGACGATACATTTCCTCCGCCGCTGTGCGCGAACTTCTTTCAAGAGAGCTCGCTTCCCCGCTGTGCGCCGTTCCCTGGAAAGTGTTGATACTGAGATAGAAACGCAAACAAACCCCGCTAAAAAAGGGGCGTTTGTTTCAGTATCTGATTGATACTGAACTCTATCCGGGGCACGCGGTTCGGGGGCAGCGCCACGGGGAAGGAGCAGGAGGCGGAGGAAATGGTTCGGGGGCAGCGCCACGGGGAAGGAGCTGGAGGCGGAGGAAATGGTTTGGGGGCAGCGCCACGGGGAAAGGGCTGGAGGCGGAGGAAACGGGACAGGAGCAGGGTCATGGGGAAAGGGCGGGCGACGGAGAGGGGGCGAGACGGGGCCAGGTTTGGAAAAGCCGGGGGAAATACGTACTTTTGTTGCTTACACGCGCGCGTACATGGAAGAAAAGGCTGCAAAGATACGGATTGACGAGCTCCGGGAGATTCTCCGGGAGAACAGCCGGCGTTATTATGTAGACAATGCGCCTACGATGTCTGACTTCGAGTTCGACGCCCTGATGCATGAGCTGGAGGGGCTGGAGGCGGCGTTTCCGCAATTCGACAGCCCGGACTCCCCCACCCACCGGGTCGGCTCCGACCTGGACTCCCCGCTGGGGACCAACGCCGAGAGCGGCGCCCGCCAGGGGTTCGTCCAGCGCCCCCACCGCTATCCGATGCTCTCGCTGAGCAATACCTATTCGATCGGGGAGATCGAGGAGTTTGCCGCGCGTGCGGACCGGGCCCTGGACGGGATCCCGTTCAGTTACAGCTGCGAGCTGAAATTCGACGGCACGGCCATCTGCCTGACCTACCGGGACGGCAAGCTGGTCCAGGCCCTCACCCGCGGTGACGGCGTGCAGGGCGACGACGTGACGGAGAATGTCCGCCGCATCGCCGGCATCCCGCAGCAGCTCCGGGGTGACTATCCCGCCGACCTGGAGATCCGCGGCGAGATCCTGATGCCCTACGAGGCCTTCGACGCCCTCAACCGCGAGCGCGAGGCGCAGGAGGAGGCTCCGTTCGCCAACCCGCGCAACGCCGCCTCGGGCTCGCTCAAGCTGATCGACCCCGAAGAGGTCGCCCACCGCGGCCTGATGTGCACCCTGTACCATATCCCGGCCGAGTCGGTCACCTTCGACTCCCACAGCCAGGCCCTCGATGCCGCGGCAGGCTGGGGCCTGCCCGTCTCCGACGAACGGCGCCTGTGCCGCAATATCGAAGAGATCAAGGCTTATATCGACCACTGGGACCAGGCCCGCAAGTTCCTCCCCTTCGCCACGGACGGCATCGTGATCAAGATCAACGAGCTGTCCTGCCAGCGGATGCTGGGCTATACGGCCAAGTCGCCCCGCTGGGCGGTGGCCTATAAGTTCAAGGCCGAGCAGGCCTGCACGGAACTGCTCAGCATCGACTACCAGGTGGGCCGTACGGGAGCCGTGACGCCGGTCGCCAACCTCGCGCCGGTCCAGCTCAGCGGCACCGTGGTCAAGCGTGCGACCCTCAACAACGCCGACCAGATGGCCCTGCTGGACATCCGCGTGGGCGACTGGGTCTTCGTGGAGAAAGGCGGGGAGATCATCCCGAAAATCACGGGCATCGACCCGGAACACCGCAGCGCGGACGCGGAGCGTCCCATATTTCCGGACCGCTGTCCGGACTGCGGCACCCCGCTCGTCAAGGCGGAGGCCGAGGCCAAGTGGTTCTGCCCCAACCAGGATGGCTGCCCGATGCAGATCAAGGGGCGCCTGCTGCATTTCGTCAGCCGCAAGGCGATGGACATCCTCGCCGGCGAGATGACGGTCGAGCAGTTCTATTCGGCCGGCCTGGCCACGACGGCCGCCGACCTCTATGCCATCAGCAAATACCAGCTCCTGAGCCTCGAAGGGTGGCAGGACCGTTCCGCGCAGCGTTTCCTCGACAGCCTGGAGGCGTCGAAACAGGTCCCCTTCGAGCGCGTGCTCTACGCCCTGGGCATCCGCTACGTGGGCGAGACCACGGCCAAGACCCTCGCGCGCCACTTCGGCGATATCGACAGCCTCGCGGCCGCCACGCAGGAGCAGCTGCTCGAGGTCGGGGACGTAGGCGAGGTGATCGCCAAGAGCATCTGGGAGTTCCTGCATGCGCCCGCCCACCTGGAGCAGATCGCGCGGCTGCGCGCTGCCGGCCTCCGTTTCGAGGGCGCCGGGCAGGACGTGGCCGTCTCCGAGGCCCTCGCGGGCAAGACCATCGTGATCTCCGGTAATTTCAGCATCAGCCGCGACCAGATGAAGGAGCTCATCGTCGCGCACGGCGGCAAGGCCGGCGCCTCCGTGAGCGCCAAGACCGCCTTCCTGCTCGCGGGCAGCAAGCCCGGCCCGGAGAAGCTCCGCAAATGCGAGAAATTAGGCATCCCGGTCATCGACGAAGCGGCCTTCCGCGCCATGCTCCCCGAAGGGAAGCAGCCGGGCGCCCCCGCCGCAGCCGCCCCGGAACCCGCCGTTGAAGAACTTACGTTGTTTTAGTATAAGATGAAGTTAGCCAGCAAGATAACGGACTTGTTCTCCGACCGGATCTGGACCCTGGACACCAGCGGCTCCACCCCGGTCTATGCGGAACTCGTCCGGGTCGTCAAGCTGATCCGCATCACCCTGAGCTCCTTCACGGAGCACAACATGGGATTCCAGTGCGTGGCCCTGGCGTACTTCATCACCCTCGCCTTCGTGCCGCTGATCGCCTTCGCCTTTGCGATCACGGGCGGCCTCGGGCTGGACGACAAGGTCACGGAAGTGCTCATGATGCTCCTGCCGAACTACCCCGACCTGGTCGACCTCCTGTCGGAAAAGGCCACCGGCATCATCGACTCCGCACAGGGCGGCGGTCTCGGACTCGTCTCCGCCATCCTTTTCCTCTGGACCATCCTGTGGATGATGTTCCAGGTGGAGCGGGTGTTCAACAACGTATGGGGCATCCGCAAGATCCCCCGCAAGATCTACAAGCGCTTCGGCTTCTACTTCCTGGTGCTGTTCCTCTCACCCTTCCTGATCATCATCTTCGGCTCGGGCGTGGTGTACGCCAGCAACCTGCCCAACCTCTATGGTTTCGATGTGAAAGACGCGCGCTTCATCTTCAAGCTGCTCGGCTATATCGCCTTCTATATCATCCTCGTAGGCACCTTGTCCGTGATGTACAAATACATCCCGGCGGTGAAGGTCGAACCCCGGTATGCCGTCCGCTCGGCGCTCATCGCCGGCATCATCTTTATCTTTTTCCAGTACCTGTACCTGCACACGCAGATGTTCATGGGACGGCTCAACCAGGCCTACGGCGTACTCGCCGCCATCCCCCTCTTCCTGATCTTCCTGAACTTCAGCTGGCAGATCATCATCTTCGGTGCACAGCTCACATACAGTTTCCAGAATGTCGACCAATATAATGTCTCCGCTTGGGACAACGAAAGCAAATAATGAGTTTCTCACAATTCACACCCGATGATTACCGTCTGATCGACAAGGAATTCCACTCGCTGATGGAAGTCGCCGCTACGCGTTGCAAGAACGACGAGGAGGTGGAGACCGTCCGCAAGGCTTTCGAATTTGCCAACCAGGCCCACAAGAATGTCCGCCGCCGCTCGGGCGAGCCCTATATGCTGCACCCGCTGGCGGTTGCACACATCGTCGTGACCGAGATCGGCCTCGGCTGCAAGTCCATCTGCGCCGCCCTCCTGCACGACGTCGTGGAGGACACCAACTATACCGTGGAGGACATCCGCAACCTGTTCGGCGACAAGATCGCCATCCTGGTGGACGGACTCACCAAGATCAAGACCGTGCTCGACAACGAGGACCGCAAGGGTGCCGCCAGCACGGAAAGCCTCCAGGCGGAGAACTTCAAGCGTATCCTGCTCACGCTCAACGACGATGTCCGCGTGGTGCTGATCAAGCTCGCGGACCGGCTCCACAACTGCCGGACCATCGAGTTCATGCCCGAGCACAAGCGGGACAAGATCCTCTCCGAGACGATGTTCATCTTCATCCCGCTGGCCCACCGGCTCGGACTGTACAGCGTCAAGTCGGAGATGGAGAACATCTGGCTGCGCTACAAGGAACCGGAAGAGTACCTGCAGATCACCGAGCGCATCAAG
>JAILAO010000016.1 GCA_024681565.1 Bacteroidales bacterium
TCTGAAATCTGGTCGGCGACTTTGTCGGGATGACCTTCGGAGACGGACTCCGATGTGAAAAGGTAGTTCATCTTTTTTAGCATTTTTGACGAGGTTGCAAGCAATCAAATCTTTCCTCGTATGTGTTGATTCGCCGCAAAGTTAGTATTAAATTTTGATAAAAAAACGGGAAAGGGTTTGCCCTTTTCATTTTACTAAACTATCTTTGCGGCGCAGTTGTGAGTGTAGTGATTTAGTTATAAAGAATTAACTCTATTTTACCATATTATTAAGATGATGAAACAAATTCTCAAGAGTGTGTTGCTGTCTTTCGCAGCAATGCTTTTTGTCGTGTCTGCCTCCGCGCAGGTGACGACCTCTGCCCTGAACGGCAAAGTGGCCGACAAGCAGGGGGAGCCGATCGCCGGCGCCACCGTCGTGGCAGTCCACACGCCTTCCGGCACGCAGTATTATGCTGTGGCCAATGCTGAAGGCCGTTTCTACATCAACGGTATGCGTGCTGGCGGCCCGTATTCCGTTGAAGTCAGCTGCCTGGGTTACAATACCGTGACTTATACGGACATCACCCTGCAGCTCGCCGAGCCGTATGGCCTTGATGCCACGCTCTCCGATGACACGCAGATGCTTAGCGAAGCGATCGTTATCTCCGAGGCTGCCTCCAAGTTCGCAGCCGAGAAAACCGGTGCTGCGACCAACATCAACAGTTCGCAGATCTCCTCCCTCCCGACGGTCAGCCGCAGCATCACCGATGTGACGCGCCTCTCCCCGTACGGTGGCAACGGTATGAGCTTCGCCGGTTCCGACGGCCGTACCGCCAACTTCACCGTTGATGGTGCCAACTTCAACAACAACTTCGGTCTGTCCGACAGCCTGCCCGGCGGCGGCAACCCGATCTCCATCGATGCCATCGAGGAAATGCAGGTTGTGATCTCCCCGTATGATGTCCGCCAGACCAACTTCATCGGCGGCGGCGTCAACGCCATCACCAAGTCCGGTACCAACACCTTCCGCGGTACCGCCTATGTCTATCACCGCAACGAGAATCTCCGGGGTGATACCGTGGACGGCGAGCAGATCTCCGGTGCCCGTGACAAGGACCGCAACACCACCTATGGCTTCACCCTGGGCGGCCCGATCATCAAGAACAAGCTCTTCTTCTTCGTCAATGCCGAGAAATCCCTTACCCCGACGGTCGTGAACCGTTGGCAGGGTTCCACCGACGGCGTGGCCGATGCGGACAACTTTATCTCCCGCACCAAGTTGAGCGACCTCCAGCGCGTTTCCGAGTATGTGGCCGGCAAGTATGGCTATGATACCGGTTCCTGGACCGATTTCCCGGCCAACGAGGACAATATGAAGCTCCTTGCCCGCATCGACTGGAACATCAGCGACAAGCACAAGCTCGCCCTCCGTTACAACTACACGCTGAACAATCGCTGGAGCTCTCCCAACGCTTCTTCGATGGACGGCGGTACCCGTATGGCCAGCGCCCGTATGTCCAAGGACGGTATGTCCTTCGCCAACTCGATGTATTCGATGAAGAACATCGTCCACACCGTGTCCTTCGACCTCAACAGCCGCCTGAGCGACAATCTCTCCAACCAGTTCCTCGCGACCTGGTCCAAGCTCGATGACGTCCGCGGTACCAACTCCGCCGAGTTCCCGTTCATCGACATCCTCGACGGTGATATCCGTGAGGAAGGCGCTACCCCGAACATCTACATGGCCCTCGGTTATGAACTGTTCACCTGGAACAACGCCGTGCACAACACCGTCGCCAATATCAAGGATGACCTCACCTACTACACCGGTGACCACAAGATCACCGCAGGTGCGAGCTTCGAATATCAGATGGCCGACAACCAGTACATGCGTAACGGTTCCGGTTACTATCGTTACGATTCCCTGAGCGACTTCCTTTCCGCCGCTACGCCGGAGATCGTCAACCTTACCTATGGTTATGACGGCAATCTCTCCCCGGCTGCCCGCGTCCGTTTCTACAAGGCCGGCATCTATGCCCAGGACGAGTGGAACATCAGCGACCGCTTCAAGCTGACCGGCGGTGTCCGTCTGGACGGCCTCTTCTTCAACAACGCAGACCTGATGACCAACCAGGCCATCTATGACCTGACGTACTATCCGAAGAACTATAACTACGCCGAGACCCATATCGACACCGGCAAGTGGCCGACCTCCAAGCTGACCATTTCCCCGCGTATCGGTTTCAACTGGGATGTCCTTGGTGACAAGAGCCTGAAGGTCCGTGGCGGTACCGGCCTGTTCTCCGGCCGTCTCCCGCTGGTGTTCTTCACCAACATGCCGACCAACGGCGGTCTGGTCCAGTACCAGGCCCAGATCAATGCCAAGAACGCTGCCAAGCAGGGATTCTCCATGGATACCTTCAACGGCGGTCTCGTGACCGACGCCAACGGCAATGCCACGGTGGATGCCCTCTATCAGAAACTCGTCGGCCTCGGATATCCGAGCACGGTCTCTCCTGAAGACGGTACTGTCCCGTCCTCCATCAGCGCCGTGGATCCGAAGTTCAAGATGCCGCAGGTCTGGAAGACTTCCCTCGCTTTCGACTATTCGTTCCCGACCTCCTTCCCGTTCTCCATCGAGGTGGAAGGTATCTTCAACAAGACGGTCAACGCCGTCTCCATCTCCGACTGGAGCATGAAGAACGTCGGTGGTTTCGCCCGTTTCAACGGTGTTGACAACCGGCCGATCTACAACGACTTCCGCACCGGTACCAAGGCCTTCGTGCTGGAGAACACCAGCAAGGGTTACGGCTGGTCCGGCAACGTCACGCTCAACATGCGTCCGATCGAGGGTCTGAGCCTCATGGCTTCCTACGCCCACACCGTCAGCAAGGAAGTTACCGGTATGCCGGGTTCCGCCGCCGAGTCCGCCTTCACCTATGTGCCGACCGTCGAGGGCCCGAACTACATTCCTCTGCACAACTCCCAGTATGTGACTCCGGACCGTGTGGTTGCTTCCGCAACGCACGACGACAAGAGCGGCAACCACTTCAGCCTCATCTACGAGGCCTGGAGGGGCGGCTACAACTACTCTTACATGATGGTCAACGACATGAACGGCGACGGTTACAACTACGACGCCATCTATGTCCCGACCGATGACGAGGTCTCCAACGGCTCCTTCCGCTTCGTCTCCAACGACGATGCCGCCCGCTTCATGGACTATGTCCACAAGGACAAGTACCTGAGCAAGCACCAGGGCGAGTACGCCGAGGCCTACAGCGTGTATTCTCCTTGGGTACACCGTTTGGACTTCAGCTACAAGCACGACTTCACCGTGAAGATCGGCAGCAGCACCAACACCCTGCAGCTCAGCCTGGATATCAAGAACCTGCTGAACCTGTTCAACTCCAGCTGGGGCGTGAGCAAGTACATGAACCCGAACATCGTCGAAGGCCGTATCCTCAAGTATGAGGGTGTCGATGCCGACGGCTATGCCACCTTCTCCACGCCTTCTACCATCAGCGCCAACACCCAGACCTGGACCTACAACCACGCTCTCGGTCAGTGCTGGTACGCTTCCATTGGTCTTAAGTATTTGTTTAACTAATTCATTGCGAGCACGATATGAAAGCGAAATATATTATCCTTTCCCTGATCGCCTCCCTGGCGTTCCTGGTCGGCTGCGAGAAGGAAGAAGCCCACTATCTGTCTGAAATCCAGGTGTCTTCCTCCTACGTTTCCGTACCTCTCGCAGGCGGTTCCAACTCCATCACGCTCAATGCTGTCTCCAGCTGGACCATCACGGGCATGCCTGACTGGCTGACCGTCAGCCCGACTTCCGGCTCTGCCGGTGAGACCACGGTCTCCTTCTCCGCTCCCAGTTCCCTGGACGGCCGCAGCGCCGAACTCCAGGTTGCCTGCGACGGACAGGTCCAGAATGTCAATGTCATCCAGGGCGTCTCCACGATTTCCCCGGCCACCTGCGCCGAGGTCATCGCCGGCCCGGACAGCAAGACCTACCTCGTCACCGGTACCGTGACCAACATCGTCAATACGACCTATGGCAACTGGTATCTCGAAGACGAGACGGGTGAGATCTACATTTATGGTACGCTCGATTCCAAGGGCGCCGAGAAGAACTTCCTGAGCTGGGGCCTCGAGGTGGGTGACGAAGTCACCGTCTCCGGTCCGAAGACCACCTACAACGGAACGGTCGAGCTCGTGAACGTCACGGTCGAGAAGATCAACAAGTCCCTCATCAAGGTCGAGGAAACCGATCCTGAAGATGCAGTCCTTCCCGTCGAAGGCGGTCTCTTCACCGTCACGCTCGACAACAAGGGCCAGGGCGTCTATGTGGAGGTTCCCGAGGATGCACAGGATTGGCTCTCGATCGCTTCGGTCGCAGGCAATACCGTGGTGTTCCGCGCCGCCAAGAACGAACTGGGTGACCGTGGTACGACCATTACCTTCAAGACCACCGACGGCAGCAAGGAGTATTCTGCACAGCAGTTCGTTTCCCAGCTGGGTGCAATCGTCGACTGCTCCGTGGCCGAGTTCCTGGACGCCGAAGTCGGTGATACCCAGTATCGGATCACGGGTGTGATCGCCAAGGTCGCCAATGCCTCCTACGGCAATGTCTACCTCCGCGACTGGTCCGGTGAGGTCTATGTCTACGGTATCGGCAGCAAGGGCGATTTCGAGAAGCTCGGCCTCAAGGCCGGCGATGTCGTGACCCTGGTCGGTAAGCGCGCCGAGTACAAGGGCACTGCTCAGATGTCCAAGGGCAATTGTGTCTACAGCATTTCCGTAACCGAGGTCACCATCAGCGAGTTCCTCGCCAAGGAAGATGATCCGGATAAGTACTATATGGTTACCGGCACCCTGAAGAGCATTGCCAATGCTACGTATGGCAACCTTACGCTGACCGACGGCACCAACGACCTCTACGTCTATGGTTGCTATCCGGGTTGGGGCGCTACGGGCGACAACCGTAAGAACTTCCTGGAGAAGGCCGGTATCGTGGCTGGCGACAAACTGACCGTCATCGGTCCGAAGACCACCTACAAGGGCACTCCGCAGGTCAATAACGGTATCTACTTCTCCCACGTTTCCGCCAACTAAGGAGCGTATGGACTAAGCAGTGTTTCCACTGCGACAGGGAAGAGCCGGCTCGATAACGGGCCGGCTCTTCTATTGTCTTTTTCGAAAAAAACCGTAACTTCGGAGATTATGAGAAAGTTGAAACTTTTGCCCCTCCTTTGTGTGCTGGGCTTCGCCCTGGCGGCCTGTTCGAAGTCCGGGCCCGCGAGCCTGAATCTGTTGACCAGTACCCTGTCTGTCGGGTATTCCGGCGGCTCTGAAGATGTCTCTTTCCTGACCAACCAGAGTTGGTCCGTAAGCGGAAGCGAGAGCTGGCTTACGGTTTCCCCTTCGTCTGGCGGAGCTTCGGATACCTACCAGAAAGTAACCATTACCGTGGCGGAGAATGCCGAAGAAGCGGAACGGACGGCGCAGCTGACCCTGAAGGCCGGCGAACTGACCAAACTGATCAGCGTCACGCAGGAAGGACAGCCCCGTTTCACCATCCGGGATTTCCGTGCCAAGGCGGCAGACAAGACCACCTGGTACAGGCTGACGGGAGAGATCGCCTCCATCTCCAACGACAGCTACGGCAATTTCTATATCGTGGACGAGACGGGCTATGTCTATGTTTATGGTCTCTGCGAAACGCAGCAGAGCACCAATGACCAGTCCTTCTCCAAGCTGGGCCTGAAGGTCGGCGACACCGTTACGATGATGACCCTGCGCAGCGAGCACAACGGCACGATCGAGGCGGGCGGACAGACCCCGGCCTACTTCGTCTCCAAGACCGCGGGTGAATACAAACTGGGCAAAAAAGTTTCCGCTACGAAAGCGGACTGGAAGGAACTCCCGGCCACGTCCTCCTCGGACGGGCAGGACCTGCTGATCCATTATTTCCCGGACGGGAAGCGCAGCTATGCCGCGTATTATGATTACAACAACCTGGTCTCTTCCTGGGTTGCCTATCCGCTCTTCTCCGGCAATATCGGCACGAATACCGGACGGACGGACTCCTTCTCCCTGGATCCGCTTCTCCCGCGCGAGAAGCAGCAGTACAATCCCAGCACCTACAAGGCGGGCAATATCACCGGTTCCTTCGACCGCGGCCATCAGATCGCTTCGGCCGACCGCAATGATATCAGGGTCAATATCGAGACCTTCTTCGGCACGAATATGACTCCGCAGAATCACGACCTCAACGGCGGGCTCTGGGGTAACCTGGAAAACAAGGTGCGCGACTGGGCCAAGAAATCCGATACGCTCTATGTCGTGACGGGTTGCACCGTGGCCGGCAGCACTGGTTATGTCCTGGACTCCGAGGGGAAGCACATCACCGTTCCGACAGGCTACTATAAGGCCCTTCTGCGCCTGGCCGACGGGGCGTATACCGCTGCGGGATTCTATTTCGCCAATGAAAAACCCGCTTCCAACAGCCTGCAGAAATCGATGGCGATCAGCGTCGACGAACTGGAGAAGAAGGTCGGCGTGGACTTCTTCGTGAACCTCCCCGAGGCCACGCAGAGCAGCGTGGAGGCACAGAATCCGGCCGAGGTGGCCTGGTGGTGGAACAATTAATCATCCGTCATGAAAAGAACGCTTTGGATCCTGACCCTGCTGGCCCTGCTGGCCGCATGTACGCCGACAATTCCGGCGGACTCATACGTCATCGGTTTCTACAATGTGGAGAACCTCTTCGACACAGAACATGACCGGGGCAAGAGCGACCAGTCCTTCCTGCCGGACGGCGAGAACAACTGGACGCCGGACAAATATCAGGTGAAACAGTCCAACATCGCCTCGGTCATCCGGGCGATGGCGGAACAGAACGGCCGCTGGCACACCCTGCTCGGCATGGCCGAGGTGGAGAACGACCGCGTCCTGCGCGACCTGGTCGCCCAGCCGGAACTCTCAGAGGCCGGCTACAAGTTCGTCCATGTGGAGAGTCCGGACGTGCGCGGCATCGACTGTGCGCTGCTTTACCGGCCGGACCAGTTCCAAGGCCTGGAGACCCGGACGCTGCCGTATGAGTTCAATACCCGGAACGGGATCGTTTTCGAAAAGACTCCCCAGGAGCAGTCCGATTGCC
>JAILAO010000083.1 GCA_024681565.1 Bacteroidales bacterium
TGTGACCGAAGCGGACACAGTCCTTCAGGGTGGCCCCGCTATGGAACGCCATGTCCGGCTGGAACGGCACCGGAACCCGGTCCTGGACTCCCTTCGCTTCAAAGACCGGAAGACCGGCCGCCTGCCACTGCGCAAAGACCGGCCGCAGCGTGTCGTCTGCGCGCAGGTCCCGCTCGATCACCAGCATCCGGTAGCGCATCCCGCTGCGGAGCACCAGCATCCCGTCCTCGACGCGGGCTCCGGCCAGGGCTCCCGCAGAGCTCATGTCGAAGTTGTATCCCTCCGGGATGACAGGCAGTCTGTGCGCCAACGCCTTGAGGGGAGGATCGTCGCCCAGGTAGACCAGCAGGTCAACGACCGGCGTGCCCCGTCGGAGCATGCCGGCGCAGCGTGCCTGGTAGTCCCAGAACGGACGGCTGTAGGGCCAGATGGTATTGTTGCGGTTCAGGCAGTATTGCCGCCCGTTCGCCACATTGCCCGGAACGGCGTCCAGCCGGGGCTGGTACGCGGAGGCGCAGACGACGAATTCGTTGATCAGGCGGGAGTAGGCGAAGTCCGCCAACATTTTCAAGGTAGCGGGGGAGTCGCTGTATTTCGCATCGGTGAAAGCTTCTGCCGAGGCGATGGGACGTCCGTAGAGATGGGCGGCCGAGGATCCTTCGACGATGTCGAAACTGCCGTGGATGTCGCGTGCCCAGAATTCGGTCTGCGGTTTGCCTACGGCGCTTTTTACCAGCAGGTTGTCCGTGACCAGGCTCAGGCCGTTTCCGGCTGCCTGGGCCGTGAATTCCACGCCTTCGGCCCGGCAGAGGCGGTCCAGTTCGCCGAAATAGTTTTCCGTGATCGCTGCGGCGATGGTCCGCCGCAGGTCGTACAGGAAGCGGTCGGTCTGTTCCGGAGAGCCGACGATGCAGCCCCGCATCGCAGGCAGCCAGGGAAGCAGGTCATAGCCGTTGTGCTCGCGGAAGATACGGGGGAAATCCGCCGTCCAGTTCTGCGGACCGGCCTCGTGGCTGTCCATGCAGATGCCGGAGGGTTTGGCGCCGATGCGGTCGAGCGTGTCCAGGATGCGCTTTGCATAGGCGTTGAAGTGCAGGCGTGCGGCTTCTTTCGACATCTTGTCGCATTCGAGCCCCATCAGGTTGCGCCGCCCGTGCTTGGTGGCGCCGCGCGTCGGTTCGGATGCGATGCGCAGCAGCATCCAGTCTCCGGCCGGAATCTCCCAGTCGAGCGTCCCGTCCGGTCTCATGCGGCCGGTCAGGTCGATGACGGAGGCCGGATCCACCATCCCCTCCGTGTAGCGCGGCGTGGCGTCTCCCGTGTAAAACTCAGAGAAATAGGCGGCCTTTTCCTCCCAGCGGTCTTCCTGTGCCCGGCTGCTCAGGACCACGTCCCTGAGGTTTTTGTCCGTGCGGATGCGGAAATGCTTCGCCGTAACCGGCCCGAAGGCCAACGTGCGTTGGGCGAGGCCGGGCGATCCGCCCGGTGTGGGCAGCGTGCAGACGCTCTTCCAGGTGGTCCCGTCGTCGGAAGCTTCCAGGACCCCGGCCGGATCCGGGTCGTAGTACATCATGCCGTAGAAAGTCTCCCGGGGTCCGTCCGGATAGTTCATGGCTCCGTTGCGGGATTTGGCGCCCTTCGGCGCCGTGTAGGTCAGGGACCGTGCGGTGAAGGGACGGCCGCAGTCCAGGACTCCGTCCAGCGGGTGGTCCTGCCACAGGAGCGGATCCACCGGGAAGGCCAGCAAGGCCACGTCCCGCCAGCCTTCCTGCCGGGAGGGAACGGCCAGCCGACCGTGGAAGGCCCGGGCCCCGTGTACCAGCGTGTCGGAGGAGCAAAGCCGCTGCATGCCGGTCTCCGGGGTGATCCAGGGACCGCCTGCAACATAACCGTTGGACAGGTTGATTTCGAACGAAAGACCCACCCGCCGGGCTTCCGACGCAGCGAATTTCAGCATGTCCCACCATTCCTGGCTGAACGCTTCCAATGCACCGGCCGCGGGTCCGTGGACCTGGTCGTAATAGACCACACCGCCCACGCCGGCGGCCTTGTAGGCCTCCAGGTCGGCGGTGATGCCTTCACGGGTGGTCGGCGTCTCGCCGTGGAACCACCAGACTTTCGTCCGGACAGCGTCTTCCGGGTCGCGGAAAGCCTGCAGGGCGTCCCGGATCCCGTCTCCGGGTTGCAGGAGGAGCAGCAGCAGGAAAAGTCCTTTCATGGTAATCGTTTAGCGGACCACGGTTACGGCATTGCGGTCGCAGGTGATGGTGCGGCCATCTTCGCACCGGAGTTCGGCGACCTGGATGAACGTGGTGTTGGGAGAAAGACCGTCGCGCCGGGGTGTGCCGGGCTGCTGTCCGCGCGGGCGCGACAGGTGCGCGAAATAATAGATGTACGCGCGGTCTCCCCGGACCACGACGTCGCAATGGTTGCCGGCGACGTCGTCATAGGGGCCCTTGCCGGGCTCCTGGAGCAGGTTGCCCGGCTGGCGGGTCCAGTGCGCCGCATCGTCGCTGCGGTACACCGCGAATCCCTTCCACTCGTCGCAGATCAGCCACCAGGACCCTTTCCACCGGAAGGGCTTGGGACCCTCGCAGTTGCCGATGCCGGGCACGAGACCATGGTCTTCCCACCGGTAGAGGTCCTTGCTGTCGGCGGAGGCGATCAGTTTGCCGCCCGGTTCCTGGTTGTACCACATCCGCCAGGTCCCGTCCGGCAGACGGGCCACGCCGGCGTCGATCACCTTTTCGGACATCAGGTCGAGGACCTTGCTGAAATGCCAGTGGACCAGGTCGTCCGAGGTCAGGTGGACGATGTGCCTGGGATGCTCCCAGTCGGGGAAAATCCCGGGCACGTAGGTCAGGTA
>JAILAO010000096.1 GCA_024681565.1 Bacteroidales bacterium
AGCTGTCCGGTGAACAGGCGCGGCTGCTGCGACCCGGAAGCGGAGGCGTAGATGACATAGCCGTTCCCGGTCCCCAGGGAATTCCCGGCCAACTCCGGATCCGCCCGGGTTTCCGCAGCCCGGGCGACCGGTTGCAGGACCAGTTCCTGCCGGAACCCGTCCGCTCCCTCCCCGCCGCAGGCCTGTACCAGCAACAGCAGGGAAAGCACTGCCGTAGATTTAAAACACTTTTTCATATCAGGGGTACCCCGGCAGGCGGTCAGGCCCGCCGGGATAAAGCATTGACAGTTTTCAGTTCAAGTTTACGGTGCTGCCACTTTCGACGAAATCGGCGACCGTTTCGGTAATGACGATCTCGTTGAGGGCCAGGTCCAGGTTGTAGATATACTTCTTGCCCTTCTCCCAGACGCCGCGGAGTTCGTTGAAGGTGTAGTAATAGGTATTGCCCCCGATCTCATAGGTGAGCGTGAAATTCTCCTTCGCCTGCTCGGGGATCAGGAGTGTCTCGCCCAACTGGGCATAAGCGGCATTGTATGTGACGGGAAGGCCGTATGCAGCCTTGAGATCCGCCGTAACGACGGCTGCCACGTTCGATGGGGACACCTTGGCGCCGGTGGCGACCGCATCGTCAATGCCGTCGGAATCCGTATCCTGGAGTACGTAGTTCTTCAGGACGGCATTGGCGGCTTTGGCAGAAAGACCGCTCCAGGCGGCACTGAGCCCGTTGCGGCTGTTGTCGACCGTAAAGGTCCCGACCGTCTCCAGGGTCACGTCGGCATCCGCGAGGGCGGCCGGAGCCGCGGCGGAGGGATCGGCGGCTTTCGCCACCTGGTAATCCCGCAGGGCCTTGACGCGGGCTTCGGTATAGAAAGCGATCTCCCGGAGCGTAATCTTCCCGGAAACGGACGCATCATTCACCTTGACGTTGAAGATGAGAAGGGCCTGTGCATGGTTGAAGCTCATCGGCGTAGCATGGGAAGGACCGCCGCTGGCTGCACTGGTCTGGCCGTTGGCGACGGCATAGAGGACATCGACCTGGTTGGCATACGTATCGACTCCGTTGAAGGATAAGGCGGAGGCGGCATCGGTCTTGGCAGCGTTCCAGAAGGCCGTCCAATCGGGGGCGGCCGCTGCGTTGGCGGCGATGGCATTGTGATCCTCCCGGGGCAGGGCGTAGGCCAGGAAATCCATCTTCACCCCGCCGATCGGCCAGTAGATGGAGGCGGGAGAAGCATGCCACTGGCGGGTGTCAGCTGCAGCGGCGGACGTGTTGACACCCGCCGGGTCGTCTGCAGTCGTGGCGAACAGCTGCTCCGTACCGGAGAAAAAAGACGGGTTTTCCATGATGCCGGAAGCATTCTTCTGCGTGGCCGCCGCATAAATGCCATACGTCTTGGGCATCGAGATGCCGGTCAGTTCGGCACCTTTGGTCATCGCTCCGGAAACAACTTTGAAACGGAGCTCGTCCGGCATCTCTTCGATCACGGTCCCGGACTTGTTGCAGGCGGCCAGGGCCAGGAGGGCGGCGCCTGTGAGAATCATTGTTTTTCTCATTGTGATGATAATTAATGGGTTAATAAAGTTTGTTGAATGTTTAATATGTTTCCTGTCGGACATATCAGGTGAGTGGCACTTCGATGATCTCCGCTTCCCAGTCGCCCACGGCCGGAGTGAATCCGCCGCCCCCGCCGTCTTCCGGGACCACCATCGCTTCGTCGATAATGATCTCATGGGCGGTGTTGTCGGGATTGTCGAACTGGTCCGTCACGTCGAAAACCCACTGGTATCTGCTGCCGTTTCCGGAGGTGACCAGCACGTTGAGATATACATTCGCAGCCGTCTGCGGATATTTGCCGAATGTATTGAACACGGTAAAGAGCCGTCCCTTCTCCCCGTCGATGACGGACGGGAAGCAGATTGCGGCGGGAGCATAAGGGCAATGCAGGTCCCAGAGGTAACAGGACGGGATCTGCCCGGTGACGAACACCTCCGCCTCCCGGATCCGGCCGGCGCCTACGACATTGAGCACTTCGAGGGAATAGGTCTGCACGACCGACTCCGCCTCGGTCTCGATCACGACGGTCCGGTCTTCTCCGGCTGCGTGGACCGGCACCACCACCTGCCGGCGGGCTACGAAGAGATGGTCCGGTTCGTGGATGACCGGGTATTCGCAGACGGCCTCCGCGGCTTTGGTCCCGCCCGCCTTCACCCGGGTTCCGGTCCGGGAAGTATAGGCATACGCGCCGCCCCGGGTCTCCGTCCCGGCGACCCGGGTACTCTCCGTACCCAGCGAATAGAGGATCATATCGTATACGCCGGCGGGAAGGTCGATGAACCCTCCTCCGGACGGGAGGAAGTCCTCGGCGACCAGTTCGTGCGATCCGGCGTCGTAGAAGCAGACGCGGACCGTTTCCGGTTTCTTGCCGATGAGTTTGTCCCGGTACTCCGGATGGGTTTCGAGCCCGATGCCGGGATGCGCCGGAACATCGGCGGCAAGCCGGAAATCCAATTGAAGATAGACTCCGGCAGCAGGGTCATGCAACGGAATGCGACGGCAGCCGGAAAGAAGAGAAAGGAGGGCCCAAACCGGCAGAATCATCCGGGGCAGGCAGAAATCAGACAGGCATTTCTTCATCGGGCACCTCCTCTTTTTGCTGCGTATATGGGAACGGTCAGCGATATCTGTGCGCGGGTGGGGCCGAACCAGCGGGTGTAGTGCGTCACCCCCTTGCGGCGGAAAGCCATGCCGCCCCGTTCAAAGGTATCATAGGGCTGTGACGGGGAATAGATGTATCCGAAGCCCAGCCCGAACTCCAGGTGCATCCTGTCCTGGAAGACCGGCACGGCATAGAGGTAATCCGCACCGACATTGACAAACTCTCCCTGGTGTCCGGTCCAGTCTCGCTCGAAATCATAGTAACCGGCGGCGGCATAGAGTCCCAGGGAGTGCCCGAGCAGACGCTGCCGGGGCTTCTCCCGCCTGGACGGGAACCAGTAGCGTACTTCAAGGTCGAAGGCAAGCAACTCGCTGCAGGAGCCCGAATGGTCCAGGCCTCCGCGGTGGCCGGTTCGCCAGAGCCAGGGATAAAAATAATCGGCGCCGAGACTCCAGCGTCCGCCGAGGGGAATCTCCAGGCCGAGATTGGCCAGGGGCACGGCCAGCACATTGGTCCGCAGGGCAAAAAGCATCTTTCTTCCGGAAAGGCCGGACTCCGGCCGGGCAGCGTTCCGCAGCGGTTCCGGAGCAGGCCGGGGACGACCGAGGCTGCTTCCGGCGGGCACGGCCCGACCCACGTAGACGGTGTCCGGCGACGCAGGGATCTCCCGGACGGTATGGAAGACGACACAGCGCACAGAGCCGCCGGCGGCACGCAGTTCCGGGAAAACTTCCCGCTCCAGCCAGCGCCAGACTTTCCCGGACTGCAACTGCATCAGCTGACGCTTGCGCCCGTCCACCACCCGGCCTCCGCGGGTGATCCACGCCGGGGTATTTTCTATGATGTCCAGGGCTTCGTCCCGCCAGGGAAGGTCAAGCGCACGGACAGCCGCCGCCAGCCCATCCCAGTCCTCGCCGACGGCCTGGTACCGGAACAGGAGCGGATCCACCGGAAGTGTCCGGCGCAGAAACCCTTCGATGCTCCGGGCACGGGCTTCCGAGAGTTTCCGGTTCCTGTCCGTCCGGCCCTCCGGAGAAGCGGCGGAACGGACGCTGATATAGCGGACGACGGCCGTGCTGTCGGAGAGCAGCGTCTCCAGCTCCGCCTGGAAGGCGGCCAGCCGCAGGGCATTCTCCCGGAAGGCCGGATCCACCCGGGACTCCCCCTGCCGGAAATAGATCTTCATCTCCAGGGTATCGCAACGCACAGGCCGTGCGTTTGCCACCGCCATCCCGAAAGAGAGCGGCAGCAGACAGATGAGGACGGACTTCAAGTCAAAAATCATCAAAAAACATTTTCCAGGTCCGCCCTCCGGAAACCCTTTCGGGATTCAAGGAGTTAAAACGGACATTAAAAAAACCCGCCGGACCAGAGTCGGACGGGGAGCGTAAATAATTTGACTGAAATTGTTTTCGGAAACGAATTTTTTTCTATCTTCGCAATGTTTTAATGTCCCATAAATTAATTCGTTACGGGCAATCCAGTTGTTTAAGGTTTTTGTCGTAACGCCCAGTTTCCGGGCGGTCTCCGCCTTGCTTTTTCCCGCCCCCAGCATTTTCTTGATCTGTTCGCTTTTCGCGTCGAGCCGGTAACGGTTGTTGCGGGCCCCCTGCGGCCTTCCCAGCCGGATTCCTTCCGCCCTGCGGCGTGCCAGCGCCTCCCGGGTCCGCTGGCTGATCAGGTTCCGCTCGATTTCGGCAGAAAGGCCGAAAGCGAAGGCCAGCACTTTGGACTGGATGTCATCCCCGAGCCGGTATCCCTCCTTGACCGTCCACACACGGCAGCCGCGTTCCATGCAGATGCTCAGGATCTCCATGACCATGAACAGGTTCCTCCCCAGACGGGATAGTTCGGAGCAGATGATGAGATCGCCGCGGCGGACTTTCTTGAGGTATTTTCCCAACTTGCGCTTGCCGTAGTCCCGGGTCCCGGAGATGGTTTCCTCGATCCACCTGTCGGCGGAGAGTCCCTCCCGGAGGCAGAACTGTTCGATCTCATAACGCTGGTTCTCGACCGTCTGACGGTCTGTGCTGACACGGATATAGCAAAAAATCATAAAAGGGTGTTTCCGGCAAATATCGGCAAACAGGAAGAAGTAATAAAAAAGCAAACTCACTCCGTTACGGAAAAATGCTTATATTTGTTACGGATAGGCCCAAAATTATGGAACATCTTATCGAAAAGGCCCGCGCCCTGGCTGTAGAGACGTTAAAAGACGATGTGCGCCACGACGGAACCCCCTTCATCGGGCATCCTGACAATGTCGCCCGCATCGTTGCGGACGAAATCGGCCTTCCGGAGGCCTGCGTGGCCGCCGTTTATCTCCACGAAGCCGCCCGGCTGCACCCCGACGTCGACCTCAGCGCATTTCCCCGGGATGTCCTTACCCTCGTGGACGGCCTGAACAAGATCTCGACCATCAAACCCAAAGATACCCGCCTGGAAGCGGAGAACTACAAACGGCTCATCGTCCAGTATTCCACCGATCCGCGCGTGACCGTGATCAAGATCGCAGACCGCCTGGAAGTGATGCGCCAGCTGCAGATCTTTCCCAAGACCTCCCGTGACCAGAAACTGCTGGAAACCCTGATGCTCTACATGCCGCTGGCGCACCAGCTCGGCCTGTACAACATCAACAACGA
>JAILAO010000146.1 GCA_024681565.1 Bacteroidales bacterium
CCGTAGAGCAGGATGTCGATGTCGATGGGACGGTCGTGATAGATCCTGCGGCCTTCCGCGTCATATTCCGGCGCATCCCGCCGTCCCATCTCCCGTTCGATCCGTTTGCAGATACGCAGGAGCGTCTGCGGGCGGCGTGCCGTCCGGTAACGCACCACACAGTTCAGGAAATCCGGACCGTCGAACCCCCAGGCCGGCGTCTCGACCAGGGAAGAAAGGGCTTCATAGGGCCGGCCGATCAGCGCATCGAGACGACGCAGGGCCTCTTCGATCTGCGCACGCCGGTCACCCAGATTGGTGCCCAGGGAGAAATATACCGGAACCGGCTTCATCCTAGAATTCCGGATCCCAGCCCAAAGCCACCCGAGCCTCGTCCGAGAGCATGCTCTGGTCCCATACCGGATCGAACACCAATTCAATCTCGCAGCGCTTCACGCCGGGCGTATCCTCCACGCTGTGCTGCACGTCCGCGAGCACCTCGTCCGCCATCGGACAGTTCGGCGCCGTAAACGTCATCTTGATATACACTTCATGCTCCTTGTTGATATGGAGCTCATACACCAGGCCCAGGTCATAGATATTCACGGGAATCTCGGGATCATAGACCTGTTTGAGGGCAAGGACGACATCCTCATAGAGCGGAGCCAGTTCCTTGACGTCCTGGGGTGTCAAAACTTCTTTGGAATCCATCTTCTTTCAACAATGTTGCCGGGCGGTTTCCCGGATGGTAGCGATCATCGAGGCCAGGCCGTTGGCGCGGGTCGGAGACAGATTTTCGCGCAGGCCGAGCTGCTCTACAAAGGAGAAATCGTCCGCAGCGATTTCCCGGGCCGTCCGGCCCGAATACACACCGATCAGCAAGGAGATGATCCCCTTCGTGATGATGGCATCGCTGTCTGCGCGGAAATGGATACGCCCGTTTTCTACGGATGCGTCCAGCCAGACACGGGATTGGCAACCCTTGATCAGACGGTCCTCTGTTTTCAATTCCTCCGGAAACGGCTCCAGATTGTGCCCCAGATCGATCAGATATTCATATTTGTCCAGCCATTCGTCATACATCGAGAACTCCTCGACGACCTCTGACTGGGCTTCTTGCAGTGTTTTCATCCTTCCAGCATTTTGATTGCCCTTTCGAGCGATTTGATCAGATATTCCGCCTCTTCCAGCGTATTGTACGGAGCAAACGAAACCCGCAGCATGCCGGTCACGCCGAAGCGGTCCATCAACGGTTCCGCACACATCTGCCCGGAGCGGGAGGCAATCCCCATCTTGTCCAGAATCAGGGCCAGGTCTTCGTGATGACAATGTTCCACGGAGAACGAAAATAGGGGAACCTTCTGACTCAAGTCTTGGGAAACGCCGAAAAGGCGGACCTTCTTGTTTTCTTCTAATTTATTGATTATAAAGGATTTAATCTTTTCTTGCTCGGCTTGTATCCCACTGTCTCGCATGGTAGCAGCCATTTCGAGCGCCGGCCGCAAAGTCGGCGTCCCGGACAGATTCTGGGTTCCGGCTTCGAATTTCTGCGGGAGCGGCGCATAGGTCGTGCCCGTCCAACGGACCGTGCCGATCATCTCTCCGCCCCCCATATACGGGGGCATCTGCTCCAGCAGTTCCCGCCGTCCGTACAGCACGCCGGTCCCCGGAGCGGCATACACCTTGTGCCCTGAAAAAACATAGAAATCACAGTCCAGTTCCCGGACATCCACACGCTCGTGGACAATGCCCTGGGCTCCGTCCACCAGGACCCGGCAACCGGCGGCGTGACAGGTCCGGACGATTTCCCGGACGGGATTGACCAGACCGAGGACATTGGAAATATGGGCGACGCACAGCAGGCGCGTCCGGTCCGTCAGCAGACCGGGCAGCAGGTCCAGGCGCAACTGACCCCGGTCATCGACCGGAAGGACTTTCAGGACCGCGCCCTTGCGTTCGCAAAGCATCTGCCACGGGACTATATCCGAGTGGTGCTCTGCCTCGGTGACGATGATCTCGTCCCCGGCATGCACGAAAGCTTCTCCGAAACTGAACGCAACAAGATTGACCGACGCCGTCGCGCCGGAGGTGAAAACAATCTCCTCCCGGTATTCCGCATTCAGATATTCACGGACACAGTCTCGGGTCGATTCGTATTCCGCCGTCGCAAGTTCGGCAAGACGATGGACCGCCCGGTGCAGATTGGCATTGCATTTCGTAGAGAGTTCCGTCCATTTCCGGATCACGGAAAGCGGACGCTGGGACGTCGCCGCATTGTCCAGATAGACCAGCGGTTTGCCATAAACCTGCTCTCCGAGCGCGGGAAATTCCTGCCGTATTTTTTCAAGCTGCATCATAGAGAAATGCAAATTTAACATTATTTTTGTGATATGATAGACTACATTTCAGGAAAGCTGGCGACACTGACCCCGACCATGGCAGTGATCGACAATCATGGGATCGGATACGGCATGGAGATTTCCCTGCAGACCTATGATGCACTCAACGGAAAGACCGAAGCCGTCCTGTACCTGCAGCGGCAGGTCAATCCGCGCGACGGATCGGAAGCCGACTACGGCTTTGCCACGACGGCGGAACGGGACCTGTTCCGCCAGATCACCAGCGTCTCCGGGATGGGGGCCGCGTCCGCCCGCATGGTCCTCTCTTCCCTCTCGGCAGAAGAACTCCGCAACGCCATCCTGAGCGAAGACGTCAACCGGCTCAAATCCATCAAAGGCATCGGTTTGAAGACCGCCCAGCGCATGGTTCTCGAACTCAAAGACAAAATCGTCAAAGGAGATGCCGCCGGCGCGGACCTGCTCTTCAAAAGCAACGCAGGAGCCGCTGCGGAAGAAGCCAGCACGGCCCTTCAGATGCTCGGGTTCTCCAAACCCAATATCAACAAAGCGGTCCAGGCCATCCTGAAACAATCCCCGGACGCAACGGTCGAGGAGATTATCAAAGCTGCACTGAAGAGACTGTAGGACTAACGGCCGAAATATACCAACAAAACGGATATATCCGCTGGCGAGACCCCGGAAATGCGAGAAGCCTGGGCAATTGTCAGCGGATGATATTTTTTGAGTTTCTGCCGGCACTCGATGGTCAATCCGGACACCTTCTCAAAATCAAAATCCTCCGGAATCCGCAAATCTTCCAGGCGCTGCAGCTTTCCTGCCATGGCAATTTCCCGGTCGATATACCCTTTGTAGCGAATGGAGATTTCCACGTTTTCAACAACCTCCTGTTGATAAGTTCCACGTGGAACGATTTTCAAGAGGTCGCTTAGTCTTACCTCCGGACGTGTAGCCAGATCGGCAATGCGCTTGGATTCGGTGATCGGGCTGGATCCGACAGACTCCAGATAAGGATTCGCCTGCTCTTTGGTCAAGTTCTTTTTCTCACAGAATCGCAGCAACTCCTCCACCTGACGGTACTTTTCCACAACGGCGGCATAACGTTCCTCGCTCACCAGTCCCAGTTCATATCCCAGCGGAGTCAGGCGCTGGTCGGCATTGTCCTGGCGGAGCAGGATGCGATATTCCGCGCGGGAAGTGAACATCCGGTACGGCTCGTCGACGCCTTTCGTAACCAGGTCGTCAATCAGGACACCGATATAAGACTGGTCCCGCCGGAGAATGAACGGAGAGCATCCGGCCAGTTTCCGGTGCGCATTGATTCCGGCGACAATCCCCTGCGCCGCCGCCTCTTCATAACCGGTCGTTCCGTTGACCTGACCGGCCAAATACAGATTGTCGATTACTTTCGACTCCAGGGTCGCTTGAAGTTGGGTCGGATCGAAATAATCATATTCTACGGCATACGCCGGGCGGAAAATCTTGGCATGCTCCAGTCCTTCGATGGCGTGCATGGCATCCAGCTGGACCTGAAGCGGAAGAGAAGAAGAAAAGCCCTGCAAATAGAATTCATTCGTCCAACGGCCCTCCGGTTCGAGAAACAGCTGGTGCGCATTGTTCTCCGGAAATACACGGAGTTTATCTTCGATGCTCGGGCAGTAGCGGGGTCCCCGGCCGTGGATCATACCGGTGAACAGCGGGGAATCTCCGAACCCGGTCCGAAGGATTTCATGAACCCGTTCGTTGGTATGGAGAATATAGCACGGCTGCTGTTCTCTCCCCTCCTGCACGCTGGAAGGTTCCGGACCAAAGGAGAAACGGGCCGGATCGGGATCGCCCCATTGGAGCGGAAGACGACTGACATCGACGGAAGAAATATCAATCCGCGGCGGCGTCCCTGTCTTCATCCGGTCCGTAACAAGTCCCCTTTCTTTCAACTGTTCCGTCAGCCCATAGGAAGCCGGCTCTCCGATCCGCCCGCCTTCCATCTGGGTCCGGCCGATGAAAAGTCTGCCACCCAGGAAGGTTCCGGCAGTCAAAATAACCGCGCGAGACTTGAAAATAGCCCCGGTATTTGTACGAACACCGCAGATTTTTGAATTCTCAAAGAGGAAAGAAGTCGCAGAATCCGCGTAAATATCTAATTTACAGTTACTTTCAAGGATTTTTCTCCATTCGAGAGAAAACTGGATTTTATCGCACTGTGCCCGCGGACTCCACATGGCCGGACCCTTGGAACGGTTGAGCATCCGGAACTGGAGCGTGCAACGGTCCGTAACGACTCCGGTCCATCCGCCGAGCGCGTCGATCTCCCGGACAATCTGTCCCTTGGCAATTCCGCCGATCGCCGGGTTACAAGACATCTTGGCAAAACACACCATGTCCATCGAAATGAGCAGCACGGACGACCCCAGCGTGGCGGCAGCCATGGCGGCTTCGCAACCGGCATGTCCTCCCCCGACGACAATGATATCATAGAACCTGTCCATCACAGTGCGGCTTTCAACTGAAGGTAGTAATTCTCTTTCTGACGCATCAAAGCAATGTCCTCTTCGGTATGGTCGTCGTATCCGATCAGGTGAAGTAAGCCGTGCACCATCACCCGGTTGAGTTCATCGGTAAACTGCGTCCCGTAGAAGGCGGCATTTTCCCGGACGGAATCAATGCTGATGAACAGGTCGCCGGACAGGATATCCTTCTCGCAATAGTCGAAGGTAATGATGTCCGTGAAATAGTCATGTTGCAGATATTTCATATTGACATCCAGGATATAATTGTCTGAACAGAAGATGATGTTGATGGCGCCGATGCGGCGCATCTCGCTCCCAGCCACCATTTTCAACCAGCGGTTGTTCTGCATCTTCTGCTTTAACTCAAAGCGTATATCTTCCTGGAAATAGCATATCATAGCCGAAAATTTTTGCAAATTTACATCTATTAAATTAAAAAATTGGATTTGAAAATAAATATTTCTATCTTTGAAACTCGAACGGATTATTAATAACCACAAATATGGAAGTCAAGAAATCACCCAGCGCAGATCTCAACAACAAGAAACTGTTGTTCATCGAGATCGGTTTAGTCTTGTCTCTCCTGGTAACCATCGGTGCTTTCGAGTACAAGTCCAGAGAGAAGACCACGAGCGTGTTCGAGGATCAGCCCACAGAACTCATCGAGGAAGAGATTATCCCTATTACCCAGGAGACCCCTCCGCCGCCCCCCGAGACTCCGAAGATCCCCATCCTTTCCGATCAGATCGACATCGTCGATGATAACATCAAGGTCGATGACAACATCCTCAACCTCGAGGATGACTCCAACCTGGGTGTTGAGATCATGGACTACGTAGAGGAAGTGGAAGAAGAAGTCGTCGAAGAAGAGGCCATTCCGTTCGCCCTCGTTGAAGAGAAACCGAAGTTCCAGGGTGGTGATGCCAATACCTTCTCCAAGTGGGTGTCCCAGCATCTTGACTATCCTGAAATCGCCAAGGAAAACGGTGTTTCCGGCCGTGTGATGGTGCAGTTCACCGTCAACCCGAACGGTACCGTCTCTGACGTCAAGGTCCTCCGTGGTGTGGATCCTTCCCTCGACAAGGAAGCTGTCCGCGTCATCCAGAGCTCCCCGAAATGGACTCCGGGCAAGCAGCGTGACCGCGCCGTCAAGGTGACCTATCAGTTCCCTGTGATTTTCCAGTTACGCTAATCCGTAGATACCAAAATAAGAGGCCGTCCGTACGCGGATGGCCTTTTTTTGACTGAAATGGATAACAAAAGAGAGGAAAAAGCCGTATTCGTCGGAATCATCAAACAGAATGATGACGAACGTAAAATCTACGAATATCTCGAAGAACTTCAATTTCTGGCCGAGACGGCCGGTGCCGTGGGCGACCAGAAATTTGTCCAGCGCGTAGACCGGCCTGACAAAGCAACCTATATCAGAAGCGGAAAACTCGAAGAAATCGCACAATATTGCGAGGATAACTGCATCGACTATGTCATTTTCGATGATGAACTGACAGGAATGCAGCAACGCAATATAGAAAAGGTCATCAAAACTTCCGCCGTAATCGACCGAACCAGCCTGATCCTGGAAATCTTCTCCCAACGGGCCCAGACAGCCTACGCCAAAACACAGGTAGAACTGGCCCGATATAACTACATGCTCCCCCGCCTGGCCGGTATGTGGACCCATCTGGAACGGCAACGGGGCGGTATGGGAACCCGAGGCGGCATGGGTGAAACCCAGATTGAAGTGGACCGCCGCATTGTACGCGAAAGGATCTCCAAACTCAAGGAACAACTCAAAAAAGTGGACAAACAGATGGCCACCCAGCGCAGCAACCGGGGACAGCTGGTCCGCCTCTCGCTGGTCGGTTATACCAATGTAGGCAAGTCCACCCTGATGAACCTGCTGTCCAAATCGGATGTCTTCGCAGAGAACAAACTGTTCGCCACGCTCGACACCACGGTCAGAAAGGTAGTCATCGGCAACGTACCGTTCCTGCTCAGCGATACGGTAGGGTTTATCCGCAAACTCCCTACCCAGTTGATAGAGGCGTTCAAGAGTACTTTGGATGAGGTACGCGAAGCGGATATCCTGGTCCATGTCGTGGATATCTCCCACCCGGATTACGAAGAACAGATGGAAGTCGTGGACAAGACGCTCAAGGATATTTCTGCAGCGGACAAACCCGTCTATGTCGTTTTCAACAAGACGGATGCCTATACCTACGAACCCTACGACGAGTTTTCCCTGGAACCCAAGACAGAGAAAAACTATACCCTCGAGGAAGTCAAATACAAGTGGTTGAACGGGAGGAAAATCCCCTGTATCTTCATCTCGGCCATCAACAAAGAGAATATCGACAAACTCAGAGACGATATCTACAAGATGGTCGCAGAAATCCACGCAGGACGCTACCCCTTCAACAACTTTCTCTGGTAAAATAAAAAGAGCTGCACATCGATGCAGCTCTTTTTATGATGATAAACGGATCTTTTAGTCCGAGAACTTGGCCTTCAGGAACTCGCGGTTCAGACGGGCGATGTGGGAAACATTGATACCCTTCGGGCATTCCATTTCACAGGCACGCGTGTTCGTACAGTTGCCGAAGCCCAGTTCGTCCATCTTGGCGACCATAGCCTTGGCACGGCGGTGGGCCTCCGGACGTCCCTGCGGCAGCAGGGCGAGAGAACTCACGCGGGCCGCGACGAACAGCATCGCAGAACCGTTCTTACAAGTAGCCACACAGGCGCCGCAACCGACGCAGGCGGCAGCATCCATACTCTCCTCGGCACGGTCGTGCGGAATGAGAATATTGTTGGCATCCTGGGCTGCACCGGTACGGACGGAAATGAAACCGCCGGCCTGGAGAATCTTGTCAAAAGCGGAACGGTCCACCACCAAATCCTTGATGATAGGGAAACCGTTGCTGCGCCAAGGTTCTACCGTAATGGTGGCACCGTCCTTGAAATGACGCATAAACAGCTGGCAGGTCGTCACATGATCATCCGGACCGTGTGCACGGCCGTCGATATACAGACCGCAGGCACCGCAGATACCCTCGCGGCAGTCATGGTCGAAAGAAACGGGACCGCTGCTCTGGCAGCCACGCTCCACCGCCACGGGATCGCAACCCTCGCGGATCAGCTGCTCATTGAGAATATCGAGCATTTCCAGGAAGGAGGCGTCCTCCTCGATCCCGGCAATATGATAGGTCTCGAAATGGCCTTTGGCCTTGGCGTTTTTCTGACGCCATATTTTCAGATTGAATTCCATCTCGCTTAGTCTTTGTAATTTCTCGTTTTCACCTCGATAAACTCATACTTGAGCGCTTCTTTGTGGAGTTCCGGTTCCTTGTCTTCTCCCTTGTACTCCCAAGCCGCTACATACATGAAGTTGGCATCGTCACGCTTGGCCTCGCCTTCCTCGGTCTGGCTCTCCACACGGAAGTGGCCGCCGCAGGACTCGGTGCGGTTCAGCGCGTCGCGCGCCATCAGTTCACCTATATCAAAGAAATCTTCCAGACGAAGCGCTTTCTCCAGCTCCTGGTTGAACTCAAACTGGGAACCCGGGACATTCACCTGCTCATAGAATTCTTTCTTGAGATCCTTGATTTCCTGAATCGCTTTCTTCAGACCGGCCTCGTCACGGGCCATACCTACGTTGTCCCACATGATATTGCCGAGACGCTTGTGGATAGAATCCACCGTCTCCTTACCCTTGATATTAAAGAGACGGTCGATACGGGCCTGGACGGCCTTTTCAGCCTCTTCAAACTCAGGAGTATTGACATCGGTCTTCGGCTCCGCAAACTTATAGGAAAGATAATCGCCGATCGTGACAGGCAGGATGAAATAGCCGTCAGCAAGACCCTGCATCAGGGCGGATGCACCGAGGCGGTTGCCGCCGTGGTCGGAGAAGTTGGCTTCGCCGATGGCGTACAGACCGGGAACGGTGGTCTGGAGATCGTAATCCACCCAGATACCGCCCATCGTATAATGGATGGCCGGATAGATCATCATCGGCTCCTCCCAAGGGGAACTGGCCGTGATCTTTTCGTACATCTCGAACAGGTTGCCGTAACGCTCGGCGACCCGCTGGTGACCCAGGCGCTTGATGGCATCCGAGAAATCAAGATAAACGGCCTTGCCCGTCTCGTTCACACCGAATCCGGCATCGCAGCGCTCCTTGGCGGCGCGGGAGGCGACGTCACGGGGAACCAGGTTACCGAAAGCCGGGTAACGGCGCTCGAGATAGTAATCACGGTCTTCCTCGGGGATCTGGGAAGCCTTGATCGTATGCTTGCGGAGTTTCTCCACATCTTCCTTTTTCTTCGGTACCCAGATACGGCCGTCATTACGCAGGGACTCACTCATCAGGGTCAGTTTGCACTGCTGGTCGCCGTGGACCGGGATACAGGTCGGATGGATCTGCGCAAAGCAGGGATTGGCGAAATAAGCACCCTTGCGATAGCACTGCATCGCAGCGGAACCGTTGCTGTTCATGGCGTTGGTGGACAGGAAATACGTATTTCCATAACCGCCGGTAGCAATCACGACCGCATGGGCACCGAAGCGCTCCAGTTTGCCGGTCACAAGATTGCGGGCGATGATACCCTTAGCCTGGCCGTTCACGATGACAAGATCCAACATCTCGTGACGCGGATAAGACTTCACGGTACCGTTGGCAATCTCCTTGTTCAGGGAAGCATAAGCACCGAGGAGCAGCTGCTGTCCGGTTTGACCGCGGGCGTAGAACGTACGGCTCACCTGCACGCCGCCGAAAGAACGGTTGGCCAGGTATCCGCCATACTCGCGGGCGAAAGGAATGCCCTGGGCGACGCACTGGTCGATGATTGCGGCACTCACTTCGGCGAGACGGTAAACATTGGCCTCGCGGGCACGGTAGTCACCACCCTTGATGGTGTCGTAGAACAAACGGTAGACGGAGTCGTTGTCGTTCTGGTAGTTCTTGGCAGCATTGATACCACCCTGGGCTGCGATGGAATGCGCCCGGCGCGGAGTATCGCTGATGCAGAAAATCTTGACATTGTAGCCGAGTTCTCCCAGGGAAGCGGCCGCAGAAGCACCGCCGAGACCGGTACCTACCACGATAACCTCAAGTTTTCTCTTGTTGTTAGGACTGACGAGACGGATTTCCGACTTGCGCCGGGTCCACTTGCTCTCAAGCGGTCCTGCAGGAATTTTAGAATTTAACTTGTCTGACATTGTTAGGTGTTTATGTATATTGTTACTTTCCTAAAAAAGGGTATTGCCATTGTTCTGATAAGCATCGATCCCGAGATGCGAATACGACAGTTCCGTCGCCACGCGCCCGCGCTGTGTCCGGACGATGAACCCTTCCTTGATCAGGAAAGGCTCGTAGACCTCCTCATAGGTCCCCTGATCCTCGCCGATGGCGGTAGCCAGCGTATTGGCCCCCACCGGTCCGCCCTTGAACGTCGAGATGATCGTCCGGAGGATCTTGTTGTCGATGGCATCCAGACCGCGCTTGTCGATATTGAGCTTGTCCAGGGCATAGCGGGCAATCTGCAGGTCGATATGTCCGTCCCCCATTACCTGGGCGAAATCCCGCACCCGGCGCAGCAGGGAGTTGGCGATTCGCGGCGTACCCCGGCTGCGGAGCGCGATCTCCCGGGAGGCCTCCGGTTCTATTTCCACCTTCAGGATACCGGCGCTGCGCGAAACGATCCGCACCAGGTCCTCCGTATCATAATACTCCAGCCCTTCCGTAATCCCGAAACGGGCACGCAGCGGCGCGGTCAGCAAACCGGCACGCGTCGTCGCTCCCACAAGCGTAAAAGGATTCAGGGAAATACGGACGGAACGGGCCCCGGGGCCTTTATCGATCATGATATCGATTACGTAATCCTCCATGGCGGAGTAAAGATACTCCTCTACTTCGGGAGAAAGACGGTGAATCTCATCGATGAAAAGCACATCTCCGGTTTCCAGGGAAGTCAACAGCCCGGCAAGGTCTCCCGGACGGTCCAGGACAGGACCCGACGTGATCTTCATATTGACCCCCATTTCATTGGCGATGATGTGCGCAAGCGTCGTCTTGCCCAGACCCGGAGGACCATGGAAAAGCGTATGGTCCAGCGACTCTCCGCGCATCTTGGCGGCCTGGATATAGATACGGAGTCGGGAAACAATTTCTCCCTGGCCCGTGAAATCTTCCAGTTCTTGAGGCCGGATTATTCCGTCTAAATCCTTATCTTTGCCGTCGTTTGTGTTATGAGGGTCGAAGTCTGGCATACAAGTCAATGACAATCAGAATACAAATATAGTTCTTTTATTTTGATAATTTGATGTTTTATTTAGTGATGTTGAAATGTTGATAAAGTACAAAACTAAATGATTATCAATTTATTATAGAGAGAACAAAATGTTAGGAACTCTGTTGAAATCCTGTTTTTAAGCAAGTTGAAAAGTCGGCGCCGCTTTTTTTCCACCGCCGCGAAGGTCTTTTTCACCGCTTATCAACACACTTTTCAACCGGTTTTGAGTAGGGAATGTTGATAAGTTCGAAATCTTCGGAACTGCTTCGGGACAGGATACAATCCGGAAAGGACGTATTCTGTCGCGGACTCTTTTTGTCTGCCCGCTGGTTTGTCCTGAGCCAGGTGGCCGGCAAGGGGATGCATGTCGTCGTACTTCCCAACAAGGAGGCGGCCGAATATTGTGCCGCCGATCTCTACCACCTGATCGAAGGGGACCGCGTCTTCTTCCTTCCTGAATCCGGAAAGAACGTAGAGCGCAGCAACTACAAATCTTCTTTGGGAGTCCAGCGGACGGCCGCCATCGGAAAACTGTTTTCCTACGGAGGAGAGAATCTTTTCATCGTGACTTATCCGGAGGCCCTTTCAGAGGAAATCCCGGCCACGGATATCATCCGTGAAGCGGTGCTGAAAGTAAAAACAGGAGATGAGATATCCCATGAAGACATCATCCGCATCCTCTCTTTCCAGGGATTCGAAAAAGTGGATTTTGTATCTTCGCCCGGCCAATATGCCATCCGCGGATCCATTGTAGATATCTTCTCTTTTGCAGACAACTTTCCCTATCGTTTCTCTTTCTGGGGCAACGAGGTAGAAACCATCCATTCTTTCGACTGCAACACGCAGCTCTCCAAAGAGCAGGTACAGCAGGTGGACATCATTTCCGACGTGGTCAGCGACACTTCCGGATCCGGACAGTCCCTGGCTGATGTTTTCCCGAAAGATACCCGCATATGGCTGGATTCTTCGGATATGTATGCAACGGAACCTTTCTTTGCAGGATTGAAGAAATTCCAGAAGATATATATCGACACCCCGCTTTCCTATCCGGGCGAAGACTTTGTTTCATTCCAGATCTCTCCGCAACCCTCGTTCAATAAAAACTTCGAACTTCTGACCGAGGATATCCGCAGCCGGCTCGAAAACGGCTACTCCGTCTATGTATATGGAGAAAAAGAAGCGCAGCTGGAACGCATCCGTTCCATCCTGTCCCAAAACGGCGGACTGATTCCGAAATTCGTATCGGGAAAGAACATCCACAACGGCTTCATCGATGCCCAGGATAAGGTATGCTGCTATTCCGACCACGAGATATTCGACCGTTTCCACCGTGTCAGTATCCGGCGTACGGTGGAAAAGAGCGAACAACTCACGATCAATGACCTCAATTCCTTCAATATCGGGGATTACGTGGTCCATATCGACCACGGCGTAGGTATTTTCGGCGGACTGGTCCGCATGCGGGATGATTTCGGGCGGATGCGCGAAGTGGTGAAAATCACCTACAAGGACGGGGATGTGGTATTCGTATCCGTCCACGCCCTCCACAAGATATCCCGTTTCCGTTCCAAAGACGGGGAACCGCCCCGGATCAACAAGCTGGGATCCAAGACCTGGACCACCCTCAAGACCAGCGCCAAATCCAAGGTCAAGGATATCGCCAAGGACCTGATCCAGCTCTACGCCAAGCGTCGGGCTTCCAAGGGATATGCTTTCTCCCCCGATACCTACCTTCAGGAAGAACTTGAATCTTCTTTCATGTATGAAGACACGCCGGACCAGGAGACGGCCACGGCCGCAGTCAAGCGGGATATGGAGGACAACTGTCCGATGGACCGGCTGATCTGCGGGGATGTGGGATTCGGAAAGAC
>JAILAO010000159.1 GCA_024681565.1 Bacteroidales bacterium
CGATAAAAGAGATGATTGGGCAGAGGTGCAGAATTATATATCAGCAATGAACCAGGCTATTCCCCGAATGGAAGAATTACCTCTGTCCGGACGTCTGATCCGAGAGGTGCACGCTGAGTTGATGAATGGAGTCCGTGGCAGGAATAAGCAGCCGGGAGAATTCCGTACTTCCCAAAATTGGATTGGCGGTTCCAATATAAACGATGCGGTTTTTGTCCCGCCTCCGTTCGGGATGATTCCGGAGTTGATCTCCGATATAGAAATGTTTATTCATAATCCTAAGACGCAACTCCCAGACCTGCTCAAGATTGCCATGATTCACTATCAGTTTGAGACAATCCATCCTTTTAATGATGGGAATGGGAGGACGGGCCGATTGTTGATCACTCTCTATCTTGTGAGTAAGGGGCTTCTTAAGCGTCCGGTATTATATATGTCGGATTATCTTGAAAAGCATAGGAACGCGTATTATGCATCGATTACGAAAGTACGTACTGATAATGATATGACACAGTGGCTTTGTTTTTTTCTTCAGGGTATTATTGAGACAGCAGAGAAGGGGGTAAATACTTTCAATAATATCTTGGACCTTGAAAAACAAAACGATGCTATCATACAGCAGATGGGGCCTCGTTCCGCGAATGCAATGATGGTGGTAAAGGATCTATATATCAGGCCTGTCATTGATGCTAAAAGGGTCTCGGAGTTGTGCAGTATTACTCCGGCTTCAGCATATAATCTTATTTCTGCTTTAGAGGATAGGGGTATTCTTACCGAAGTGACAGGTGGCAAGAGGGGTCGTTTATATGCTATGCAGGCGTATGTGGATTTGTTTGAATAGTATGTATCCTGGTGATACTACTTTGCCCCTAAAAGAACATACTAAGTCATCAATCCCATTTCTGTGGATAGAAACCATGCCTTGCTGCAAAACGATGGGTGCGGACACCGGGCTCTGGGCATGGTTTGAGCGGGGTGCCTGCTCCTGATGGCGGCTTCGGGCCGTCATCGGGAGCACCGGGTGGCCTTGTGGTAGTGTCTGGGGCATCAGGGTGCTCCTGATGTTTTGCGAAACTCATTGGGGCCAGGTCCCATCGGGCCCCTTGCAATTCCTCGTGAAAAGCCCTACTTTTGCAGTAAATCAAAGAAAGCGCAAAGATGTTCTCACTTATCGATTTACCTTACGCTCCGGAGGCGTTGCAGCCGGTGATCAGCGCACAGACGCTGGCGTTCCACCACGGAAAGCATCATCAGGCCTATGTCAACAATCTCAATGCCCTGCTGCCGGGGAGCCCGTACGAAGGCTTGACACTGGAAGAGATTGTCCGGCGCTCCGACGGTGCTGTTTTCAACAACGCAGGGCAGATCCTGAACCACAATCTTTATTTCACGCAGTTCCGTTCGCCGAAGGCGGAGAATGCCCCGACAGGCTCGCTGGCTGCGAAGATCGCGGAGCAGTTTGGCTCGTTCGAGGCGTTTCAGGCGGAGTTTGTCGCCAAGGGCGCAGGGCTGTTTGGCAGTGGCTGGGTCTGGCTGTCGGCGCAGGAGGATGGTACACTGGTGATCACGCAGGAGAGCGGCGCGGGCAATCCCCTCACGCGCGGGTTGCGGCCGCTGCTGACGTTCGACGTGTGGGAGCACGCGTATTATCTGGATTGGCAGAACCGCCGACCGGATCATCTCAAGGCGCTTTGGCAACTGATTGATTGGGAGGAAGTTGGTCGTCGTTATGGCCGCTGACGTCCCTTTGGGTGAAAAGTAAATATTCAGTATAAAACAAGATGGTAAAGATAGGTACTCCGCTTACGAAGGTGGCCAAGAAGGCCCTGCTGTGCGGCTCGGGCGAACTGGGGAAAGAAGTTGCGCTGGAACTGCAGCGCTATGGGGTTGAGGTGATCGCCCTGGACCGTTATGAGAATGCGCCGGCCATGCAGGTGGCGCACCGCAGTTATGTGCTGTCCATGCTGGACGGTGCCCGGCTGCGGGAGATCATCGAGCAGGAGAAGCCGGATATGATCATCCCGGAGGTGGAGGCCATCGCGACGCCGACGCTGGTGGAGCTGGAGAAGGAAGGATACAATGTGATCCCGACGGCCAACGCCACGTTCCTGACGATGAACCGCAAGGGCATCCGTCAGCTGGCGCATGAGACGCTGGGGCTGCCGACGTCCAATTACCGTTTCGCCGCGACGCGTGCGGAGTTCGACGCCGCCATCGCGGCGGTGGGGACCCCCTGCGTGGTGAAACCGATCATGAGCTCGTCGGGTCACGGGCAGAGCGTCTGCAAGACGCCGGCCGATGCCGATGCTTCCTGGCAGATCGCCCAGGAGGGCGGCCGCGCCGGGGGCGGAGAGGTGATCGTGGAGGGGTTCGTGAGATTCGACTACGAGATCACGCTGCTGACGGTGCGCCACTGCGGCGGGACCACCTTCCTCAATCCGATCGGCCACCACCAGGTGGACGGCGACTACCGCGAGTCCTGGCAGGCGCAGCCGATGAGCGAAAAGGCGCTGGCCCAGGCGCAGGATATTGCGAAGAAGATTACCGACGCCCTGGGCGGCTACGGGATCTTCGGCGTGGAGATGTTCGTCTGCGGCGACCAGGTGCTCTTCAGTGAGGTGTCGCCCCGTCCGCACGACACCGGCATGGTGACGATGATCTCGCAGGACCTCTCCGAGTTCGCCCTGCATGCCCGCGCGGTGCTGGGCCTGCCGGTTCCGGCCGTGCGTTTCTACGGCCCCAGCGCCTCCAAGGCCATCGTGGTGGAGGGTGATACGACCATGGTCGAGTTCGAGAACCTGGAAGAGGTGCTCAGCGAGCCCGACGTACAGATCCGCCTTTTCGGCAAACCCTTCATCAAGGGCCACCGCCGCATGGGCGTCCTGCTGGCCCGCGCCGAGAGCGTCGAGGCTGCGCTGGAGAAAGTCGAGCGGGCGTATGCCAAGCTGAAGGTCCGGGTGCTGTAGGCTTTTTTGCCGCTGCGGGCATTGATTTTCGCGCAGCATTTCGTAAATTTGTCAAGGGTCTTCCGGGCGTTCCCGGCGGATCCTTGACATTTATTTTTTAGCGCTATGTTCGTAAAATCTTTCGTCCTCAGACTCGCCAGCTTTGATGCGATCGTGAGTCAGTGTGTTTCCGGCACGATTGCCGTGGTGCGCCCGGAGAAGGCGCTGGAGAATCTGTTCCGCGCGGTGATCCGCAAGCGGATTGTGGAAAAGGAGGATGCGGCGGAGGAACTCGGCGAGGTGAAGGCCTATCTGGATGCCGTGTCGGACCATCCGGCGTACCGGCAGAAGAAGGAGGAGTTCCTGGAATATGTCCAGGACTATCTGCACAAGGCCGTGGGCTATGCGGTTCCGGTCGCGTCCGTGGAAGATTATATTCTGGCGCAGAGCGCCCTGCTCTGTGCGCAGGCCGTGGCCGATGCCGCGGGTGTCGAAGTGCTCGACGGCCGCGAGCTGGTGGTCTGCCGCCAGGACGGGCCCGGTACGGTGTTCGACTGGGCGGCGACCTGCGCCGAGATCGAACGCAAGTGCCAGGGCAAGTCGCACCTGGTGATCGCCGGCGGCTATGCGCGCACCCCGCGCGGCGCCGTGATCGGCGTCGGCAAGGGCGGCGCGAACATGATGTCCGCGCTGGTGGCTTCCGCCCTGCAGGCGGAGTCGATCGAGTTCTATGTGGAAGGGGAGGGCATCAACGGCATCGCCGCGATGACCTACGACGAGGCGGCGCACTACTGCGCCTCGAAGTCGGCCCCGTTCCCGTCGGCCGCCCTGTGGCCGGCGAAGAAGGCCGGCATCCCCATCGTGGTGAAGAGCATCGCGCATCCGGATTTCGCGGGGACGCGCATCGCCTCGCAGCAGGAGACCGCCTCGGCGAAGGCGGTGTCCGGGCTGGTGGTGGACAGCGACCTGGACCTGGTGACGGTGTACGGCACGGGGCTGATGGGGCACGTCGGTGCTTCTTCGGCCATTTTCTCGGCCTTGGCCAAGGCCGGGGTGAACATCCGCTTCATCTCCCAGACTTCGTCGGAATACGCAATCACCTTTGCCGTCGGCTCTGCCGACAGCGGACGGGTGTCGGCGGCGATTGGCGAGCTCATGGCGGACAATCCGCTGATTCCGGTGGACGACCTGATGGTGGTCAACCGGGAGGTCGCCATCCTGACGCTCTACGGCAGCCAGATGCGCAGCGTGCCCGGTGTGTCCGGCAAGGTCTTCTCGCTGCTGGGGGCCGCGGGCGTCAATGTGATCGCTTCCGCCCAGGGCGGAGAAGAGCTGAGTATCTCCGTGGTGCTGGACGTGGCGGATCTCGCCAAGGCCCAGCGGGTCCTGGGGGTGCTGTACGAGGGCTGATCCAATTCCTGCCTGTATGAAAAAGAACAGTTTTACCGAGATCTTCGAGCGGAGAAAGAGTCATCTGGATCTTCTCGTAAAAAGGGATTACATCCGGAATGGGGTGGCTACCATTCCCTGCTGCATCACGAACTATTACGATATTATCAATTCGTACAGTGCGGAGGGATATGAAACCCTCAATCCGGGCTTTGTCGATTATGTCAATGAATCGGTAGAAGCCATCCCTGTGGAATGTCCGGTCGTCCTGGAGATCATCGGGAAGGGGCTGTCGGAGAAAGAGAAGAAGTCCATCGAGGCTGCGATTACGGATGCCTATGCCTATACCCTCGGCATCGAGGAAAAGGAGGAGAAAAGACAAAAAAACATTTTGCTCTTTTATTGCATCGGACTGATTGTCGCCAGTGTCATTCTGGGATTGACAGAACAGTTTTCCACGATTCCGAGAGAGATCATCTTCGTGCTGTTCTGGTTCTTTGGTGACCGGCTGTTTGACTTCATCTTTTTGGGCGGGCGTGAAGTCCGCCACAGGAAGCGGCTTGCCGGGCGGATTGCCAGTGTCAAGATTTATTTCTCAGAAAGCTACGAAGGTCCGGATTGGTCGGAACAGGAAGCCAAGGAATTGTTCGCTGAACTTGAAAAAAACAGCGAGGAGTAACCGCAGGACGTTTGAACATCTTGTTATGAAGAGATTTTGTCAGACCCTGACGCTTGTCGATGACGGGGAAATGATGGCGAAGTATGTGGAAGCCCACCGGCACGTGTGGCCCGAGGTCATCGCGGGGCAGCGCGAGGTGGGGATCCTGGATATGCAGATCTACCGCCGCGGGCGGCAGCTCTTCATGATCATGGATACGGTGGATGACTTTGATTTCGAACGGGATATGGCCCGGCTGGCGACCCTTCCGCGGCAGGCGGAATGGGAGGCCTATGTGAGCCGGTTCCAGGGTTGTGCCGCCGGGGCCCGCAGCGATGAGAAATGGGCCCGGATGGAACGGATCTTCTAGTCCGGTCATTTCCGCTGTCCCTGCTTTATAAAGGTGCTTTTGGGGAAGGTCCGATTTCAGAGTTCGGACCTTCCCCATGTAATAGGGGGTAGAAGTAGCTGGAAGGCATTTTATGCGGTGAAGGTCCAGGGGCCAAAATCGGACCTTCCCCAAAAGGGAGCAGCAAGGAAGATTTTCGCTCGCGGATTTTCTGTATATTTGTGAAAACACTCAATCGTATGAAGAATAGATTTCTGATGCTTCTGCTTCTCTGTGCGGCGGCGGTGCAGCCGGTGCGCGCGGAGGAGGGTATGTGGCTGCCGATGCTGATTTCGCAGCGGATCGACGACATGCAGGCCCATGGTTTCCGGCTGACGGCCGAGGATGTGTACAGCATCAACCAGGCGTCGCTCAAGGACGCCGTGGTGCTGTTCGGCTCGGGCTGTACCGGCGAGGTGGTTTCGCGGGACGGCCTGCTGTTCACCAACCACCATTGCGGCTTCAGCCAGATCCAGCAGCACAGCAGCGTGGAGCACGATTATCTCAAGGATGGATTCTGGGCGATGAGCCGCAGCGAGGAACTGCCCAACAAGGGACTGACCGTCAGCTTCCTGGAGCGCATGGACGAGGTCACGGCGGCCGTACTGAAAGGCTATGAGCCGACGATGAGCGAGGCCCAGCGGGACTCCGTGGTGAAGCTCAATTCCGATGCGATTGTCAAGAGCATCGTCAACCCGGACAAGGGCATCCGCGCCCGCGTGGAGGCGCTCTACTATGCCAATCAGTATTTCCTTTTCGTCTATAAGGTTTACCGCGACGTCCGCCTGGTGGGCGCCCCGCCGTCTTCGATCGGCAAGTTCGGCGGCGATACCGACAACTGGATGTGGCCCCGCCATACGGGGGACTTCTCCATTTTCCGCATCTATGCGGACAAGGACAACGAGCCTGCGGACTATTCCGAGGACAACGTGCCCTTCCGGCCGAAGCGCTTCTTCGAGATCTCGCGCGCCGGCGTGAAGGAGGGGGATTTCACCTTTGTGTATGGCTGCCCCGGCAGCACCAAGGAGTATGTGACCTCGGACGAGGTGCGCTATGTGGGCGAGGTTTCCGATCCGGAGAAGATCGCCCTGCGCACGCTGCGCCTCGATATCCAGAAGAAGTATATGTCGCAGGACCCGGCGGTCCGCATCCAGTATGCGTCCAAGAACGCCGGCGTGGCCAATGCCTGGAAGAAATGGCAGGGGGAGGCGAAGGGCATCGCCCGGCTCGGGACCGTGGCCGCGAAGCAGGAATACGAACGGCGTTTCGCCGCCTGGGCGGCGGGAACGCGCTACGAGGGCTTGCTGGACCGCCTGTCGGGACTCTATGCCCGCCGGGAGCCGTATTACCGTGCCTATGAGTATTATACGGAGACGGCCCGCACGGTGGAGCTGCTCCAGCTGGCGAACAATGTCCGTACGGCCCTGGCGGCCAAGCGGCCGGTGGGTGAGTTGGCGGAGGCTTTCTTCAAGGACTATTACCAGCCGATCGACGAAGAGATCTTCGTGGCGGTGCTGGATGCCTTCGACCGGCAGATGGACCCGGCGTTCAAGCCGGCCTATTTCAAGGAGAAACTTGCCGCGTACGGCAGCCTCGCCGCCTGGCGGGACGAGCTGTATGCGAAGTCGCTGTTTACCGACAGGGCGCGCGTACTGGCGCTGACGGAGGCCGACCTGCCGCAGGTGGAAGCCGACCCGGCGTGGGAGCTGTACAATGCTTTCTATCAGTGGTACCGCTCCGAGCTGCAGCCGGTGATCGAGGAGGTGTCGCGGGAGATCCGCCTGGCCTACCGCGACTATATGCGCGCGCAGATGGAGTTCGAGCCGGACAAGGCCTTCTATCCCGATGCCAACCTGACGCTCCGGGTGGCCTACGGCCATGTGGCGGGCTACAGCCCGGCGGACGCCATCTACTATACGCCCGTTTCTACGCTCAAGGGCATCATCGAGAAAGACAATCCGGACATCTATGACTACAACATCCCGCAGGTGCTGCGGGATGTGTATGCGCAGGGCGGGCACGAGGCCCAGCCGGTCTGTTTCCTGGCGACGAACCACACGTCCGGAGGCAACTCCGGCAGTCCGGTGATCAATGCGGACGGGCGCCTGGTCGGGATCAATTTCGACCGGGTCTGGGAGGGGACGATGAGCGACATCGTTTTCGATCCGGACTATTGCCGCAACATCTCCCTCGACATCCGCTACCTGCTCTTCGTCATCGAGCACGTCGGCCATGCCGGCTGGCTCTTCGACGAGATGGTTTTCGCCGATTAGGCGGGGGCGCTATTTGTTGCGCTGGTAGAGGTAGCGTTTGATGCTGCGCTTCGGCGTGCGCTCGAAGTCCTCGGGAAGGAATTCGAATTTACGGAGCCGCGCGTAGTTGGGGAGCTCTTTGTTGACGACCGGGAGACTGGCGTTCAGCAGGGCCTCCAGCTGCGCGCGGTCCATTCCGTCCTGACCGGCCCGATGCCAGTCGGGGTAGACGAGCGCCGTCAGGCCGCCTTCGTCTTCGATGACGAGGGAGTCCACCACGTAGTTGAGGTTGTTGAGCACGCCTTCGATTTCCTCGGGGTAGATGTTCTGGCCCGAGGGGCCCAGGATCATGCACTTGGAGCGGCCGCGCAGGAACAGGAAGCCGTCTTCGTCGAGCACGCCCATGTCGCCGGTGCGGAACCAGCCGTCTTCGGTGAGCGCCTGCGCTGTCGCTTCCTCGTTCTTGAAGTAGCCGAGGAAGACGTTGGCGCCGCGCACCTGTACCTCGCCGGGGACGTGGACAGGGTCGGGGGAGTCGATGCGGATCTCCATGTGGGGCGCCGTGCGTCCGCACGAGAAGAGTTTGGTCTGCTCGTGGCGGGCGTAGGCGATGATGGGGGCGCATTCGGTCATGCCGTAGCCCACGGTGAAGGGGAACTCGATCTTGCGGAAGAAGCGTTCCACTTCGGGGTTGAAGGCGGCTCCGCCGATGATGACCTCGATGAAACGGCCGCCGAAGGTGTTGACGAGCTCTTTGCAGATCTTTTTCTGCAGCAGCTGGTCGATGATCGGCAGGCCGAAGAGGAGTTTGTTTTTATCGAGGATAGGTTTTAGTTTGGATTTGTAGATCTTTTCGATGATGAGCGGGACGGAGATGATGATGTCCGGCTTGATGTCGGCGAAGGCCTGCATGATGATCTTGGGGCTCGGGATGCGGGTCAGGAAATGGACGTGCATGCCGATGGTCATCTCGAAGAGGAACTCGAACATCATTCCGTACATGTGGGCGGAGGGGAGCATCGAGACGACGGTGCTCTCGCAGGTCAGTTCGGGGAGCGCGTAGTTGCGTGCGAAATCGATGTTGGACCATAAGGCCCGATAGGGGATCATCACGCCCTTGGAGAAGCCGGAGGTGCCGGAAGTGTAGTTGATGACGGCCAGTTCGTCGGGGGAGTCCTGGTAGTAGTCCAGGTCGTCGGGCCCGAAGAAATCCGGGTATTTGTGACCGAAACTTTCGTTGAGGTGTTCGCGCACGTGCCAGAGTTCGTCCGACATGGCATAGAGGAACTTGAATGTATTGATCTGCACTACTACTTGAAGTGCGGGCATCTCGTCGATGAGCAGGCCTTCCCAGATGACCTCGTCCACGAAGAGGACCTTGGCCTCGGAGTGGTTGACCAGGTAATGGATGTTGCCGGCCTTGAATTCGTGGAGGATGGGCACCGGAACGGCGCCGTAGGTGAGGGCTGCGAGGAAGCTGACGCCCCAGTTGGCCTGGTTGCGGGAGCAGATCGCGACTTTGTCTCCTTTCTGCAGGCCGCACTGCTCGAAAGCGATGTGCAGCTTCTCGATCCGACGGGCGACGTCGCCGTATTTGAGGGTGACGCCCTGGTAGTTGGACAGGGCCGGGCGGTCCCAGTGGGTGCGGAAGCTCTCCTGGAGGAGGCGGTTGACGGAGGTAAATTCCATTTCGTTTTGTTTTTGCGGGGGCAAAGTACACCATTTTTCTTGGTCTATGCAAATTTTTAGGAAATTTTGTGTAGTATTTGTGTTAAATTTTCTATTTTTGCGGAAAAATGATACCTATGGTACGCTCTCAGGTACACTATACGGACGGGGATATGGTGATCCTCGACAACCTGGCGGATTTCCAGGAACTGGAGACGGCCCGCGCCGGGATGATCCTGTCGATCATCGTGGTGGCGGGGCGGCTGCGTGTGGATATCGGGGGTGAGACCACGGAGGTCCGGGCGCGGGACATGTTGATCTGCCCGCCGAAGACGCAGCTGGACAATCTGTTCAGCAGTCCGGATTTCCGGGGGATGATTTTCGGGATGTCGTATGCGAAGTTCCAGAATACGGTGGGCCCGGCGGCGGGGGAGAGCGTGTGGTCGGTGATGATGTATGCGCGGGAGCACCCGCTCTATCATATGACGGATGCGGAGATGCGGATCGGCGGTCATATTTTCCACCTGTTCGAGGAGAAGATGGCCGGGCCGCAGGATTTCTATTATAAGGAGGTGATGCAGTCGCTGATGGTGACGGCTTTTTATGAGGTGAGCGTGATCATTGAACGCAACCGGCAGTCGGAGCAGGGCGGGCATTACCGGCAGAAGGACCTGATATTCAAGCGCTTCCTGGAGTTGCTCGGGGAGGCGGAAGGCCGGCGCGGGAGTGTGGCGGATTACGCCCGGACGCTTTGCATTACGCCGAAATATCTTTCCGCCGCGGTCAAGGCCGCGAGCGGGAAAACGGCCCTCGCGTGGATCCACAATTCGACGGTCGAAGGCATTTCGCGCCAGCTGCGCCTCTCCGGCCGCTCGGTCAAGGAGATTGCCGCAGACTACGGCTTCACGAGCCTCTCCGCCTTCGGCAAATTCGTCAAGACGCACCTCGGCGCGTCGCCCCGTGCCCTCCGGGCACAGCAGAATCATTGATGGTTTAGGTGGTTTGGGGTTGTGGCTGGGTGTTGCTGTGGCGGGTTTTGCTGTGGACGGTTGATGTTGTGGCTGGTTTTGATTTGGTTGGGTATTGCTGTGGTTGGTGTTGCTGTGGCGGGTTGTCAAAGATATCAATTTTTCCCTGTTTATACTCCGTCGCCAGTTTCTTTATCTTCACAACACTGTAGCCGTACCGCTTCGACAGGTTCTCCACAGGAACTCCGGAGAAATATTCGCGCAGCATCTTTCCTTGGGCTCGCTGCATTGCCCGGTAGCTTTTTGCTTCCATTCTCTTTTTACCTTTTTGGTAAACTTATATCAGGAAGATACATTCGCCGTGCCCGGTAAAGTTTTCTAACTGAAATGGATGCGGAAACACACCCCTGTCAAAAAGAGGCCTTTGTTTCAGGATGTCGATGATAATCAGTTACTTGCCGGGCACGGCAAAAACGGCAAGAAGATGGTTCGAATGCGGAATAAGTCCAAATCCAAAAATTGTTTTTTCAGATTGTTAGAGTTTCATATTTTACGTCACCGACGCCGCGCGGCAATCATGCGCGGCGCCTGCAAGCCGGCCGCCTTCAGAGAGCTTGGGAGGGCTCTCCTCCACCGGCCGCTTGCTGCCGGAAGCGTAGTTTGTAACGCTACTGTTGTATCTGTCTGTTGACTTTTTCCCGCGATCGAAGTCGCGGCCGTTTCCGTCCGCTGACTTCTTTCCTCTCCGGGTAACAGGTGTCCAGTATTTTTGCGTAGAAAGGCGATTTTGTGGACACCTCCCCTTGTTTTTGGCCATAAACAGCCCTTTCCCTGGAGAGGTGTCCGTTTTTTTTACACAGGAGGGCGTTTTTGTGGACACCTGTCGGCGGGGCGGGCTGATCAGGTGCGATTGTCCGGCAGGATCGGTTGTTCGGCAGGTTCGGTTATGCGGCGGGTCCGGTCGGATCCGTGGCGGTGGGAATTTCCGGCTCCGGGCCGGCTTGGATCTGGCGGACCATGCCGCTGACGAGGAACCATTCGGCGAGCAGGTAAGTGCCCATCACGACGGCGTGGCGCAGGGGGAAGTCGATGTCGTTGAATGCGTTGAGGGCGAGGACGGCATCCGATCCGATGAAGAGGAGGCCGCCGGTGAAGATGCGCCAGCCGAGCTGGCGGCCGCGGAGGCGCCACAGGATGCCGCTGGCCGTGACGTAGAGCAGGGTGATCGCGTATATGACGAGTACGACGCGCAGGGCGCCGGATGCGTCGAAGAAGGAGATGGCCGGGAAACTCAGCAGCGGCGGAATCAGCCAGCAGACGATCTCTTTGCCGTTGCGCAGGCCCCCGAGCCGGTACAGCAGGACGGCGAGGTAGAAGAAATGCCCGATGAGGAAGGAGGCGAGGCCGGCGGCGAAAAAGACGAAGGAGATGTTGTCGAAAAGCAACATGATGTCGCCGAGTGTGTGGAAGGTCAAGCCGAGGGCGAGTAACAGGGTCCGACGCTCTTTGTGTTCGGGGAGCAGGGCGGTCAGGGCGGCTGCAGCCAAAGCGGGGATCAGGAAGGGTTTAAGCCAGGGGTGGAGGGTCTCGATGCCCAGGCAGAGTGTGATGACTTCGACGAGGGCGAGGGCCACGAAGAGGATGCCGGAGATGCGGGTGCTTTTTTTCATCGGACAGATTTTTCTGCAAGTTAGGCATTTTTGAAAAAATTGTGTACATTTGCATCCGCAAATCACATGGGGTATTAGCTCAGTTGGTAGAGCGTTAGGTTCGCAATCTAGAGGTCAGGGGTTCGACCCCCCTATACTCCACCAAACAAAAAGGCTCGGCAGTCGCCGAGCCTTTTTGTTTGGATGGAGTATGTTATCCATCGAGGGGGCGGTCCCCCTCGAGCACCCCTGCGTCGCGAGATCTTCGTCTGGAATCCTGCTTTGTTTTGCCTTTTCCCCGTGCCTTGTAAGTAATTCATTATCATTTGTTTTCTGAAACAAAGGCCTTGTTTTTGAAGGGGTGTGTTTGCGGTTTATGTTGACTGTCAATCGATTACTGGGCACGGCGGCCGGGGACGGGAAGACAATGCGAAGGGGAAGGGCGATGTCAGACCAGTGTCCGGGGAAGCGTATGATGAACCGGCGGCCGGGGACGGGAAGACGATGCGGCGGGGAAGGGAAGACGATGGCGGACCTCCGGCTGGCTCCCGTTTTTTTGCTTGGTGGAGTGAGGGGAAATGTGTATATTCGTGATACCAATAACCCTATCACCATGAGAAAACCGATGATCCTCCTGCTGGCGTTGTTTGTCTGCGCCGGCGCTTTTGCCGCCGAGCCTGCGAAGGCGGCTCCCAAGAAAGACTACAGCAGTATCCACGGCGTGTGCCACACGGGCTGGCGGGCCGATGAGGCCACGGTCCGCAAGGAATTGGGCTATGGACAGCGTATCGGGCTGAACAGCACCCGGATCTGGATGAGTCCGCGGTCTTGGGAACGGGATCCGCAGGGATTCATCAAGACCCTCAGGAACTACCTTGCCATCTGCAACAGTATGGGATACAGCGTGATGCCCATCCTCTTCAACGGCAACGGCCTGGATCCCGCGATGATCAAGGAAGAGAACTGGCCCGCAGCCGAGCGCTATATCCGTGCCGTTGTCGGTACGCTCAAGGGTACGCCCGGGCTGCTCTGCTGGGATATCATGAATGAGCCCACGTGCAATGACTATTACAAGCACGCTCCGGAGGAACTCCGGGAAGAGCGGGCCGAGGAGATATTCCGCTTCGTGCGGAAAGCCTGCCAGACCTGCAAGGAGGTGGCCCCGGAGGATGACATCACTGTCGGCGTGACCTACCCGAAGTTCATCGAGAGCGCCTCGCCGGACCTGGTGGACGTCATCTCCTTCCATGATTACCGGGAGACCCGCGCCATCATCCGGGAGAATTATGACATCGCCAAGGCTGCCGCGGAGAAATACGGCAAGCAAATGATAAACAGCGAGATGGGCTGCATCGGCCGCTCCAATCCCTATGACCTGGCGCTTCAGATCGCGGACGAGTACGGCACCGGCTGGTACCTGTTCGAGCTGATGATCAATTATCCGGGGTGGGGAGAGATCCACGGGATCTTCTATCCGGACGGAACGGTTCGGGATCCTTCCATCGTAGCCGCCTGCCTGGGCTTCTACCGCAACCGCGACCTCAAGACGATGGTCCGCGAGAACCCCAACCGGGAGGGTTTTGCGGACGAGGCCATCCGTCGGATCAAGGAGTCCTTCAAGGAGAACAAGGAGGTCTTCAAGACCACCAGCGCTTCGACGGACGATATCCTCGAGGCGGCCGAGTGGGCCGTCAATATCCTCGAGGGGGCGCAGATGCTGCCGATGCACGACCTGCTTTCTGCGAAAATCCTCTACTGGCGCTCCCAGGACCCGAAGGACCGGGACACCAAAGCCATCCGGCAGTTTGCCTATGACCTGGTGGACCTGCTGGAGCGGAATTGCGAAATCTTCGATTGAAATCATTCCCGATAAACATGCGAACCACCCTCTTTTCGCTGGTCTGCAGCCTCTTGGCCATGACCGCCGCGGCGCAGACCCGTGTCACTGATTTGCGCGTGCAGAACGCGCACGAACCCCTGGCCGTCGAAGACCGGCATCCTGTTTTCAGCTGGAAGATGGCGTCCGATGTGCGCGGCGCGCACCAGGAGTCTTACCGGATCCGGGTTGTCCGGGAATGTGACGGCAGCACCGTCTGGGACAGCGGCGAGGTACAGGACGGCCGTTCCGACAATGTCCGTTACGCCGGTGTGGCCCTGCAGGCGGACATGGGCTACCGCTGGGAGCTGTCCGTCCGGGATGGGGAAGGCGCCGTCCTCACGGCGGAGTCCCGTTTCGAGACGGGGCTGATGAACCCCCGCATGTCCGCCTGGAAAGGCGCGGACTGGGTCGGCGGGCCCTCCCTCAAGCTGGACGCCGCTTCGCAGGCCGTGTACGGCATCCGGACGGATTTCCGTATCGTGCGGGGCAGCAGCGCGGCGCTTGTTTTCGGCGCGGACGATTTCCGCCTGCGGCATGCCTTCATGAACGGCTATGCCGTGGCTTCGGAGCAGAGCTATTTCAAAGTGGAGGTGGAGCCGGCCCGCCGCGAGATCCGGATCTGGCGCGTCGGGTATTTCCCGGGTGACCGGGCGGACCGTCCGCTGCTCGTGCTCAATCCCGAGACTTGCCCGGAGGGCAATCTGGACAGCGTTTTCGCTGCGTCCGAGCAGCACCGCCTCGAGCTGGAGGTGGAAGCGAGCCAGCTCAGTCTGACTATCGACGGGACGCCGGTTGTGACGGCTCCGGCCCGCCGGCGGGGCGCCGATCCGCTCATCGTCGGGATGACGGGCCGGGCCACCCGCGCCAGCCGCATCCCGGTCAGCGTGATCGGCAGCGGGGGCAATTTCCCCTCGTTCCCGAACCTCTGCTCCGTGGGTTTCGCCGCGGAGGCGGGCACGGAGGTGGAATTCACGGATTATCAGCTGCTGAACGCCGGGCAGAGCGAGGACCGCGTGGTCTTCGGCCCGGAGCATTACGGTATCTTCGAGGGCCTGTCCGGCATCCGGACGGAGGGCAGCCGCATCCGCGTAAGCGGGCAGACGCTCGCCTGGGCGGACCCGTCCCACGGGGCGGAAACGATGCTGCGGAGCGAGTTTACCCCTTCGGGGAAAGTGCGCTCCGCGCGGTTGTACGCTGCCGCGATGGGCACCTTCCGGCTCTATCTCAACGGCACGCAGGTGGGCGCGGACTGGTTCGCCCCGGGCGACAGCCAGTACCGCGAGACGATGTGCTACCTCAAGTACGACGTGACCTCGCTGCTGCGCGAGGGGCGCAATGCCCTCGGCGCCGAACTGGCGGGCGGCTGGTACACCGGCTATGTGACCTTTTCGCCCGGGAATTTCAATTTCTTCGGCGACCGGGAGGCCCTGCTGGCCCGCCTGGTGGTGACCTACGAGGACGGGCGCCGGGAGAGTTTCGTGACGGAACCGTCCGGCTGGAAGGTCTGGCAGGACGGCCCCGTGCGTCTGGGAAGCTTCTTCCAGGGCGAGCGCTACGACGCGCGCAAGCGTCTGGAGGGCTGGAGCGGGCCCGGCTTCGACGACAGTGCCTGGGCGTCCGCCGTGCGCGTGGAGCCGCGTCCGTGGATGGACTTCGACATCGTCGCGCGCAAGGACGACCCGGTCCGCGTGCGCGAAACGCTGACGGCCCGCCGCATCATGCCGGTCCACGACGACTGCACCTACATCTATGACATGGGCGTCAACATGGTCGGCGTGCCGGAGATCGACATCCCGGCCGGCTGGCTGCAGGCGGGGGACGTGGTGACCCTTACCTACGGCGAACAGGTCTATCCGGGGCTCAGGGGGGACAGGAAGGAATACGTGCAGCGCTTCGGCCGCCGCGGGCGGAATGTCGCCGGGCACATCCTCTACGAGACCAACCGCGCGGCGCTGGACGCCGACTTCTATATCGCGGACGGGAGCGGGGCCGTCACCATCCGGCCGCGCGACACCTTCCGCGGCTACCAGTACATCCAGGTCCATATCCCTTCCCATGCGGGGGCGCTGCCTGTGGAGAACGTCCGCGGGCTCGTGCTCTCCTCCTGCGAGGTCCCGACGGGGACCTACCACGCTACCACGGCGGACGGGAAAACGGGGGAGCGGGTGGACCAGCTCTTCCGCAATATCCAGCGCAGCCAGCTGGGCAATTTCCTGACCCTGCCGACCGACTGTCCGCAGCGCAACGAGTGCATGGGCTGGACGGGCGATGCCCAGGCCTATGTGCGCACCGGCCTCTACCAGGCCGATACGCGCAATTTCTTCCGCCAGTGGATGGTGGCGCTGCGGGCCGACCAGGGCGTCGGGGATGACCGCAACGTGCCGGGCGGCATCGGTTCCACGGTCCCGACGTACAACCGCAGCGACGACAGCTCGTTCGCGGACGGTACCACCTGGGGGGCAGCCGTTTGCCAGGTGCCCTGGCAGATCTACAACCAGTACGGGGATACGCAGATCATCGAGGAGAACCTCGAAACGATGATGGACTGGCTCAACGGCATGGCGTTCTACCGCCTCAGCGACGAGTATCCCTATCTCTCCTCCAAGGCCAGCGGCCTGGCGGACCACCTGGCCCTGGACAACCGTACGCCGCCGGACCTGCTCAACAATGCCATCTATATCCACATGATGGAAGTCACGGCCGTCATGGCCGAGGCCGTCGGCCGGACGGACTATGCCGCGCTGCTGCGCGACCGCCACGACCGGGCGAAAGCCGACTGGAACCGGGCCTACGTGGATCCGGCGACGGGCAAGACACGGGGCCTGCGCGGGCGTACCATCCATACCCAGGCATCCTATGCCACGCCGTTGAACTTCAATGTCTTCAGCGAAGAGAACCGCCCCAAGGCGCAGCAGTATCTGTCCGCGCTGGCGGCGGCTCCGGCGACCAGCGGACCGACCCCGGAGGAGGCGGAGGCCCAGAAGGACATCCAGGAGAATGTCACCAGCGCCTTCGGCGTGCTGGGCTCGGGCAATACCGATTTCAACTTCAAGCCCTACACCATCACGACGGGCTTCTCCGGTACGCCCAACATCCTGCCGGCCCTGAGCCGTGCGGGCGACGCCGAGGGGGCCTTCCGGATGATCTCCTGTACGGACAATGCTTCCTGGCTCTATCCGGTCGTGTGCGGGGCGACGTCGGTCTGGGAGCGCTGGAACTCCTATGATGCGGCGTTCAGCGAGCCCAACCAGAACAGCATGAACTCCTTCAACCATTTCGCGCTGGGCGCGGTGGGGCAATGGATGTTCGAATACCAGCTGGGCATCACCGCCGACTATGCCGCCGGAGGGGCGGGGTACAAGCACTTCCTGCTGCAGCCCACGGCCGGCGGAGATTTCACCGCGCTCGAGGGCAGCTATGATTCGCACTACGGGCGCATCGAGAGCGCCTGGACGGCGGAAAAGGGGAATATCAGCTCCTACCGCTGCCGGGTTCCGGCCAATACCTCCGCGACGCTTTACCTGCCGGTCGGCTCCGCGGAGCTGCGCAGCCTCGGCGAAACGGCGGGCGCCCGCTGCCTGGGGGCCTGCATCCACCTCGGCCGCCCGGCGGTCCGCTATGAGCTGACGGCCGGCGTGTGGAACTTCACGGTCTCGGCAGACGGGGTCTCCGTGCGCTGATCCGACGCTTCAACTGGGATATGATAAAAGACGGAGCGCAAATGCGTTCCGGCTTTTAAAAAAACAGCTGAACAGGCACTAGAGGGACAGGATGCTCAGGACGTTGATGAGTTCTTTGTCGATGGGCTTGTTGTAGTGGATGGCGCGGTTGATCGGGATGTAGACGATCTGGTCGTTCTTGACGCCGACCATGACGTTGCGCTGGCCCTCTTTGAGCGCCTCGATGGAGGCGACGCCGAGGCGGCTGGCGAGGATGCGGTCCTGGGCGGTGGGGGAGCCGCCGCGCTGCAGGTGTCCGAGGATGGAAACTTTCACCTTGTACTCGGGATACTCCTGACGGACGCGCTCGGCATAGTGCATCGCGCCGCCGTCCTTTTCGGATACGAGCACGATACTGCTGTTCTTGCTCTTGCGGATGCCGCGGCCGATGAAGCTGGCCAGCTGGTCGATGTCGGTCTGGTCCTCCGGAATGATGGCGGCTTCGGCGCCGGAGGCGATGGCGCTGTTCTGCGCCAGGAAGCCGGCG
>JAILAO010000176.1 GCA_024681565.1 Bacteroidales bacterium
GTAGCTGCCGGCACGGTCCGCCCAGGTCTGGGTGCGGGCCAGGTCGAACCAGCGGAAGCCCTCGCCGTAGAGTTCGCGCATCCGCTCATCGAGGATGTAGTCCAGGGTGATCGTGGCGGGCGTGGCATCGGCCAGTTCGGCGCTGAAGTCGGCGTTGTACTCGGCACGGGCGCTGTTCTTGTATGTCCACACACCGGCGCGCTTGCGGAGCACGATCAGGTTGCTGCGGGCCTTGTCGTTGTTACCGGTCTTGAAGGCGGCCTCGGCGGCGATCAGGTAGAACTCGGAAAATTTCAGCACGTTGTACGGACGGGTGCTGCCCGCATTCGGGGAGCCGAGCTGGGTGGCCTTGTCGTAGTCGGTGCGGTAGCATCCGAGCTTCCACAGGGCCGGGTAGGCGATGCGGCTGATGCCGTTGAGGTCGAAGACGTAGTCCGCACGGCCGGGCACGGTGCCCGCACCGACGTTGGCGCCGTTCTCGTTGCTCTGCTTGTCGGGATAGACGATGTCGCTGAGGACCTCGGGGACGAAGGAGAGTACGAGACCGCCCTTCGGGATGGTCATTCCGTTGGCACCGGGGACGCTCTCAGCCTTGTTGCCGGCCTTCTCCCAGTTGCCGTAGTAGCCCGTGGAGAAGGTGCCCTCGAAGCGGGAGTCCTTGCTTATGTCCTGGCTCGTGAAGATCTTGATGGCTTCGTGGGTCGGAGCCATACGGGTCCAGGGACGGCCGATCTCCTGGCAGGCTTCGCGCTGGATACAGCCGACGCCGCCGATGTTCACGGTACCGTGGTTCCAGTTCATCATCCAGCCGGCGAAATTGTCCGGAGCGGAACCGCCGCCGTAACTGAGGCTGCCGCCGTTGTACTGCTCGCTCTTCTCGGTATGGTCCGCCCAGAGGAGGATCTCCTTGTTGCGGTCGTTCTGGGCGAGGCTGACCTCACGGAAGGTGGTGCAGAGGCCGTAGGGGCCCGGATTCGCGATGGCGGTCTCGCAGACGGACAGGGACTGCTGGTAGTACCAGTTGGCATCGTGGCCGTTCAGGTCCTTGCGGTCGCAGGACGGATAGGTGGCGATGCCCTTGGGGTTCTCCAGCCACCAGCCGAAGGTCAGGTAGGACTTGGCGAGCACCAGGCGGGCGACGTTCTTGGTCACGCCGCCGGTCACGCGCGGGCTGTCGGGAAGGTCGGCCACGGCCGCCTCCAGGTCGGAGAAGATGGCCTTGTAAACCTCGGGAACGGTGTTGCGCGTGGAAACACGGACCGGGGAGCTGTTGAAGGCGAGTTCACCGGAACCCAGGTCGAGGGGAACGCCGCCGAAAGTCTGGACGAGCTGGAAATAATACCAGGCGCGGAAGAACTTGGCTTCGGCGATCAACGCGCCGGAGAGGCCGACGGCCTCGGCGTTCTCAATGATGCCGCTGGCGGTATTGATATAGGGGAACACCGTGTTCCAGAGCACGTCGCTGCGGGAAGATGTCGCGTTGAGGGAACCTACACCGGACAGGTCGGCGTCCTTGAAGTTGTTGTCGGCGGACTGGCCATAGGTAGCCTCGTCCGTACCGGTGGTGTTGATGTTGTAGTAATAAGCCTGGCCGTAGAAATAGCGGAGCGAGGCATACAGGGCGGTCAGACCGCCTTCCACGCCGGATTCCGTTTGGAAGAATCCCGGCTCGAAGAAGGTGCGGGGCTGCTCGTCGAGCACCTTGGTGCAGGATGCCGCGAGGGTGGCGGCAGCGGCGAGCGCGGCAATGATATATGTCAACTTTTTCATATCCGTGTCCGATTAGAAAGTGAGATTGATACCGAAGATGTAGTTGCGGGTGTTCGGCGTGTTGGTGCCGACGACCTTCTGGCGATAGAGGTAGCCTGCGGAAGCCTGGAAGCTGCCGTCGTTACCACGGGCGTTCGGCTCGGGATCGAGGCCGGACTCGCTGTGGAACGGGGAGAAGAGCACGAACGGGTTCTGGGCCGTGGCGTAGACGCGGAGCCTGTCGATGCCGGCGCGGCGCAGCGCGGAGATCTTGTCGAAGTTGTAACCGAGGGTGATCGTGCCGATCTTCAGGAAGGAACCGTCGAAATAGGCGAGGGTGGAGCCGTACAGCGGGTTGTCGTTGCTGTTGAGTCCGCCCGGACGCGGGTAGCGGGCACCGGTGTTGGATTCGGTCCAGTAGTCGACCTTGACCTGGCCGCGGCGGCCCGTCAGCATATTCAGATAGCCGCTGGAGCCGTGCAGGGTGGAGATCAGGATGCCGCCGGCCTGGAAGTTGCCGAGGACGGTGAGGTCCCAGTTCCGGAACTGCAGGCGGGTGTTGAAGCCGCCGAGGAACTTCGGATCGGCGTTGATGGGCACCTGGTCGTTGCTGTCGATGGCGCGCACGGGCAGGCCGTCGGAGCCGTATTCACCGTGGTACTTGACCTTGATGTCGCCGGGGGCGGCACCGGGCTGGAGGATGTTCATCAGCGTCTCCTCGCCCTTCTGCCACAGACCGTCGTACTCGTAGTCATAGATGCAGTTGATCGGCATTCCGACGAACCAGCGGTTGCCGCGGTCTTCGGTCTGGCCGGACGCCAGGGAGACGAGTTTGTTGCGGTTGGCGTAGATGTTCAGGCCGAGATCCCACTTCCAGTCCTGCGTGTCGATGATCGTGCCGTTGAGCGAGAGCTCGACGCCGCGGTTCTGGGTACTGCCGATATTGGCGGTGTAGCTGCCCACGCCGGCGGTCGAAGGAAGGTTGAGGTTGAGCAAGATGTCGTGCGTGCTCTGGGCGTAGTATTCGAGGGTACCGGTCAGACGGCCGGAGAAGAAACCGAAGTCGAGACCGAAGTTCCAGGTGTCGGAGTACTCCCAGCCGAGATCGGAGTTCGGAAGCGTGGACACGTAGTATCCGGTGGCATAGGTGTCGCCGAAGTTGTAGGGACGGGTACCGAGCGAGCCGAGGGTCTGGTAGGGGTTGATGGCCTGGTTGGAGGTCTCGCCGTAACCGGCACGGAGCTTCAGCTCGTCGAGCCAGCCGCGGGTGCCTGCCATGAAGGGCTCGTTGTGGAGGT
>JAILAO010000104.1 GCA_024681565.1 Bacteroidales bacterium
TCGGTTCGGGCAACGACTGGATCAAGTCCTGCCGGGTCCCGAAAAGCATCGAGGATGTCATCGGGCTGATGGCGGACGGCTCTTTCGGTCCGATGGATATCGTCCGCGCTTCAAGCGGTGACGGGCGCATCTCCTATATGGCCAATGTCGGTGGGATCGGATTCGATTCCCATGTCTGCGAGCGGGTCAATCGCCAGAAAGAACGTGGGATGCGCGGGCGGATGATCTATCTGGACGCCCTCCGGTATACGATGTTTCACCTGAAACCGATCTCCATCCTGGTTCAGGCGGACGGAGAAGAGGTTTTCAGCGGAGAAGCCTATTCCCTGGCCATGGGCAACGGCCCCTGGTCCGGCGGAGGGATGCGCCAGGTGCCTCTGGCTGTCAACGATGACGGGATGCTGGACTATATGGTCGTCCCGAAGGCGAAACTCCGCGCGCTGGTCGGTGAAGTCCCCCGTCTCTTTTCCGGGACGGCGCACGAGTCTTCCCTGATCCGAAGCGGTCGCTGCCGTGCCATCAAGATCGCACCGCTGGACGGAGCGTCCGCGGATATCCTTGAACTGGACGGAGAGATCGAAGGCCGTCTGCCGCTGTTGGTGGAGATCACCGGACAGCGCATCCATGTGCTGAAAGGCCCGTCTTCCCGATAATCCAACGCGCCAGCAGGGCGAGGATCCCGCCGGACAGCAGGCCGAAAAAGAAACCGGTCAGCACGTCGCCGAGAAAATGTTTCCCGACGAAAACCCGGCTGAGTCCGACCAGCAGCGCCCAGGGGAAGATGCCCCAGGCATAGCCCCGGTACCGCCGGCTCCGGTCGTTCCGGAAACCCAGGTAAGAACAGACGGCAAAGCCCATCGCATTGGCTGCGTGCGCCGAATAGAAGCCGTACAGATTGCCTTTGTCTTCCAGGACATGCAATCCTCCGTCCACCATATTGAGGTCCCAGCAGGGACGCAGACGTTCAAAAAAATCTTTGGTAAAGTTCGCGAACTGGTCGCAGGCCACGATGGTCAGGATGCAGCTGAGCACGACGATGGTGGCACGTTTCCAGCCCAGCCGGATGTACAGGAAGACCAGCACGGCGGCATACAGCACGAACCAGATCTCCTTGTTGGAGAACAACTGCCAGACAGAATCGGTGAACGGTGCATGCAGCGAATTGATCGCCAGGGTGACATCCTGGTCGATATGGTGCGCTTCGCGCAGCAAGGTCAGGCCTGCAGCGCCTTCCATAGCGTATCCTTGAGTTGCTGGAGACCTTCTCCGGTGCTGGAAGAGATGAAGACGCAGGGAATCTTGCGGGGCAGGTGCGGCTTGATCATCTTTTCAAGTTCTTCGTCGATCAGGTCGCACTTGGTAATGGCCAGGATGCGCTGTTTGGTCAGCAGTTCCGGGTTGTATTGTTTCAATTCCGAGAGCAGCGTCCTGTAGGCCGCGGCGATGTCTTCTTCTTCGACGCTGACCATGAAGAGCAGCACCGAGTTGCGTTCGATATGCCGAAGGAAGCGGATGCCGATGCCCTTGCCCTCATGCGCACCCTCGATGATGCAGGGAATGTCCGCCATGACGAAGGATTTGTCGTCATAATAGCGTACGATCCCGAGGTTCGGCTCCAGGGTCGTGAAGGCGTAGGAAGCGATTTTGGGCTTGGCGGCGGTCATGGTGGCCAGCAGCGTGGATTTGCCTGCGTTGGGGAAGCCGACGAGTCCCACGTCCGCGAGGAGCTTGAGTTCCAGGATATAGATGCCCTCTTCCCCTTCTTCGCCCGGCTGGGCGAAACGCGGGGTCTGCAGGGTGGCCGTCTTGAAGTTGTTGTTGCCCAGTCCGCCCTTGCCGCCCCGGCAGAGGATGCGTTCCTCCCCAGCTTCCATCATTTCAAAGAGGACTTCGTCCGTCTCCGCGTTCTTGGCCACCGTGCCGATGGGCACGTCGAGGTAGATGTCCGCTCCGTTCTTCCCGGTACGCAGGTCCGAGCCGCCTTTCTCGCCGTCCTCGGCATGGATATTCTTGCGGTATTTGAGGTGGATGAGCGTCCAGAACTGGGGATTGGCGCGCAGGATGATGTGTCCGCCGCGTCCGCCGTCACCGCCGTCGGGTCCCCCTTTGGGGACGTATTTGGCCCGGTGCAGGTGCGTGGATCCCGCTCCCCCGTGTCCGGAGGCGCAGTAGATCTTGA
>JAILAO010000109.1 GCA_024681565.1 Bacteroidales bacterium
CAGGCGGCGGCGGAATTTCTCGCATTTTGTCGCCCTTGCCCCGCACGCGCAGCACCCGCCGCGCCAGGTCCACCGACTCCCGGTTCAGCGAGATCAGCTCCGCCCGCCGCAGCCCCGTCGCGAACAACATCCCGAGGATCATCCGCTGCAGCTGGTCCTCATATTTCCCAAACTCCAGCACCCCCTTCGTCTGCTCAAAATACGTCCGCATCGCATCCTCCCGGTAGAACACCGGCAGACGCTTCTCCTGCTTCGGCCGGCTCACCAGCCTCACCGGATTGCTCTCCAGCACCCCCTCCTTCATCAGAAACTTGCAGAACCCGCTCAGCACGCTCAGATGCAGATTCACCGTCTTCGCCCCCTCCTTTCGTTCATCCAACAAATACACCTCATACGCCCGCACCGTCTGCACATTAATGGCTTCGCTCCACGGCAAACTGCCTCCGGAAACGTCCGGCTGCGCCGGACCCCTCCCACTTCCTTCGGAAGCGGGCCCCTCCCTCTTACGAAGCCGAGGGTGGCTACGGTTTTCAGGGGCTGCTGCCGTCTCCACTTCGCATACGCTTGCTCCGGCAGCGTTGACCTGGTCGAGGTCCTTCCAGCGGGAGGAGGCGAGCGTGGTGGCGAGCACCGGCAGGCCGCGCGAAGCGGCATAGCGGGCGGCGCGGGCGAGGCGGAAGCGGAAACAGACCGCGCAGCGTTCGCCGCGCTCCGGTTCGCGCTCGAGACCGCGCACCGCGGCAAGCCAGGCGTCGTGGTCGTACTCGTCCGCGACGAGCTCGACCCCCATCACCGCAGCGTAGCGCTGCAGCTCCGACAGCCGGAGATCATACTCCGCCCGCGGAAAGATATTCGAATTGCTGAAGAAGACCACCGGACGGATCCCGTTGTCCCGGAGGCACTCCAGGACAGCCCCGGAACAGGGCGCACAGCATGCATGCAGCAGGATTTCCTTCGCGCCGTCCGGCGCCTCGAGTTTCAGCATAGGCCTATTCGATGGAATTGATGTCGATCAGATTGTTGAGAATGGCATAGACCGTCAGGCCCGGCACCGTCTTGATCCCCGTCTTGCGCGTGATGTTCTTGCGGTGCGTGATCACGGTATTGATGGAAATATGGTGCTTGTCCGCGATCTCCTTGTTGAGCAGCCCCTGTGCCACGCTGACCAGGATCTCCTTCTCCCGGTCGGAGAGCTCCGAGCGCTCCGCGGCAGGTTCGGCGGACGGACGGTCTTCGTCATGGAGACGGCGCGGGTTTTCCAGCAGACGCACCATCGGTACAAGGATGTTGTCCTCGATCCAGGTGTGGCACTTGAGGTCTTCCTGCAAAGCATAGACAGCGAACAGCAGGGAGATCCGGGCAAAAGAGTCACACTCCGCCGGGAGCGACTTCATGACCAGGTTCTTGAAGTCGGACAACTTCTCGTCGATGTTGGAATGGTTTTCCTCGAAACGGTCGATCGAGAAGCCGGACCGGCGCTGGCCGATGATCAGGCCCTGCACATACGGGATCACCTCTTCTTCCTCGAAACCGAAGTGGTTCTTGAGCTCGGTCTTGTAGCCCCGGAAGAAGTTCCAGACCACGTCCTGCTGGCGCTTTGTGCACGGAGCGAGCAGCCAGGAAATGGACTCTTCCATATCGATCAGCGCACGGTTGAGATAGTAATCGTGGGACTGGTGCAGATAGCGGAGGACATCCCCGACGTGGCTGCGGCGCAGCACATCCATCGACGGCCGGAAATCCGGGAACGTATAGACTTCACACAGCAGGATCACCGTGTCCGCATCCAGCCCGAACGGGCTGCACACCTCAGCCACGGTCTTCTCTCCGAAGCTGCCGTCGATTCCCAGGCGGGACAGCACGCCGAGCAGCCGGTAGTTGGCTTCGACGAGGTCCGCGACCTTCATGTTGCTTGAAAACTTATCCATATCCATACAAAATTAAGAAAATTTTTTGCGATTTTCAGAAATATCCCTAATTTTGCAGTCCCAAAGTAGAATGCGGCAGTGGTGAAATGGTAGACACGCTACTTTGAGGGGGTAGTGGGCGTTGGCCTGTGTGAGTTCGAGTCTCACCTGCCGCACGGAAAAAGCCTGGTCTTTCGGACCAGGCTTTTTCATGTTTGGGTGCATCCCTTATTCATAGCGGAAAGCCCGGTAGGAGTGGGGCGGCAGGGTGAAGGCGACGCGGGACTCGGGCGCCCGGCGCGAACGGTACCCGGCAGGGGTTTCGGGCACGGCGGCGGTCAGGACGGAACCATCCTCCAGGTCCGTGTATTTCCGGATGGAAGCGGCTCCGACCAGCTTGACATCGACCGGCGTGTCGTTGAAATTCTCCACGATCACGGTCTTGTTGTCATAGAGGAAAAGACTGACCTTGGAAGGGCCCTCCAGATACAGGTCCAGATCCCGGCTCACCGTGCGGCGCAACTCGTTCAGCACCGGCTCGGGGAGGTCGTAGAGGTTGCCGAAATCATCCGGGACGGCCAGGACGTACAGGTAACCGCCGGAATATTTCGCCTTGTGCAGAAGCGGATAGCCGGAAACGCCGCCGGTCAGCGGGCGCCCGGCGCTGATCACCTCCCAGCTGTCATTGGTCAGATAATGGATCTGGGGAATGAGGATGTCCCTGTCGCTCTTGCCGTAACGGCCGAAATCATTGACGATCGCCTTGTAGTCCGTGCAGCGGAGCTCGCAGATGTCCGCAATCTTGTCCGGGATGGCTTTGAGCAGGCCGGAGGTGATCAGGACATCCCCGCCGCTGCGCAGCTGCCTGTCGATCTTGTCCACGATATCCGGATCATACGCGGCCTGCTGCGTGAGCAGGATGGACTTGCGCCCTTCCGGGAAATCCGGATACATGTCCATCGGAAGCCCGATCATGCCCAGGTAGTTCTGCAGGAAGTCTTCTCCGACGGAATGGTACGGCTTGTAGGCCCAGATCCCGACCGGCGTGCCGAGCTGTCCGACCAGTTCGTCCGCCTGCCGGAGCACGATGTCGGCAATCCGCGCCATCGTGGTGGGGGTCACGCTTTTCCCGTCTTTGCGGAAAGGCGCCGTCATCGAATCATAGTTCCAACTGGTCCCGGACCCCTGCCAGGAAGCCCGGAAGCGGGGGTTCAGCTTGACGTCCAGCAATTGGTTGTAGGCAAACAGCATCACGTCGCGCGCCTTGGCGATGGCGGTCAGGTGCAGCTGCTCGGCATAGCGGTCCATGCTCATCCCGATGCCGCCGGAATCCACCCAGCCGCCGCCGTTGCGCCCGCCGGAAAGATTCTCGAAATAGCGCATAATGTTGTAGCTCAGATAGTTCTGCAAATGCTGCGCCCCGGCCGGATCACGCGTCTCGGTGCCGGTCCAGACTTCGTCGAAAATCTGCGGGCCGTGCTCCAGGCTGAAGCCCAGCCCCTGGAAATGATCGTACCAGTTGGGGTATTTGATGATGACCTTGACCTTGGGATTCACGGCCTTCGCCGGGCCGACGACCAGGTTCTGACCGGCGTCACGCAACAGGTCGAGCCGGTACTGGGTCCAGCTCCTGTCACCCTTGGCTTCGATCTCCACATCCCGCTTGCTGCTGGTGAAAAAGAAATCGTCCAGCAGGAATTCATCGAAATGCCGGGCCGTATGTTCCGCGATGCGGCGCACCGTCTCCCGGTCTTTCGGATCCGAATAGCTGAACGTCTCGAATTCGTTGGATTCGTCAATGGTGTAAGTGATGCCGCCGGCTACCTCCAGGCCCTGTTTCAGGAAGAAAGCCTTGGCCTGTTCGAGGGTGGCGTCATCGACGACGAGCAGGTCGCGGTGCGTCTCCAGATAGATCTTGTCCACATCCAGCTGGTCTGAAATGATCTTCCAGGTAGAGGCGAGCCAGGCCGGGTCCGACATCTTCTGGACCTCGTAGGCGCGGACATAAACGGAAACTTTGAAATTCTTGTGCGCCGCCCGGACGGGCGCGGGAAGAATAAGCAGCACAGACAGTAGAAGCACTGTCAGCCGCGGAAACATGTGGTTTTTCATCTTTCGGAACGGATTGAACAACCGAAAGATACTAAAAATATCTTATTCTGCGCGTTTCCCTTTCGCCGAATTGCAATACGGGCAGTCCGGGCCACCCGTACAGCCGCCGCAGCCCGAGGAACCGCAGTTGCAGCTGCTCCCGCCGGCACGCACATAGGAGCGTACCGCGAAAAAGAGCGCCACGGCAACGATCAACAGGACGATGAGGGTCGGCAGATTCATTCCTTTACATAAATATTCCGGCTACCCAGTACGCCAGCAGGGCGACTACCCATGCTACGGCACACTGGAACAGCACCATGACAAACGCCCACTTGCCGCCGAGTTCGCGCCTGACCGCCGCGATGGCGGCCACGCACGGTGTGTAAAGCAGGCAGAAGGCCAGCATCGGGATGGCGGTCAGCGCCGTCATCGTAGCCGTCACATCGAGCACGCCCAGCGTCGCGACCACGCTTTCCTTGGCCAGGAAACCGGTCACCAGGGCCGTCACGATACGCCAGTCACCCAGTCCGAGGGGTCGGAACAGCGGTGCCAGCACGCCGGCGATCGCCGCCAGCATACTGTCTTCCGGTTCTACCAGCTGCAGGCGCCAGTCAAAACTCTGCAGCACCCAGATGACGATCGAGGCCACGAAGATCACGGTGAAAGCGCGCTGCAGGAAGTCCTTGGTCTTGTCCCAGAGGAGGTGTCCCACATTCTTCGCACCCGGAAGACGGTAGTTCGGCAGTTCCATCACGAAAGGAGCCGGTTTGCTCTGGTTGGGCAGCAGTTTGGAGATCAGCGCGATCAGCACTCCCACGAGGATGGCCGACAGATACAGGATCACCAGCACCAGGCCCCCGTGCCCCGGGAAGAAGGCGCTCGTGAAGAAAGCATAGATCGGGATCTTGGCGGAGCAGCTCATATACGGGGTCAGCAGGATGGTCATCCGGCGGTCGCGGGACGAGGGCAGCGTGCGGGTGGCCATCACGGCCGGCACGGAACAGCCGAAACCGATCAGCAGCGGCACGATGCTGCGGCCGCTCAGACCGATCTTGCGCAGCAGTTTGTCCGTGACGAATGCGACACGGGCCATATAGCCGCTGTCCTCCAGCATGGACAGGAAGAAGAACAGGATGATGATGATCGGCACGAAGCTGACCACCGTTCCCACGCCTCCGAACACACCGTCCACGACAAGCGAACGGACCGCCTCGCTGACGCCCCATTTCTCCATTCCGGCATCGGTCACGCCAGCCAGCCATTGGATTCCCTGGTCCAGCAGGTCCTGCAGCGGCGCACCCAGCACGTCGATCGAGAGATAAATGATCAGGGACATCACGACGATGAAGATCGGGATGGCCGTCCAGCGGCCGGTCAGGATGCGGTCGATCCGGCGGCTGCGCTGGTACTCCTTGCTCTCCTGCGGCCGGACGACGGTCTGCGCGCAGAGTTTCCGGATAAAGGCGAAACGCATGTCGGCCATCGCCGCATTGCGGTCCAGACCGCGTTCCTGCTCCATCTGGACGATGATGTGCTCCACCATCTCCTTCTCATTCTGCTGCAGGCCCAGGGCCTTTTCCACCTCGGTATCGCCCTCCACCAGGCGGGTTGCCGCGAAACGGATCGGGATGCCCGCACGTTCGGCGTGGTCCTCGATCAGGTGCATGATGCCATGCAGGCAGCGATGGACCGCTCCCCCGTGGTCGTCTTTGTCACAGAAGTCCTGGCGGGCCGGCCTTTCCTGGAAACGGGCTACGTGGACGGCATGCTCCACCAGTTCGTCGATGCCCTCGTTCCGGGCGGCGGAGATGGGCACGACCGGCAGGCCGAGGATTTCCTCCATCTCGTTGACACGGATGGAGCCGCCATTGTTGCGGACTTCATCCATCATGTTGAGAGCCAGCACCATCGGGACGTTCAACTCCATCAACTGCATGGTCAGATACAGATTGCGCTCGATATTGCTCGCATCTACGATATTGATGATGCCGCGCGGTTTCTCGTTCAGGATGAAATCGCGGGAAACGAGTTCTTCGGAGGTATAGGGGGAAAGAGAATAAATGCCCGGCAGGTCCGTCACCCGCGTCTCCGCGTGACCGCGGATCACGCCGTCTTTGCGGTCCACCGTCACGCCCGGGAAATTGCCGACATGCTGGTTGGCCCCGGTCAGCTGGTTGAAGAGCGTGGTTTTACCGCAGTTCTGGTTGCCCGCAAGGGCGAAACTGAGCATCGTCCCGGCCGGGAGCGGATGTTCATGGGTCTTGTCGTGGTATTTGCCGGTCTCGCCGAAACCCGGGTGGACGTCGGGATCGACCGAATGGACGCTCTTGTCCGCAGCCAGACCGCCGGACAGCCCCGGCAGTTCCTCGGCCGGTTCGACCTGGATCTCAGCGGCGTCCGCCAGACGAAGTGTCAGGGCATACCCATTGATACGCAGCTCCATCGGATCGCCGAGGGGAGCATATTTGACCAATTTGACATGCGCCCCCGGGATGAGTCCCATGTCCAGGAAATGCTGGCGAAGGGATCCGGAGCCCCCGACTCTGAGGATAACGGCGCATGCGCCGACAGGAAGTTCTCGAAGTGTCATTTCTGCTAGTTCTCCAATCTGCAAAGATGGCATTTCGTCGCATTTATTTCAATCCCAATAAATGAGGATTATTCGGGGAGAAATGCCCCGGGCTGCAGGGAAAGCGCGCGCTGCTCCTTCAGCTCCGGGAAGCGGGCGATGAATTCCGGGATAAACTTCCAGGGAATGGCGGAAAAGTTCTTGATGCCCATGCCGACCAGTTCAAGCACCTCGCGGACCCGCATCCAGTCCCAGGAGCGGTTCGGATCACTGAGTTTGACAACGGCGGCGATACACTTCAGCTGCATCTTTTTCTCCCGGGGAAGCCGGCGGTCGGCACGGTCGTGGACCGCGGATGCGGCCGGGACCACCCCGCAATGCAGTTTGTGCCAGCGCAGGCGGTGGATCCAGTTGTCATCTTCGCCATATTGTTTGAAAACCGGCGAAAAGCCGCCCACGGTCTCGATGGCCTTGCGGCTTACAAGCCAGTGCGCCGCCATCACGAAGGGCACCTCGACGACGGTTGTCTCGCTGTGATAGCCGCCCTGCGCGGCATCGATGTATTTGCCGCATTGGCGCGCAAAGCGTTTGTCCCGGCGCTTGCGGGCATCCAGTTGCATCGGGCTGAGGATCCCCCACTCCGGCTTGTGGGCAGCCACCAGTTTCTCCAGCGTGTCCCGTTCCAGCCAGGCATCCTGGTTGAGCAGATAGGCAAACGCATAGCCTTCGTCCAGGGCGATGCGCAGGCCGAGGTTGTTGGCCGCGCCGAAGCCCAGGTTCTCCCCCGTCTCGATGATCCGCGTGCCGGGAAAGTCCGTGCGGACCAGCGGCAGGGTGCCGTCCGTGGAGCCGTTGTCGATCATGAGCACATCCGCCGGGAGCGAGGATCTCTCCACACTCGAAAGACAGCGCTGAATCCATTTCAACGCATTGTAAGTCACGATGACGACGAGGATCTTAGCCATGGAAATATTTGATGAAGATCTGTTTCGGGGTCTCCCGGGTGAAGATGTTGCGCGAGATGTTGCGGAACGTTTCCCAGGCGATGCGGTTCGCCTCCGAAGGATCGCGGCGCAGGAGCAGCGCCGCCTTGGCGCGCTTGCTGCTTTCCGCCAGCCAGACGGGCAGGGCGAGCAGGAAATATTTGAAGCGGGAGCCGCCGCTGAAGAAAATCAGCGATCCGCGTACGGCGGCCGGGCGAACGGCCGGAGAGAGACGCGTCGCGGTGGTGCGCCACTTGTGGACGAGGGTCACGGCCCGGTCCACGTAGACCCCGTATCCGCGTTTGCGCGCGAGGGTGGAAAGGGCGATGTCCTCCGGGGTGAAGAAATAGGTCTCGTCGAACCAGCCCAGTTCCCGGAACGTATCCGTCCTGATCAGAAAGGCGGCGCCCGTGATGTTGGACGTGCGGAAGACCTCGCCGAAGAGCGGCGTCTTGCCGACGGTGTCGTCGATGGGCTCCTGGTGGAGATGCCACTGCTGCAGGACGTAGTAGCGGGCAGGATAGGGCGGACGGCCGCAAAGCTGCAGCGTTCCGTCGGCGTTGAGCAGCCGGGGACTCACGATGGCGGCGTCCTGCGGCAGCCGGTCGAAGTCTTTGACCAGGGCCCCGATTACATCTCCGTGCAGTTCCGTATCATCGTTGAGTACGAAACAATAGCGTCCCCGGGCCTGCCGGAGGGCCAGATTGTTGTTCTCCGAAAAACCGCGGACCTCGCTGCTCTCGATCCATTTCACCCAGGGGAAATCGGCCTGCGCCTTCGCGAGGTTCTCCGGCGAAAACCGGTAGGCGACCACGAAGGTCTCATAGGGCACGCCCGTATGCGCCCGCACACCCTCCAGACAGGGATACAGGTTGTCCAATCGGTTCATGCACACGATGACGATGCTGACCAGCGGCGCTTCCATACCGCAAATATACAGATTATTTCCGTTGCTCCCTCTGCGGGAGGGCGATAGCCCCAAGAAAACCGCAGCCACCCATGGCTTCGTAAATGGGAGGGGCCCGCAGGCTTTTGTTCCGGCGGGCGCAAACTTGTTTGTGGACCACCGGCAAAAGACAGTGGGAGGGATGAGCGCGTAGCGCGAAGTTTTCGGGGGCATCGCCCTCCCGCAGAGGGGAGGGAACACTAAAGCAATCCGTCGGGGAGGTCGAGGTCAAGGGTGCGGAGGGATTCGTCCGCAGACAGGATGAGGTCCTCGTGGAGCGGGACGAGCGTCTCGCCGACATACAGACAGAGGTTGCCGGGAATGGGCTCCATCCCGGTTACGACACCGACCTTCTGCCCGCGGTCGAGCAGGGTCCAGCCGGTGAAATCCAGCTCTTCTTCCTCCTCCCATTCGCCTTCGATGAAGAGCGCGCGGCCCACGACCTCCTCGGCATCCTGCAGATTGACGATGTCGTTGAGATGGATCACGGCCTTGGACGTGCCGCGCTGCTGGAGGTCCTGGATAAAAAAGGGAACCGGCAGTCCATCGAATTCGATGAACACCGGTTCCTGAAGGTCGATCTCTGAGACCTCGATGTCGCGCACTCCGATCAGGAGGCCGCCATCGGTGCCATTGGATTTGAGAATCTTGGCGATCTGGAGCATTACGCCTCAGCGGGAGCTTCTGCAGCCTCCTCGGCCGGAGCCTCGGCGGCAGCGGCAGCCTCAGCGGCCTCGGCGGCCTTCTGGGCGGCGAGCTCCGCAGCCTTCTTGGCGAGCGCCTCGGCGCGGGCCTCGTTGACCTTGGTCTCTTCAGCCTTGGCAGCCTTGCGGGCCTCGATGGCGGCATTCTTGATGCCGGTCTTCTTGGCCTCGATCTTGGCGTCGCGCTGGGCCTTCCAGTCATTCCACTTCTTGTCGGCCTGCTCCTGGGTGAGGGCACCCTTGGCAATACCGCCGTCGAGGTGGTGGCGCAGCATCACACCCTCATAGGAGAGGATGCGGCGGGCGGTGAGGGTCGGCGTGGCACCCACTTTCAGCCAAGCCAGGGCACGCTCGGAGTTGACGACGATCGTGGCCGGGTTGGTGTTGGGGTTGTAGGAGCCGATCTGCTCGATGTAACGACCATCGCGCGGAGAGCGCGAATCTGCCACAACAATGTGGAAGAATGCGAAATTCTTCTTACCGTGGCGCTGTAAACGAATCTTAACAGCCATTGTGAATCTGTTGTTTTAAAATTAAACCTGATTTTGCCCCTTCTCGAGGAGCGGACGGCAAAGATAAGTCAAAACCTCCGAATACACAAATCTTTATCCCAACTTTTTTCCGGCGTGCAGCAGATAGCGGAAGCCCGGATGGTTGCGTGCATTCTGCCCGGGCGGCAGGAGGTAGTCCCGCGGGATGCCGCAACGGCGCAGGCACCACATCAGCGAAAGCTGGTCACGCCGGCTCAGGTGCAGGACCCGGTCCCACCACAACTCGTCCAGGGCAATGATGTCAGGATCGTTGTGCCGGCGGAAAATGATGTTGTTCTCGTTGAGGCCGGCATGGCGCGGCAAACCATGCAGGGCCAGGAAAAGCCAGACCCGCAACAGGCCGAAGGCCGTCAGGTATTTCATGTCGAAGCACTTGCGCGCCTCTTCGTAACTGCAGTCCCGGTCGGGATGGGTCACGCCGCTGTATTTCACCCCCGCCGCAGCCTTGATATGCGCCGCGCGGTAAAGCGTATCGTCCAGCAGGACGAGGTTGCCGTCGATCCACACGCTGCATCCGTATTCCGGCAGGAGAAGGTGGGGATGCATCTTGGGCCAGCGGGCGTCCAGCGCCGCCTCGCCCAGGGTCTCGGGCAGTTCCCGGATCTCCCACACACCGATGCGGTCCTGCGTCTTCTCTCCCCGGCCTACATAGCAGATGAAATCGAACCCGTCCGCCATCACGGAAGGCTGCTGAAGCTCATCGTAAGCACCGATGATACAGGTATAGACCGCTATCTTCTCCATCATTTGAAAGGAATCTTGAAATACCGTCCCAGATGCGTATCCATCGCCTCGGGGTCAAAAGGAACGAAGCCGCTCCAATGATAGAACGTGTATTCTCCGAACAGCACACGCCCGTCCGGGGTCTCGTAAAAGTCGATGCGCACCTGCGGGAAGTCTCCGGCAAGGGCTTCCGCCAGCTCGAGCATCCGGGCAAAATGGGCCGGCTTCGCGGGCGGGACGGCCGCATTGGGATGTCCGTTGCGAAGGTCCAGATGCTGCCAGGACGTGTCGAAAAAGTCAAACTTGGTCTCTTCTGCGGGATTGTCCCGGTCCGTAGCGACGAAAAGGAACTCCGGCCGGCCCCCGAAGCAGAAAATCTTATAATCCGCGAGTCCCGTACCCAGATACGCTTCGGCGATAATACGCGGAGGAACATCCTTGTAGGCCCATTCCCGGTCGCGCCGCCAGTAATCGCAGGCCAGGGCGGCGGAGAGTTTCGCGCAGGCGGCCTCCCGGTCGAAGGCGGCCTTGTCCGTGCAGATGACGGTGCTGCCGCTGTCATGTGTGCATTTCAGCACGAAGCGGGCAGGCAGCGCCTCCCAGTCGATTTCTTCCGGACGATCCCACACGCCAAGCGTCGGGATGACGTGTTCCTCCCCGATGCGTCCGGCCACGTACGGCTTCACGGCAGCCTTGTCCACCAGCGTGTGATAGAGAGGATTGCGGTCGCGCAGTTTCTGCCACTGGATCTTCTCGGTAAAGGCGGAGGGTCCGCTTACGGACAGCGGGCGGCCGAAAATAATCCGGTACTTGGCTTTCAGGAACAGGCGGTCCGGCAGGAAACGTCCCACCTTGCGCAGGACAAAGTCCCGCTCGCCGGCGGTCAGCAGGTAGTACCAGGAATAATGCGCGATGCAGGCCCAGCCCAGCACGGTGCCGAGCAGCAGACGCCAGAACGGCGCAAGCGGCACACAGCGCAGCAGGATGGGGAAAACCAGCGCAAAGCAGCTCGTCATCATCAGCAGGGCGAGCAGGCGCAGGAAGGGCCGTACGGGGAAATCCGTGAGCCGGTGCGCGATCACGATGCGCTGTACCAGCACGGCCAGATAGACCACGATGAAAAGGACATAGGCCCAGGCCGGTCCGGCCCCCAGCTTGAACGCCAGCCAGACCAGCGGCAGTCCCAGATAGGACGTCAGGCCGGTGACCAGGTAGTAGTGCTTCACGCGGCCCGTTGCCTGGACCAGCGTCAGCAGCGGATTCCCGACCATGTCCACCAGCAGGCCCAGCAGGGTCAGACGCAGGAATGCCGGGGCATGGGGCGGGACCTTGTCGGGACCCAGCCAGAAGTCCAGCAGCCACTCCGCCTCACCCAGCACCGGGACAAAGAAGACCAGGATAACGAGCCAGGTGTACTTGGCCCCCTTGCGCACCAGTTCGAAACAGTACTCCCGGTCTCCGGCCGCCCAGGACTTGGTGATCTGGGGATTGACGGCCGTCAGGAAATTGGAGACGAACTGCTTGACGATGTTCTCTATCTGCAGGGCCACCCCGCGGGCGGCGTTCACCGCGACCCCGAAAAAGAGGTTCACCACCTGGTTGACACCCTGGGTATTGAAAACATAGGCGCTCGAGCCGAAGAAGCTCCAACCGGCGAAAGCGGTCATTTCGCGCGTCAGCGCGCCGTCCCAGAGGAAGCGGCCGCGGGCTTCCGCGAAAAAGTGCCGGCAGTAAAGACCGTACGCCACCCGCACCAGCACGGCAACGGCCAGCATCAGCACGGCATAGGTGATGAGTTTGTCGAAGGAAGAGACATACAGCAACAGCGCCACGCCCAGTTTGAGCAGGGCCTCACCGAGACTGATTACGGCAAAAGCCGACATCTTTTCGTGGGCGATGATCGTGGCGTTGTAGGGCACGGACAGCAGGTTCACCACCAAGATGCCGAGCGAACAATGGAGCACCCATCGGGCGGCTTCCATCCGCCCCTCGGGGATGACCAGCCGGTGATCGAGCCACCACATGCCGGCGGTCTCCACAAGCAGGACCAGCAGGAGCGCGAGACCGAGCTGGATGATCACGCCGGTAGAGAAAATGCGGCGCAGGCGCACCGGGTCGCCCTCCGCCAGATGGGCGGCCAGATAGCGGCTGATGGCGCCGGAAAGGGAGGTCGTGAGGAAGGTGAAGACGGTCACCACCCCGCCCACGACATTGTACACGCCATAATCCTCGATACCCAGCGTCCTGAGCACCACCCGCGAGGTGAACAGGC
>JAILAO010000133.1 GCA_024681565.1 Bacteroidales bacterium
GTGTTGGTAGACGACGTCCGCGAGATTCTCCAGCGAAAGCAGCAGGGTGGCCCGGCGCTTTCCGCCCCAGAACAGGTCCGTTCCGGCAGACAGGTTCACCAGGGCGAAGGCCGGTGTCGCCGTTTCCGTGCCGCCGGGGAGATAGACCCGGTCCTGACGGAAATTCCAGTCCAGTTCGATGGCGGCGAAGCTGTTGTCCAGCAGTTTGCCCCCATGGGAGAATTCGTATTTCGCCTCCATGAGGAGGCGGGGTGCCGGGATCATCGGGAGGGGACTGCCGCCGTCCAGTTGTCCGGAAACGCAGGAAAAACTGCTTCCCAGGTGCAGGCTGTGGACCGGATGCCAGTCGATCTCGGCTTCGAGTCCGTGCAGACGGGCTCCGCCGGACTGGTAACTGAAAACGGGTGTCCCTTCTTTTTCCTGTCCCGTGCCGGCCAGGAAGATGTAGTTGCGGATGCGGTTGGCGAACAGGGCGACACGGGCGGTGAGACGGTCGGAATTGAAATCAAGGCCCAGGTCTGCCTGCAGGCTGTGTTCCGGGGCCAGGTCGTGGTTGCCGGTTTCGTAGCGGAACGTACCTTCATGTACACCGTTGGACCCCAGCTCGGCAAGGTTCGGCGCCCGGAAACTGCGGGCCAGGTTGACGCGCAGCTGCAGCTGTTCGCTGAAATTGCGTACCGCGCCGATGCTGCCCGTGATGCCGCCGAAGCGCCGGCGGAATTCTGTGAACCGAAGGGCCCCATCTTCTTCCTGCGGCAGGCTGTGCAGGAAACGGAAGTCACCCCGGACGCCTCCGGAGAGGATCCAGGGCCCGGCCAGCCGGGTGAGCGTGGCGAAGATCCCGGCATCGGCGAGCCGGTACGCGGGAATCAGGAATTCTTCGCCCAGATTGTCGGAACGCTGGTACATGCCGCCCAGTCCTGCGGAGTACTTCCATCCGCCGTGCTCGTCCGAGAGATATTTCAAGTCGTAGTTGAGGGTGTTCAGCCGGAAGTGCAGGCCGCATTCGTCCGCGGATTCTTCAAACTCCTGCCGGTTGTTCTGCTGCCAGCCCAGGATGGCGCGCAGTTTTCCGCCCGGCAGATAGAAGGCATTGTCCAAGACCGCTTTGGCATGTCGGACGTGCTGGAAGGGGAGATCCGGTCTGTATCCGGTCGAACCGCCTTCCAGCTCGCCGGTCACGGGATCACGCTCTCCTTCGATGATACCGGGCGTAAGGTGGAAATAACTGAATTTCAGGTGTGAGTAGCCCCATGTGCGGTGCAGGCCGACCATGCCGGAAGCGGACCGCTCCGAGAAGCCGGAATTGGGGACGAACCCGTCTGCACGGTTGCGATAGGCATGGGCGTAACGGTCCGTGAAACGGGCATCCCAGACCAGGCTTTTTTGATGTCCGGCGCAGTTCAGGGAGTATTCCAGCAGTCCGTTGTTGGTCTGGAAACCGGAGGAGAACGTGCCGGCGACGGTACCTTCCGGGAGGATGGGTGCCGGGTTGAAGATGACCACGCCGGCGAGGGCGTCCGAGCCGTACATCAGACTGGCGGGCCCTTTCAGGATCTCGACCGAGTGGACCCCGGCCCCGTCGATTTCGATGCCGTGCTCGTCTCCCCACTGCTGGCCTTCCTGGCGGATGCCGTCGTGTACGACGACGACCCGGTTGTGGCTCAGGCCCCGGATGACCGGCTTGGAAATGCCGCCGCCGGTCGTGATTTCGGCAAGTCCGGGCTCGCGGGCCACGGCGCCGATGACGTTGGTGGCCGTCCGGGCGTGCAGCTCCTGGGGCGTGATCAGGGAGACGGGGGCGGGGGTCTCCCGGACGCGGGTCTCGCCGGTGAGTCCGGTGATGACCGCGGAATTGAGTTTGAGATGGTAATAGAAGATATCCGTCGAATCGGGTGTCTCCTGGGCTGCCGTCGGCACAGCAAGGCACAACGGCAGCAAGAGAGGAAGTATCTTTCTCATTTGCTTTGTCTTGTAGGTTCGTTGATTGTCCCGTCACGCGGAATGGGTGGACGGGGGGTGGGCCGGATGTACGGTCCCGTTTAGAGACAAAGCGTAGCGGGCGGGGCGCGGATGGCGCGGATTTCCTGTGCCCGGGTGATCTGCCGGAGCGGGTTGAGACCGCCCTCCAGGATGGGGACGAAACAACAGCAGAGCGGAAGAACCGGGATCGATGGGAGGAAGAAGGTTGCCAGGAAGTGGCAGATGAGACAGTCCGTTTCGTCCGTACCCAAATGCCCCGGATGCGGGAGCCGCTGTTCGCAGGCCTCGCAATGATCCTGTTCCCGGTGTGCTTCGTGGTGATGGAAAGAGAAGGAAAGGAGGACCGGCAGGAGAGCCGATAGCAGCGTCAGGGAATAAAAGAATCTTTTCCGGTCCGTTTTCATCGGGGACAAATATAAGAAAAAAGCGAAGATTAATGATTATCTTTGAAAAGTGATGGAACAGGAAGAACTGCATATCGGCGGGCGGGAGTGCCTGCTGTTCTGCAACGGGGACGTTTCTGCGGGGCTCCGTCCGGTTTGTCTGCTGGTGCAGACGCTCGGACGGCATGAACGCCCGTCCGTCGCCCGGGAAGTCGAACTGATCGCGGCCGGCACGCAGCTGCCCTTTGCCATGGTCTTTTTCGAGGTGTTCGACTGGGCCACGGACCTGATGCCCTGGCCGGATCCCAAGGTGGACCGTCAGCCGGAGGTCGGGCATCATGCCGGGGAGACCCTGCAGTATGTCACGGAAACCCTCCTTCCTGCACTCTCGGAGCGTTTCGGCGAGCTGCCCGTCATCCTGGGCGGCTATTCGCTCGGCGGGCTGTTCGCCCTTTGGGCTTCGGGCTGCACGGACCGTTTCGCCGCCGTGGCGGCAGCCTCGCCGTCTGTCTGGATCCGGGACTGGCTGCCTTTCGCGCAGGGGCATCCCGTGCTGACCGATGCCGTGTATCTGAGTCTGGGTGACCAGGAAGAACTGGCCAGGAATGCCGCCATCGCCCGCGTCGGGGACTGCATCCGCGCACAGCATGCGCTCCTGCAGGCCCAGGGTGTGGCCTGTACGCTTCGCTGGGAGTCCGGCGGCCACTTCTCAGACAACGAAGGCCGCCTGGCCCGCGCTTTCCTCTGGTGTCTGGGGGAATAGTAGACCTTGATGGATTTCCCTCTGGTCCGAGTTTTCCTCTGGTGTTTTTTGGGGGAGTCACAGGTCTTCCTGGATTCCCTTTTGGGGAAGGTCCGATTTCGGAGGGTGGACCGTCCCCGGCGATTCTGCCCGAAAAGGTACTGAGCGCCGTTTTTTCCGGGGAAGGTCCTGGCAACAGAATCGGACCTTCCCCAAAAAAGAATGATTTTATTCAGGATTCTTTGGCCGGTCACCGTTTTTTCTCCTATCTTTAGAGCAAACTTAAACATTATGAAAAAGATTCTTGAAATTTATCAGTACGGAGAGTGTGACCTCCGTTTCAACTCCGACCTTGAACCATCTTTACATCCTGAGATGGTCGTCAATCTGGTCAGCCTGTTTTCCGGCAGCATGATGACCTCCCTGTGGGGCGGCAATGAACAGGATATCCTGGCGATTATCCGTGCGCTGGCCATCGCCGATCTGGCAGTCAGCGTCAACCGGAAGGAAATGATAAAAGAATTGGATAGGCATTCTGAAAAGTTTGCCGGACTGATCTATAAGGCCCGGCGGGAGATGGAGCAGAAGGGAGGTGTGTTTTTCGTCCCCGTTCCCGGAATGACCAAGCCGAAAAACTGACGATGAGACGGGTCAGTGTACATGAACTGCCGGACGGTTCCGTCCGGCA
>JAILAO010000151.1 GCA_024681565.1 Bacteroidales bacterium
GCCCCGTTTTCCGCTCCAGACGAAGAATGACAGTCCTTGAGGCTGTCATTCGGCGTCTATGGCAGGACGTATCCGGGACCCGGGACCTCAACCCGGAGAGGATGCACAGGCAGGATCGCCCCGCAAACCCGTAGCCGCCCGTGGCTCGTGAACGGGAGGGGCCCGCGCCGCAAGGCGTGGGAGGGAAGAGCGCAGCGAAGGTTTGCGGAGCGATCCTGCCTGGGCGGTTTCTCCGGGTCCGCGGGGCCCGGACACGTCCTGCCATAGACGCCGAATGACAGCCACAAGGACTGTCATTCTTCGTCTGGAGCGGAAAACGGGGCTCGGACCCGCGGCGTCGCTCCGCAACGCCTTCGCTTCTACGTTACCCCCCGGCGGCTGGGGCCGCCGACCCCTCGGGGGTGGGTTGAGGTCGCGGGGCCCGGATACGTCCTGCCATAGACGCCGAATGACAGCCTCAAGGACTGTCATTCTTCGTCTGGAGCGGAAAAGGGGACTCGGACCCGCGACCTCAACCTTGGCAAGGTTGCGCTCTACCAACTGAGCTATTTCCGCAAAACCTTATTGCTTAGCGTTGGGACCACAAAGATAGATACATTTTTGAAAACGCCAAAATTTTTTGCGCATTTTTTAGCGGGATCAATCGAGCACAGGAACCTCTTTCCGGGAAGAAAGGATATAAACGAACTCCTGGTTGTTGGATACGCCGAAGGCCTTCGCAGCTTCGAGCTCCGTCTCCGGGAAAACCCTGACACTGTCGAAAAAATAGACGCCGCTGTCCGGATCCACCCGTCCGCCGACATAACCGTCATTGACAAGAGAATGCTCGATGACATAGGTCAGGCTGCTCCGGTCCCGGGTATTCCTCGTATCGATATACGCAACGACAATGCCCGTACGCGGCACACTCATGGTACGAAGATGAAGCGTAAAGCCATCCGGATGGGACTGACTGTAGGTCCATACCTGATCAGCCATCTGTTCGATGCTCTCCCGCTCGGCTTGGGACAGGCAGGAGGTCATCATTAGCATGCCGCCCGTACACAGGAGCAGGACAGTCAGGAGGTTTTTGAATCTTTTCATAGCTTGAAAAAATTAATCATTGTTCAATTCCTTGATATCAACTTCGCTGCGCTCGCTGCTGCCGAGCAGCCACTCGGAGAAGTAATCCGCGAGACGCCAGAAGAAATACTCGTTCATGTCGCCGAAACCATGACGCTGGCCCGGCAGGATCAGCAGGTCGAAGCGCTTGTTGGCCCGGATCAGGGCATTGACGACCCGGATCGTATTGGCGGGATTGACATTGTTGTCGATATCGCCGTGGACCAGCATCAGATGCCCCTTGAGGTTGGCGGCAAGCTGCGGATTGGTCTCGATGTGATAGACGAAGGTCGTGTCGCCCTGGGCCACCTTTTCGGTGACACCGTGGTGCGTCTCGCTCCACCAGCGGTTGTAGATGCTGTTGTCGTGGTTGCCGGCGCAGGAAACCGCCGCCTTGAAGAAGTCCGGATACTTGAGGATGGCGGCCGTGGACATGAATCCGCCGCCGGAGTGACCGTGGATGCCCACCCGGCTGCCGTCGATGAAGTCATATTTCCCGGCAAGCTGCTGGATGGCGTATTTCTGATCCTCCAGACCATAGTCGCGCAGGTTGCCGTAACCATAGTTGTGGTACCACTTGGAACGGTTGGGATGACCGCCCCGGTTGCCCACCGTGATCACGATGAAGCCGACCTGGGCGAGCCGGTCCGTACGGACCATGCCCCGGGACCAGGCAATGTTGTTGGCTTCCACCTGCGGACCCGGATAGACATAGTCGATGATGGGATAGACCTTGGTGGAATCGAAATCGAAGGGCTTGTACATTGCCCCGTAGAGGTCCGTCACCCCGTCGGCCGCCTTGACCTTGAAACGCTCCGGCATCTTGTAGCCGGCGGCGAAGAGCAGGCTGAGGTCGGCCTGGTCAAGCGCCGTGCGCTTGCCCTCGCGGCTGATCAGCCAGGACTCCGGCGCGTAATCCACGCGGGAGCAGTTGGCCACCACCCAGCGTCCGTCGTCGCTGACTGCGGCATCCACGTTCATGTCATCCATATCCAGCTGCCGGATGGGGCCGCCGGACAGGCTGACGCGATAGGTGTGCATCTGGTAAGGGTTCTCGTCCTTATTGACGCCGCAGGCGGAGAAGAGGACATACCCCTCCTTCTCATTGACCGCCAGCACGTCCTCGACATGGTAGGCGCCCTCGGTGAGGTTGCGCACCAGGCTGCCGTCGGCATTGTAAAGATAGAGGTTGGCCCAGCCGTTGCGCTCGGACCACTGGAGAATCTGCCTGCCGCCGCCGATCAGGTGCAGCTGGCGTTCCTCGACGTAGGTATTCATCCGTTCGGAAATGACCGTGCGGGTAGAATCGCCGGAGAGGTCCACCCGGCAGACATCGATCCGGTGCAGGTCGCGCGAACCGCGGGACAGGTAGAATCCGTCATTATCTCCCAGCCACACGCGGGAGCGGAATTTGTCATAGGTTTCGCGGAACTTGCGCGGGCGCGTGGCTACATCGAAGGTCTGGTCCTTGAAGGCGTTCACCCTGTAGCGCTTGCTGCTGCCGTCCGGCATCGAGAACACATAGAGCTCTTCCTTCGGGCCCGGTTCTCCGGGCATCTGATACTTGTAGGTCTCCAGGGTCGGACGCGGCTGGCTGAGGGCATTGATCACCCACAGGTCCTTGATCTTGCGCATGTCGGTCTTGACTGCGACAAAATGTTTGCTGTCCGGCGACCAGACGATGCGCGCCATCACACGCTTGGTTGTATCCGTTTCGGTATCACCGGAATAATTGTTCACGCCGAAACCGTACTGACGGATGCCGTCCGAAGTCAGACGGTGCTCCACCAACGTGGAGTCCTTATCGTCTTCGGCGGCCTTTTTCAGGTTCTCCTTATCCATCCAATAGAGGTTGGAGTTCTTGACGAACACCCCCGTTTCCCCGTCCGGGGAAATGCTGGCCCACTGCGGGTATTCCCGTTTTTCCGGCTTGTACTCCGTGAGCTTGCCGGTCGCGATCTCGTACTGGAAATGGAAGACCTTCTTGGTCATCTTCGGGGTCTTGGGGCCCTTGGGGGCCTTGTCTCCTTCCTTTTTCTTCTCCCGGGCGGCACGTTTCTCGGCCAGGGTGTCGGGGACCTCCTGCGTACTCTTGATATCGAAGCGGAAATACTTGTCATCCTTGAGTTTGAGGTTCTCGATCGGCAGGTGCTGCGCATCGAACGGGTCACGGACGATCTCCGTAATCTCCATCGCCAGTTTCTCCGGATCGAAGGCCTGGGTCTTGCGGCCCGTCTCCGGATCCACGATCCAGTACTGGGTCCCGGCAGGGGTCTTCCAGGCATACCAGAACTTGTCCGAATCGCGGAACCAATTCGGCTGGAGCGCCGTGGAGAACACCATCTGGTTGATACGTTTGGCGGAGAACTGGGAAGCCAGGTCATAATTGGGCTTCACCCGGGGACGGGGTGCGCCCTGCATGCTGAACCCGGCAAGAAGTGCCAGGAGAAGGAGAATGGACCGTTTCATCTATTGAATTTGAATCTTTTTGACTGATTAACGAAGGTTAAAGATAAGAAAAAAACCTAATTTTGGTCATTGATACCCTTAATATGAGAAAAGCATTATCCGTCATTGCCGCTCTGCTGCTCTGCTTTACGCTGGGCGCGCAGGAAAAAGTCCGCGACCAGAAGGACAAAACCCAATACGACTCTGTCTTCGACCTGCTCCGCGCGGAGCCCGGCATCGTCATCTCCGGCGACGGGGGGAACGGCATCATGCCCAAAGTCTACATCCGGGGCATCTCGACCAATTCCAACGAGACCCAGCCGCTCTTCGTCGTGGACGGCATCATCACGGACAACGTGACCTATCTGCGTCCGGAGGACATCTATTCCATCGAGGTCCTCAAGGACGGCACGGCCGGCATCTACGGCGTACAGGGGCAGAACGGCGTCATCCTGTTCAAGACCAAGTCCGCCGTCCAGGCGGAGAAAGACGCCGAGGCGGCCCGCAGGGCTGAGCGCAAGGCCGCCCGGGCCGCCCGGCGGAAAAAATAAAGGCTACAGCGAGTCGCCGAAGTCCGCGCGGAACTTCTTGACGAGCTCTTCCTGCCAGTAGCCGATCTCCTTCATCCGGCCAAAGAAGAAGCGGAGCACCTTGGGTTCGGAGACCCACTCGAGGCCGCCGATGATCTCGCGGTTGTCCCACAGCCACTTCACACGGTCGGCGCAGTACTTGACCTGCGAGAGGGTGAAGACGCGGCGCGGCATCGCGAGGCGCTGGAGTTCCAGCTCCGCAAAACGCTCCGTGCCGTCCGGCTCACGCTGCTCACTGACGGTACCGCGCTCCATACCGCGGATACCGCCGGCGATATAGAGGGCCGCACCCACTGCGGCGGCAGGATACTGGTCGTGGGGAATATTCGGCACGATCTCGGAGCAATTGAGGTGGGCGCCCAGACCGCCGGCGGGCTTGATCACCGGCACGCCGTAATCGTCCAGCTCCTTGACCAGGTAGGCGATGAATTCAGGGCCCTGACTGATGTATTCCATATCGAGGGATTCATACAGCCCGACGGCCATCGCCTCCATCGAACGGACCTCCATCCCGCCGTAGGTGAGGAAGCCTTCGTAGAGCGGCACGAACTCCATCATCTCATCCGTGAACTTCTTGTCGTGGGCGGTGATGATGCCGCCGCGGGAGAAACCGAGCTTGCGGGCGGAGAAGTACACGATGTCGAAGCGGTCGGCCAGGATATGGTAGATCTCCTTGGTGGTCATGAACTTGCAGCGCGGCTCACGGGTCTTCATGAAATAAACGTTGTCCTGCAGCAGGGAAGCGTCGAGGACGCTCCGGATGCCGAACTCATGGCAGATGTCCGTGACGGCGAGCATGTTCTCCAGCGAGACCGGCTGACCGCCGATCAGGTTGGTACCTGCCTCCACGCGCACGAAGGCCACCTTCTCCGGGGTGTATTCCTTGATGACCCGGCGCAGGGCCTTGAGGTCGAAGTTGCCCTTGAACGGGTCGTCGCTCTGCGGCACGAGGCCTTTCTTGTCCACCAGCTCGATCACCTCGCCACCCAGGCGGGTGATGTGGGCCTTGGTGGTCGTGAAATGGAAATTCATCAGCGTGACCATGCCCGGCTTGACATAGGCCTCCGCGAGGATGTTCTCCGCGGCGCGGCCCTGGTGGGCGGGAAGGACATTCTCCGTACCGAAGACTTCCTTGACGGCCGCCTTGACGCGGTTGAAGGTCTCGGAACCGGCGTAGGAGTCGTCGGCAATGCTCATCGATGCCACCTGCTCGTCGGACATCCCGTTGACACCGGAGTCCGTGAGCATATCCATATAGATATCCTTGTTCTGGAGGAGGAAAGTATTGTTGCCGGCTTCCTGGATCCGTTTGAGGCGTTCTTCGACAGGGAGGAGAGTCAGTTTCTGGACGACACGCACCTTGTGCATCTCGAGAGGCACCTGATTGTCAGGCTGATAAAATTTGACTGCCATAATATGATTTAAATTGTAGAATCCTTCTAACCGAAGCGCCAAGGTAAAAAAAACTTGGTATATTTGCAACTGTTATGTTAGGAACTATCGTCAATACCGGGTGTATTATCGTCGGCTCCGTGGTGGGGAGCCTCCTCAAAAAAGGTTTGGGAGAGAAGTACCAGAATGTCCTTTACAACGCGATGGGACTGGCTTCGCTGGCGCTCGGCGCCAACACCTTCGTGCAGAACATGCCCAAAAGCGAATTCCCCGTGCTCTTCATCATCAGCATTGCGCTCGGCGGCATCATCGGCACGGCCCTCGACCTCGACGGCCGCACCAAACGCCTGATCGCCAAACGCGGCGGCGAAGGTCTCGCCAACGGACTGATCACCGCCTGCCTGCTCTTCTGCGTGGGAACCTTCTCCATCGTCGGCCCCATCCTGAGCGCCACCCAGGGTGACAACACCTTCCTTTACACCAACGCCACACTGGACCTGGTGACCTCGATGGTCTTCGCCACCACCTACGGCATCGGCATCATCTTCGCCGCACCGATCCTCTTCTGCTGGCAGGGAATGTTCTACCTCCTCGGAAAATTCGCCGCCAACTCCCCCCTGATCGAAGGCACGATGATCAACGAAATGGCCATCGTCGGCGGCCTGCTCATCATCTCCTCCGGCCTGTCCCTGCTCAAGCTCAAAGACTGCAAGACCCTCAACTACATCCCGGCCCTGCTCGTCCCCGCCCTCTGGTTCCTCGTCCGCGGGCTCTTCGTCTGACACCGCGGCGACTGACAGCCCGCGACAAAAACCCACCCTCGGCCGGGGAATGGGGAAGGTCCGATTTCACAGGCGGGACCGTCCCCACCGGATCGACCCCCCAGCACCTCAGAACCAACATCCCTCGAGGAAGGTCCCGGGCACAAAATCGGACCTTCCCCAACCAACCAGACCTTCCCCAACCAACCGGGCTTCCCCCGGCAACAAGCGGCTGGCGGAGGAGAGCCCTCCCAAGCTCGCCGCAGCCGGCCGCCTTGTAGCCGCCGCGCACGATTG
>JAILAO010000167.1 GCA_024681565.1 Bacteroidales bacterium
CCCGACGGCGCGGGAGAAGGACTTTTTGCCGCTGATGCGGCGGAAACGGATCCCGACACGCTCGCCGTCCGTGACGAGATCGCCGGGCTCGGGGGTGGGGATGCCCAGGTCGAAGACCTTTTTCGCGACAAGCCATTCGCCGCGGGCGTATCCTTCCTTGCCGGGGTTGTAGAGCTTGAGCATGATGTCCGGGTCGGACTTGTGGTTGTAGCTGCTGCCGTTGGCGCCCTCGCCGGCATACTCGTAGTCGGCCAGGTCGATCAGGACCGGTTTCATCTCAGCCATATCAGGATGTCAGTGTTTGAAGACTTTGTCGATCAGTTCCGAGAACTCGCGGAAGGCAAAAGTGCCGGAAAGTTCGGAGAGGGAAGCGGCCAGTCCGCGGTAATGCCATTCGTGTTCCCGCTTGTCCTTGGTGTGGAAGAGGTCCCAGATGGCATCTCCGATCTGTTCGTAGTCGCGGGCGATGGCGCGCATGTTGGAGAGTTTGTCGCCCATGGCGACGATCTTGGCGTCGTGGGGGGCTTGCGCCAGCCGGTCGATGGCCGCCTGCTTGCGGGCATGCCAGGAAGCCTCTTCGGAGAGCTGCGCCATCGGGTCGTCGCTTTCCGCGGCGACGAGGTCTGCGATCCGGTCGCCGAACTCCCTGCGGAGGTCGTCCACGGTCCGGTCCGTATCTTCGACCACGTCATGCAGGATGGCTGCGGCCAGAATCTCCGGATCCGGAGTGATGGTGGCCACGATGGCCGCCGCCTCCATCGGATGCAGGATGTAAGGGAATGCCTTGCCGCGCCGTTCCGTCCCGGCGTGTGCCTCGAGGGCATAGCGGGCCGCCCTGTCGAACAAGGACGTATCCAGGTGGTTGTTGGCCATTATTTGTCGGACTTGATGTATTTCAGGATGACCTCGACCGCCTCGTCCTCGGAAAGGTTGTCGACATTCAGGGTCAGATCGTAGTTGCGGGCATCGTAGCGGGACGTGCCGGTGTAGCGCTTGATGTAGTTGTCGCGGCTTTCATCCACGGACTGGATGACGGTCCTGGCCTCCGACTCGCTGAAGTTCTGCTTGCGCATCACCCGCCGGATCCGGTTCTCCATGGAAGCGCGGATGAAGATGTCCAGCTTGTTGGGACAGTCTTTCAGTACGAAGAAACCCGAGCGTCCGGCGATGACGCAGGACTCCTCCGCAGCGATGCCGCGCAGGATCTCCGCCTCGGCGGCGAATACCTCTTCGGACGTGGCGTAGTGCGGAATGAGATTCTCGCGGATCTCGGAATGCGGCCCGAGCATGGCCCCGGCCGTCGGGACGGGCGCGACGCGCTCGATGAAGTCGGCGAGCCAGTTTTTCTTCGCCGCCTTGATCTTTTCGATCTCATAGGTCGTCAGGTCGAACTTCTCGACCAGGCCGTGGATCAGGGCTTTGTCGCTGTAACGGACGCCGAGACGTTCGGCCAGTTTGCGTCCGATGGTGCGTCCGCCGCTGCCCAGCTCGCGGCTGATGGTGATGATGAATTTCTCGTTGGTGTCCATATCAAATCAATTTCAATATTTCTGCTTGGTGATAGATCATTTCCGCCAGGGCGGCGTTGCCGGCGGATTCGCCGTTGAGGTTGTTGAACAGGGCGGTCAGCCCCGGTTTGCCTCCGCCTTTCTGCAGGATGCAGACAATGCAGAGATTCTGCAGCCCCACGGCAGAGGTGATAATGTCGATGTCGGTGACGCCGAGCTGGTAGGATGCCAGCCGGTAGGCGTCTTCCTGGTGGTCCCGGATCATCTGGTCGACATCTCCCAGCGTTTTCATCCCCAGGGCCTTGAGGATGGGGAGATAGCCCATGAGAGAGACTTCCTGGATCTCAGCCTGGTTGAGCGCTGCGATCCTGTGGTTGAGTGCGTCGAAGGGCTGCATGGAGAGGTAGCTCTTGAAGGTATCTCCGTCCAGGGCGACGTCTTCCAGGTGGCCGTCTGCGACGAGTGCCTGTACCCGGCGGCGGTAGTCGGTGATGCCGGAGCGGATGAGACAGAACTGCTCGTCCGCGAGTTCCAGCATGCCTGCCAGCCGGTTCATCTGCCGCAGGTATTCTCTGGGGATCTCCACGCCGGATTTGTAGCCGGAATCGTGGTTGAGGGTTGCCCAGACATGTTGCAGGGACGTGCGGATCTGGATCTCGAAGCGGATCTCGTTGAGGCGGGGGAATTCCGGGTCGGAGTAAAGCGAGGCAGGAATGCTGCAGATGAAATGGAGGGAATTGTAGCCGAAACTGTCGAGCTGGTGCATCTTGCGCTTGTCCACCGAGTTTTCGCGGTCGATGGTGAAAAGGTTTTCTACCATGGCGGCGATCTTGTCCACATCGTCGCTGTAGAAGGTGATGACCCGGGCACCCAGCAGGTCGGTGATGTCGGTCGCGGAAGCGTACTTGGCGCCTTTGAGTTCCAGCTTGCCGGCCAGGCTCTTTTCCTCCTTGACACGGGCTTCCGTCGCCGTGACTGTCAGTCCCTTGGCGGAAATATCCTTGCGAAGGATGTCCAGGACGACATCCCGCATGACAAACAGCGTGGGCTTCATCTCGCGGTATTCTTCCAGCAGAAGCGAGCCGTGCATGTCCAGACCGTAATTCTCCATACCGATTATCTTAATTCACAAATATACATTTTTCGCCGTCAAGTTGAAAGAAGCCGGTCGAAAATCTCTATCTTTGTTCCCAGTCAAAAAGCCGCCCTGTGCATCAGATCAAAGCCCACTGGAATCCCGATGCGGATTTTTCCGCTCTCCGCTTCTTCATCCGCCGGATGGATACCTCGGGCTATATCCGGTCTCCGGAGGTTCCCGAATCGAAGCTCCCGCTCATCGGCTTCATCTACGTCACCTCGGGCGAAGTCCTGGCGGATGTAGAGAATACTCCCTTTCTGTGCCAGCCCGGCCACCTGCTGCTGATTCCGGCGCAGCAGTCGTTCTCCGTGCGCTATTATCGGGATGCGGTCGGTTATGCGGGTGGTTTCGCCCCGGCGGTGCTTCCTGACAGCAAGCCCCTTCGCTTCCTGACCGCGCCGCTGCACCAGGCGTTCTGGTTCGACGAGGGCGCCTTTCTGGGAGAACTCTTCAACATGCTGGCCCTTTCCTTCGAAAAGCATGATGATGTCTTTGTCGGGAAGGGACTGGACCTGCTGCTCTCCCGCATCAAGCCGGGGGACTTCCAGCTCATCCATCCTGCCGTCAGCACCTTCCTGGAAGCGGTCTTCTCGGATGACGGCGTCCCGGGAAACATCGCCTCCTATGCTGCGGAAGCCGGTGTCAGCGAGAACTATCTCAGCCGCCTCGTCAAGAAGTCCACGGGCCGCAGCGTCGGATCGTGGATCGATATCGTCCGGATTTCCCGGGCCAAGCGCCTGCTTTCTTCGACCGGCCAGCCCATCATCGACATCGCGGCCGCCGTCGGCCTGGAGGACCAGTCCTATTTCTCCCGCCTGTTCCGGCAGGAAACGGGGATGACACCTTCGGCGTTCCGCAAGATGATGCAAGGAAAATCCTAATTCGGGACGGCATCAGCCTAAAAAATCTCGCCGTTTATACCGACCTTTGTCTCATTGCAAGTCGATATGAACAGGAAATACCTATATTTCATCGCCGCCGCCATCTGGGGGATTCCGGGTGCTATCATTGCCGTCAAGGGGATCCGGGCGTACCTGACGATGCCGCAGGACTCGCTCTGGTGGCTGCTTCTCATCACCGCTGGCGTCCTGACCGCTTTCTTTTTCATGTTCAGGCATATTGTGGACAAATACTCCGACCGGATCGCCCGGCTGCCGGAGCAGACCGGTTTCTTCCAGACCTTCCCGCTCCGCGGCTGGATCCTGGTGGTCTGCATGTCCTGTCTCGGGATCGTCCTGAAGTTTATCCCGGGTATCCCGGCGGAGTTTACCGCCTCCTTTTACAGCGGTCTGGGCCCCATGCTTCTGTGGTCGGCCGTCCGCTTCATCAGTAAACGGAAGTAATTATGAATTTCAACGGAATCATCGTCGGCGCGGCCGTCTTCCTGAGCATCGGGATCTGCCATCCTGCCGTCATCAAAATGGAATATCACCTGGGGAAACAGAGCTGGTGGATCTGGCTGGTGGCCGGGCTGCTTTTCTGCGGTCTGTCGCTCCTGGTGCAGAATGTGACCTTATCCACGATTATCGGCGGTTTCGCCTTTTCCTGCCTCTGGGGCATCCACGAGATGTTCCTTCAGGAGAAGCGGGTCCTGCGCGGCTGGTTCCCCGAGAATCCCAGGCGTCACGCCTATTATGAAGCACTCCGCAAAGAAATGCAGGGAAAACTATGAAAAAGATCTTGATCCTGGCCGTCGGCCTGTTGCTGGCCCTGTCGGCATCCGCCCAGGAGCGGAAAACAGTCCGCGGTTTTGACGGCGGAATGATGGTTCACAGCGGATTCCTGAAAGGAACGCTTGCCCCCATCGCTTACGAAGCCCAGGGGGCGCCCAAGGGCATCGGCGGTGTGATCCGCCTTCATCTGGGCGATCATTTCCGGGTGGGAAGCGAAGGATACGTCTCCACGCTGGCCCAGCGCGGCAACGGCAGTTATCTCCAGTATGGCTGGGGAGGACTTTTGGCCGATGCCTACTTCGTGACAGGCCGTTTCCAGCCCTATGCCGGACTGACGCTCGGCGGCGGCTCGATGAAAACGCTGCTGATGTTCGAGGAGCCGGCTTCGGCCTGGCTGCCGGTTGACGGCACCGTCTATCACAGGCAGGGCTTCCTGGCCGTGGATCCCTTCATCGGCTGCGATTTCATTGTTTCCGGGCCGATGCATCTCACCCTCAAGGCGGACTGGCTCTGCGCCTTCGGCGGAGGCAGTCTCCTGCCCTCAGGACCCCGGATTTATTTCGGCTTCCTGTTTTATCACTGATTCCCGTTTATAAAGGAATATTTGTTAGGTGTTTTCGAGGGCCCGGCTGCCGGGCCCTCGAAATTGTTCCATGCCCTAGCGGGCGTAGATGCTGATGAAACTTTCCGCCGGCAGTTCCAGCTCGGCCCTTCCTCCGGAGACGGAGATGCAGCTGGCGACGGAGTTGGATGCCGCGTTGGTGACGAGGACCACGGCGCGGGTAGAGGAGGCGGGAAGACCGGTCACGACGGCGGGGCAGGAAGCGGCGTTGTTGACGATATGTACGGCGCTCTCGCCCCGGGCGATGTTGACGAAGGCGGCCACGTTGACATCCTGCTTGCCGCATGCGGCCGGTACGGAAAATGCGTCCGCGGGCGTCAGGGACAGCTGGCGGAGGTTCCAGAAGCGCTGGGTGGGGCGCAGGGGGCCGTCCGAACCATAGATGCCGTCGCCCCAGAGCGGTGAATAGTCGGAGGTCAGCTGCCACTGCAGGATGCTCTGCGGCTGGCAGATGGCACAGATCCGCGTGTAGAGGTTGATCTCGTAGAGGGCGAAGGTGGATTCGTTGAAGATCCCGGGGTACTGGTGTGCGGCGGCGTCCGTGCTGCCTTCGGCGACGAGCAACGGGACATGGATGCGCCGGGCGGCCTCCGCCCAGCGCTGCAGGGTCGCGTCGTCGCAGCCCCGCCAGGAGTGGAAGGACACGGCGCCGACATAACGGAGGGCTTCCGGATCTCCGAGCGCGGGCACGATGAAGTCGTAGGTGGTCGCATCGGAATTGTCGCCCAACAGCATCAGGGTCCTCAAGCCTTTGTCAGCCATGTATTTCCCGAAGGTCTTGATGAAATCGCGGTGCTCTTCGGGCGTGTGGACGACATCGATGCCCAGGTCGGATTCGTTGAAGGAGAAATAGTCCGCTTCCACGCCGTAATCCGTCTTCAGGAAGAGCAGATAGGAAGCGATGGACGCATAGATCTGTTCCCGGAGTTCCGGCTTGAGCCGCCAGGCGCGGGAAGTCCCGTCCGAACGGGTGGTGCGTTCCGCCGCCCATTCCGGCGGGAACCAGGCGCTCACGATGACGGGCATGCCTGCCTGTTTGAGGCGGCGCGCCATCTCCGCGCTGCGCACGATGTGGTCCGTGGGGCGGTCGACCCGCCGGCCCGCTTCGGGGGCCCATTGCGCCCAGGGGAATTCCACCCGCCCGAAGGCCACACGCATGTGCTTGAGGCAATAGTCGATCACTTCCGGGTCCTTTTGTACGTTCTGGATGCGGAAATTGCCGCCGAAACCGGCAAAAGCGCGTCCCGGCCGGGACGTGTCCAGGGAAATAGTGGCCGTTTCATGATGGTGCGTGCCGGAAACTGTCAGGACTGCCTCACAGGAGGCCGCAGCGCCCTTCTTCATGCGGGGCAGCAAGGTGACGTACAGAACCTTGTCTCCGCCTTCCTCCCGGACAAAGGTCTTGACGGACTTGTTGAAAGTCAATGAAATGCTGCGCTCGGGCGCGGTGACGGCGATCCGCCGGCCGGAGATGCGGATGTCCGCACCGGCATAATGGCGCGGGGAGAAATCCATGCAGAAATAGACGGCGTCGTCGCGGGTCTCCCCGGCGACGGCTTCCCATTTGAGCCGGACGGTGGCCTCGTCTACATCTTCGACGTACTGTGTGACGGTGGCACCGCTGTGCATCGGCGTGACCGTGGTCTGTACGGCTCCTTCCCGCCGGTATCGGATCCCGTTCTGCCGTTCGCGTCCGCTCACCTCGAGCGGTCCGCCGGGTCGGCCGACGCGCAGGGAGGACTCGAAATCGATCAGCTCTCCTTCGCTGCGCACGCCGGTGATGTTGCTCCATGCCATCACCTCCGTATGGACGGTGCGGGGTGCCAGGCGCGTACGCAGTTCGAAGCCCATCCGCGCATTGTGGTAGGGACAGTTCCAGAGGCTGCCTTTGGGCTCGCGGGCGGGTGTTCCGTCCGCCGCGAGGGCCATGTGCCATCCGCCGTGCAGGGTATCGATGAAGTGGGTGCGGATGAAATCCCAGTTGCGCCGGGCCGCCTCAAAGTACCGGGATTCTCCGGTGATCTGCCAGGCATTGATGCAACCGATCACCGTTTCGCATTGCGGCCACCAGGACAGGTTGTCCCGGTATCCGGAGGCGCTGCGCTCGTAACGCATTGCGCCCGCGGCGTTCAGTCCTTCCGCAAGTGCCGTGTCCACCATGTCCAGGGTCTGGCGCCGGACGGCCGCCAGCCGCTGCGGGTCTCCCAGGGCTTCCGCCGCTTCATACAGCAGCCAGGAGGTCTCGATATCGTGACCGAAAGAGTCCACGGCCCCGATCGTCTTCCAGCTATCGTTGCAGAAGAGGATCAGGTGGTGGGTCTGCGCATGGTAAAGCTTCGTCTGCAGGAGGTCCAGCAAGTCCGTCAGGGCCGTCTTGACTTCGGGATCCGGCCAGGCGAGATAGAGGTTGGTACAGGCTTCCAGCAGGTGGATGTGGGTGTTCATCGTCTTGGTGGCTCCGGTCTGGCCGTCCACGCCCTCGGCTCCGGTGCGGGATCCGTCACGGGCCAGCACCTCGAAGTAGCCGCGGCCCGTCCGGTCCAGGGTACGGTCCTGGATGTAGCGGAAAAGCGTCCGGGCGGCTTCCAGGCTGGAGAGGTCGCCCGTAGCGCGGAAATGCTCCGACAGGCCATAGATGCCGAAAGCGGTCGCGTAAGTCTGCTTGGTGGCGTCCTTTACCTTCCCTTCCGGATCCAGCGTCCAGTAGACGCCGCCGTATTTTGGATCGATGAAATGTTGCTTGAAATAGGCTGCGGCCCGGTCGGCCCTTTCCCGATAGCTCTCCAGACCATAGGTTCGGAAAGCACGGGAGAAGGTCCAGAGGATCCGCGCGTTGAGGATCGCCCCCTTGTCCGCATCCGGTTCGGGCTGCCCTTCAAAGGAGAGCGTACCATAAAAACCACCGTCCGGATCCACGGCGTGCGTGGTCCAGAAGGGCAGGATGTTCCCGGTCAGGTCGGTTTCGATTTCGGTAGCGAGGGCGCTGACCTGGGCGGGTGTCTGCGCATGGGCGGCCGGTGTAGCGCACAGCGCCAGCAGGATGAGGAAATAACAGGAAAAGCGGTTCATACCAACGGGATTGGGGTTTTTACAAATGTAATGATTTTGTGGGGTTCAATCCGCAAATTACTCATCTTGATTGATATACCTACCTTCATTGACCGATTCACAAACCCGATTCTGCCCATGAAAGAACTAACTTTGTGATGGAATTTGGTTAGATGGGATCAGGGGCGGTCAACGGCAGAGAATCGCCCGCCCCTGTTTCCCATAAATTCGAGGACACGGGACAATATACCACTATATATAACCATTTATTAACCAAAACCCTTAGGACTCGATGAAATCTATTATCTCTTCCGGCCGTAGCGCATTGGCTTTGCTCGCGGCCTCCGCAATTTTGTTGTTTGCGGGATTCCGGGCGGATGCCCGGTCTTCCGAAGTCTCGGGTACCGGGGTTGACGGACGCGAGACTGTCAATCTCAACCTGGGCTGGGATTTCCATCTGGGCGATGGAGATCCTGCTTCTTTCAAGGACTGGGAGCCTGTAAATCTCCCGCATGATTATCAGATAAGCCAGCCCTGGGTCGAACCCCAGCCAGGGGATGCCGGAGATTTCGGGGACCAGGCCAGCAACAGCTCGTCTCGTCTTTCCTCCCGGGCTTTCAAAGAGATGGGAGCCGGCTGGTACCGCAAGGCCCTGACCCCGTCCCCGGACTGGAAAGGCAAGCGGATCCTGCTGGATTTCGAGGGTGTCATGCTCGTCGGGGACGTCTATCTGAACGGCGAGCGTGTCGGCGGGACGGACTACGGCTACGTCGGTTTTGAGATCGACTTGTCCGACAAACTCGTCTATGGCAAGCCCAACGAGATCCTGGTGCGTGCGGATACCGGGATTCCGATGAATTCACGCTGGTACACCGGCGGCGGCCTGTTCCGCGACGTGAACCTCGTCCTGACCCCGGCCGGGACGTATTTCCCGCGCCACCCGCTGTACATCCTGGCGGACATGCAGGGTCATGTCGAAGTCAAGGCTGATATCGTCATGGAAACGGATGCGGGGGAACTGACCGTCAAGGTCGAGATCCTGGACCCTGACGGGAAAACCGTTGGTGGGAATGAGGGCACACTCCGTTTCGCCCGCAGAAGGGCCGATTATGAATATGTCAGCGAGACCATCACGGTGCCCGATCCTCTTCTTTGGGATTGTGAGCATCCTGTGCTCTATGCTGCCAAAGTTTCCCTGCTTGACAAGTCCGGCCGGGTGATCGACAGCGTATGCGACCGTTTCGGTTTCAGAACCATCGAATTCTCTCCGGAATTCGGTTTCAAACTCAACGGAAAGAAAGTCCTCCTGAAGGGCTCTGCCAACCATCACGATTACGGCTGCCTGGGCGCAGCCGCCTATCCGAAGGCCGCCCAGAAGCGGATCCAGCTTCTCAAGTCCTTCGGCCACAACAGCATCCGGACGTCCCACAATCCGTACAGCGAAGCCTTCCTCGACCTTTGTGATGAGAACGGCATGCTTGTCGTCGATGAGCTGTACGACAAGTGGCTGAGGCAATATGCCGGCGGCCGCAAGGACTGGGAAGATATCTGGCAGTACGATGTCCGTGAATTCGTCACCCGGGACCGCAATCATCCGAGCGTGGTGATGTGGAGTCTCGGAAATGAATTGCAGACCTATGCGAACCTTCCGTACCGCGACTGGGGCGTCACGCCTTACCGCATGATGAAGGAACTCGTCCACCGTTATGACGACAGCCGCCCGATCACCGTCGCCATGCATCCGCGCGGGCGCAACCATCAGACCGACAGCCTTCCGGCCCCCCTGGCACTTGAGACGGACGTCGCTTCCTACAATTACCGGTATATGTACTTCCCGGGTGACGGCAAGAAATTCCCGTGGATGATGTTCTATCAGAGCGAGGCCAACAACAGTATCCCGCAGAACTTCTATTCGATGAATCTCGACAAGGTCGTCGGCCTGGCCTACTGGGGTGCCGTCGGCTACCTCGGAGAAAGCGGCGGATGGCCGTCCAAAGGCTCCTCCGGCGGACAGTTCGACATCACGCTGGAACCCAAGCCCATGGCCTACATGGTCAAGAGCATGTTCAGCGATGAACCCATGGTTTATATCGGCGTCGAGCGTGCTCCGGCGAAACGGCGGATGTGGAACGGCATGATGACGGGGTCTCCCACCATCGAGCATACCTGGAACCTGGAGAAAGGCACTACGATCGGCAAGCTCTATACTTATACCAACGCCGAAGAGGTTGAACTCCGCCTCAACGGCAAAAGCCTGGGCGTGAAAAAGAATTCCCGGGAACCCAATGCCCGGAACATGATCCTCTGGGAAAACATAAAGTATGTCCCCGGAAAGCTTGAGGCCATTGCCCGTACGGGCGGAAAAGAGGTGGCGAGGAACACGCTCGAAACGACGGGCGAGGCCGTCCGGCTCGTCATGATCCCGGACCAGGGAACCTGGAAGGGCGACGGCCGGGACATCCAGTATGTCAGCGTCATCGCAGTGGACAGAAAGGGGAGAAAAGTATTTGATGCCGACCATCTCGTCACGTTCAAGGTGGAGGGTGCCGCCGGGATCGCCGGCGTCGGCAGCGGGGATATGTCCAGCAACGAAAGCATGGTCGGTCCGCAGCATTCACTGTGGCACGGCGCCTGCCAGGTCGTGCTCCGCTCCGTTCCCGAGCCGGGTACCGTCATCCTGGAGGCCTCGGCAGACGGACTCAAGGGTGCCAGACTCGAGTTCCGGACAAGGTAAGGTTAGTTATAACAATATATATCCAACTATCTACTAATTACTAACACCAAAGACAAATGAAGAATCTATTTTTGAATTGCTTCTTCAGAAAGGCGGCGTTGATTTCGCTCTTTCTGGGGATCTGCACCTTGTCTTTTGCGCAACATGCCATAAGCGGCAAGGTTGTCGACGTCTCCGGGACGCCGGTGATTGGCGCCAGCGTCGTGGTGCAGGGCAGCACTACGAACGGCGCGGTCGTCGATTTGAACGGCGAATTCAAACTGAACGTGCCCGAGGGCACGACGCTGGTGGTTTCCTGCATCGGGTACGCCGACCGGGTCATCTCCGTAGTCAAAGGCCAGGACAAATATGACATTGTCCTGAGCGAAGACAACGAGATGTTGGAAGAGACGGTGGTCATCGGTTACGGTACGGCCCGTGTGCGTGATCTGACCGGTTCCGTCTCCACCGTGAGTTCGGATGACCTCGCCCTGCCTGTGTCCAACGTTGCACAGGCCCTTCAGGGCAAGATGGCCGGTGTCGTGGTCTCCATGAACGACGGTACCCCGGGCGCTGCCCCGCAGATCCGGGTGAGAGGTTCCAAGTCCATCACCCAGACGAACGATCCGCTCTACATTGTGGACGGTTTCCCCGTCAACAATCTGCAGGATGTCCCTGTGGACCAGATCAAATCCATCAATGTCCTGAAAGATGCCGCCGCAACGGCCATCTACGGATCCAGAGGTGCTGCCGGCGTTATCCTCGTGCAGACGAAGAACGCCATCGAAGGACAGACTACGGTCAGCTACAACGGCTATGTCCAGATCAAGGACTCCTCCTACAACATCCAGAAAGTGATGCAGCCGCTCGATTACCTGAAGTTCACGCTGGGATATGCCCGTGACTATGCCAACTTCAACTACACCAACATGTTGAACTATTTCGGCATCAATGACTCCTCCATCGGAATCGACAACGGCAACCACTTCAGCGCGTATGCCAACGCCAAGTCGCACAACTATCAGGACGACCTCTACAAGACCGGTATCACCCACAGCCACAACCTCACCGTGAGCACGGGTACGAAGAAGAACCGGGTGATGTTCTCCCTGAATTATCTCCATGACGACGGTACCGAAATCAATTCCTTCTACAACCGTCTGAATGCTTCCCTGAAGGCGATCCAGAATGTTACCGACAGGCTGAGTCTCGAATTGAACGCCAGTTACTCCTATACTGCGAACAGAGGCGCGAACCGTTCTGCCGAGGCCTTCTGGTACCGTCCCATCGACAACCCCGCCGGCGACAGGACCAACGTTTCCGGTTTCGGTAACGGTTCTTCCTACATCGAGGACGAATCCAACCCGGTCGAACTTGCCTGGAACACCCAGAACACCAACTCCGGTCATGGAATCCGGGGCATTGCCGCCATCAATTACAAACCGATCGACGCGCTCACCCTCCGGTCTGAGATCGGCCTTGGCGCCACGTTCGGCAAGGTCATGAACTTCAGCAACGGCTATGGCGCGACCTACAAATCCGCCGGTCTCACCCGTTCTGACAGGAACAGCCTGCACTGGACGACTACCGCCCAGTACAACATCCCGTTCAGGAGCGAAGACCACCGGGCCGACATCATGATCGGTAACGAGTTGATCCGCTCGAATGGTTCCAGCATGTATTTCTACGGATATGAATATCCGGATAACTTCACGCGGGAGCAGGCTTTCGCCTTCATGAACCAGTTCGACAACAACTACACCTACACCACGTCCTATGACACGCCGGGCCGTGCGCTTTCCTTCTTCGGCAGAGCCAATTACGCCTTCAAGGACAGGTACCTCCTGACCGCGACGTTCCGCGCCGACGGTTCCAGCAAGTTCGCACCCAACAACCGCTGGGGTTATTTCCCTGCCGCGGCATTCGCATGGCGCGCGATCGACGAGCCTTTCATGGCCGGTACGAAGGACTGGCTCAGCAATCTCAAAGTCCGTCTGAGCTGGGGTGTTACGGGCAGTGACGCCATCAGCCCCAACCTGTGGAAAGAGATCTGGGAGCTCTCTTCGAGCAATACCAGTTATACGATGAGTGAGAAAGAGACCGACACGGAGAAGGACTACGGCAAGCCCTATGCTCCCGGTGCCATGATGATGAACAACGACCTCAAGTGGGAGTCCACCACCACCCGCAACCTCGGTATCGACTTCGGCTTCTTCGATGACAGGCTCTATGGTACCATCGAAGGCTACTGGAGCACCACGAACGACCTGCTGATGCCTGTGTCCATCAACTCTTCGACGGGATACACCTATCAGTACCAGAACATGGGTGTTGTCTCCAACAAGGGTATCGAACTCACGATCGGCGGCGACATCGTCCGTACGTCCGACTTCTCCCTGAGTGCGAACCTGATCTATAACTACAATGTCAACCGCATTGATAAACTCGCCGAGAGTATCAAGGTCAACACGTACGGCCAGTGGGTCAGCTCCGAGCGCGCTCCTATCAACGGTGAATTCATCCTCAAGGAAGGAATGGCCATGGGCACCGTGATGGCGTACAAGTATCTCGGATGGTACACCACGAGTGACTTCGATTACGATGCGGCATCGGGCGTCTACACCCTGAAGGACGGCGTCCCTGATTTCGAGCTCGACTCCTACTGGACCAGCCTGAAGAGAGCGCCCGGCCAGACGGCGTTCCCGGGAACCATCAAATTCGAAGACCTGAACGGAGACGGCGCCCTCACCAATGACGATACCTACATCGTCGGCGAGATGACCCCGCGTTCGACCGGTTCCTTCAACCTGGAAGGCCGCTGGAAGAACCTTGATTTCTCTGCCAACTTCAACTATGTGATCGGCGGTATGATCATGAACTACGAGGCCCTCATGTCCCAATACGGAGCAAAGGACAACCGCTTCGGCGCCAACCGTCTCGAGATCGTCTCCGGAGCCTACACCGCCTATCGGTGGGGCAGCAACGGCGAACTCGAATTCGTGTCCACCCCGCAGGAACTGGATGCCCTGAATGCGAACGCCACGATGCACACGCCTTCTTCCATGAAGGGATTCCTGCTCGACTCTTTCCTCGAGGACGCCTCCTATCTGCGGCTGAAGAACCTCACCGTGGGTTACACCCTGCCGAAGGATTTCACCACGAGGTTCGGGGTCAAAAACCTGAGAGTGTACTTCACGGCGACCAATCTCTTCACGCTGACCGGCTACTCCGGCCTCAATCCTGAGGTCAACACGAGCCGCAGCTCCTCCTACGGATTCCCGACTCCGGGCATCGACCGGAACGCTTATCCTATGGCCAAGGCCTATACTTTCGGCTTGAATGTTACTTTCTAACGATACCTTTAGACATACTGCCATGAAAAGAATATTTATTCCTCTTGCAATATTGGTGTTCGGGGCGATGGCCACTTCCTGTAACGAGCAGCTTGACGCTTCCAGCCCTGCCGTGGTTGATGCCAATTTCGTCTTCGGCAGCCTCACGACCGCCAGGAGCGTCATGCTGGGCGCTTACAACCAATACCAATCTTCCGGTTTCTTCCCCAACATCGATGTCAACCACAACGATGTCGAAAGAGCCAACCTCGGCTTTGTCGCCGATCAGTTCGGCGCCGGCCAGCTCTACGGCGGAAAGGTTTCTTATACCGTAGAGAACTTCAACATCAACGCAGGACATATCAAAGGGAAATGGGACAAGTATTACAAGATCATCGCCCTCTGCAACCAGGTCATCGACAATATCGAGGCTTTCGAGGACATCGATGAGATCAGGTCCACGGCCCCGAACGACTGGTCGGACATGCTCGGTCAGGCTTATTGTCTGCGTGCCTCCTGCTATTATGACATGGCCCGCTGGTTCGGAGATGTCATCTATATCGACAAATCCTACCAGATCACGAACGAGCTCACCAACAGGGACTACATCATCGAGAAAGAGATGGCCCATGTGATCGCGGCCGAACCTCTCATGTACTACCGCGGTCAGAACAACCATTTCTCCGACCAGATGACCAAGAACTATGCTGAGGGCCTGATCGCCCGCATGTGCTTCATGGAGGCCGGCTACCAGACCCGGCGGACGGATCTGGGCGCGGACTTCTACACGGATGGTGAGGGAAAGCCTCTTTCCTTCGATGTCTGGGGAACCGACGACAGCCGTGCGGCACAGTATGCCCGCAGAAGTGACTGGAAAGATTTCTATGTCAAGAGCATTCCCTGGCTCAAGAAAGAGGTTTACGAGACGCCCGGTTCGATCCTGACCGTCGTCGATCCCCGTTCGGACAGCGAAAACCGCACCTATGGCAACCCCTTCCAGTGGTATTTCGAGCAGATCAATGACCTTATCATGGCCAAGGAAACGATCTATGAGCAGACCTATGCAGAGTATACGGGAGGCTCCCGCGTCGCATATGACCTGGGCCGCGCCTGCTCCGGCGGCGGTACCGGCTATCCGCCGAAGGCCAATGCCGGCGCCTGCGTCTATCCGCTTACTTTCTACGACCTGTTCGATCCCGAGGATATGCGGCGTGATGTATCGATGACCGTTACCGCTTCGAACGGCAAGGGTCAGGAGATCATCAACAACTACAACCTGTCCAACAGACAGACCGGCGGTGTTCAGATGAACAAATATGACGTCAACCGTCAGGAGAACCCTTCCGCCGTCAACACCCAGGCCGGTATGAACCGTGTCATGATGCGCAAGGCTGACCTTATCCTGATGCTGGCCGAGGCGTATGCCCGGACCGGTGACGAGGCTTCCGCCGCCATCGAACTGAGGAAGGTGCACAACCGTGCCTTTGCCGACGACATCGAGGACCAGAAGTACAATGAACTTCTCGCTTCCGTGGGCGGCGACATGGTCGAGGCCATCCTGAAAGAAAGGATGCTCGAATTCGTCGATGAAGGTCTCCGTCGCTGGGACCTCGTCCGTACCGGGCAGTTCCCCCAGGTCGCCGTCGAGTTCCGGGCACGGCTCGTCCGTGAGATGGAGGAGATCAAGGCCAACGGGTACATCCAGTACGACAACGGCAACCAGTTCCCGAACTACATCTGGACCAAGACGGTCAACGGAAGGGAAGTCCTGGGTTACCGGCTCACCATGCAGACCCCTCCGGGCACCGACCCCGATACGGAAAAGGGCGCTCTTCTCATCCCGGGCTGGCGCGGTCAGCATGACGACTGGGGTAAGGTCGCGGAGGAAGACGGATACGATCTCACCCGTCTGAAACTGGACGATTCCAACCTGGCGATCCGGGGACTCTTCCGTTACATCGATCCGGACAGTGCCGAGGCAAAGGCACTGGAGGCACAGGGCTACAAGAAGACCGAGTGGGGTATCGGAATGTATACCGTGAACGGCAAATACGATCCCGACCGCGAATTCCTCTGGAGCGCCTCCTTTATGTGTGGCTATACTGATGCGGATTATGCCGCCAAGAAGGCCCCTATCTACATGAATCCCTATGAGGCTTCCGTATGCGCTACTACGGGACTCAAGAACGGTTACGGATTCAAGAGCTCGATGGATTAACCGACAGCTGCTTCTGAAGGAAAAAGGGTGCGACTCAGGCGCACCCTTTTTTCAATTCCTCACTCCCCGCCTCAGCGGGTGACGGCCGGCTGATGCTGGGTAATGCAGTGGATGTTGCCGCCGCCGTAAATGAGTTCAAGCGTGTTGACGCCGACGACCTTGCGATCCGGGAACATCTCCTGCAGCTGTTTCAGCGCCAGGGCATCGTATTCGTCACCATACTGGGGAGCAATCACGCCGCCGTTTACAATCAGGAAGTTCATGTAGGAGGCGTCGCAGAGGGCGCCGTTTTTACGGGGAACCGCATTCTCTGCGTAATCGACGGACCCGGCATCTTTCAGGTAGACCGGCTCTTTGCTCATGGTCAGCTTCCAGACTTTCAGTTTGCGGCCTTTGGCGTCCGTCGCCTCGCTGAGGGTTTTGTATGCGGCCTGGCACTCCTTGTAGTAGGGGTGGTTGGGGTCGTCGGTCCAGATGCAGGCTACCTCTCCCGGCCGGACAAAGCATGCCACCATGTCCACATGGCCGTTTGTCTCATCGGGATCGATGCCGTCCTTGATCCAGATGACCTTCTCAAGATTCAGGTATTCCTTCAGCTTGTCCTCGATCTGTTCTTTGCTCATTTCAGGATTGCGTCCTTTGCTGAGCAGACACATCTCGGTGGTAATCAGCGTGCCCTCGCCATCGGTATGGATTGCGCCGCCTTCGAGCACAAAGCCTTCCGTGCGGTAGCTGTCGATCCCTTCCAGCTCGCAGATCTTCTGAGCGATCTTATCGTCATCGTCCCAGGGGAAGTACAGGCCGTCCACCAGGCCGCCCCAGGCATTGAAGGTCCAGTCGCAGCCACGGATCTCCCCCTTGTCGTTAATGACAAAGGTGGGACCGGTGTCACGCGCCCAGGAATCGTTGTTGCTCATTTCCACAACCCGGATATTCTCCGGCAGACGGGCACGGGCGTTGGTGTACTGGGCATTGGAAACCAGCATCGTCACAGGCTCGAATTCCGAGATGGCGCGTGCCACGTTGACGAAGGTTTCCTGCACGGGCTTGGCGCCGTTGCGATAGGTGTCCGACCGTTCGGGCCAGACCATCCAGACCTTTTCCTGCTTTTCAAATTCGCCGGGCATGCGAAATCCGTCCTGTTTCGGGGTGGTACCCTTGACTCTTCTTGCCATTGCGGGTGAGTAAACAAATACGAACCCGATCGCCAGGAGGAGACCAAAAAGCTTATTCATGGAGAAAGTACTCCTCTTCAGGGACTTAATTTGTCCCAATTCTCTTTTTTTCATATCTTTTCTATTGGTAAAGGCTAATTCGAAGTACGACACACTTCAAAAGTCAAAAATATATAATAGTTCACAATATTCCAAAATTATCCTGTAAACCAAAGACTTACGGCTCCAGTGCTTCCAGTGGGGGAGCATGAGGGATTTGCGCAGTCGCTGCGCTCCTTTGCACATCCTCCGGCAGTACGAGGCCCGGAGGGCCGAAAGGAAGATCCCTTGAGGGATTTGCGCAGTCGCTGCGCTCCTTTGCACATCCCTCTGTCACCGCGAGCAACGCCAATCGGAGCGTGAATTCGTCCCTTTTTGGCCGGAGCTGCATCGTCTTGAGAGCGAGCTCTCAGCCGACACAACTCCAACCAAAAACGCCGCACAAAAGTGCGGCGCTCCTGATTTGCTTTGCATTGCGCGGTGAGTGAGGGATTCGAACCCCCGGTACGTTGCCGTACACCTGTTTTCGAGGCAGGCTCCTTCAACCACTCGGACAACTCACCGGATTATCAGACCACAAAGGTATAAAAAAAACTCATACTTCCATACTTTTTACTTGTCCGCCGGCGCCCCCGTCCTTTTGCATTTATTGATTAAATGCATAATTTTGTGTTACTGAACCGTCTAATACGACATATGATGAAAACCGTAAAATCTTTTCTGACAATCCTGATGGCCCTGACGATATCGTCCGTCTGTCTTGCCGACGACCATCCCATCCCCGCCGATCAGCTTCCTGTCGCCGCCAAATCATTTATCCAGAAATACTTCCCGGATTCGGCGATTTCCTATGCGCTGGTGGGTTACGGGATCATGAGGACGGACTACGAGGCGCGGCTGGCGGACGGAACCCAGGTGGAATTCGACAGGAAGGGAAACTGGACCGGGGTGGACGCCAATCACCGGGCGCTTCCTGCCGGCATCGTCCCGGAGCGGGTCGCCGCGTACATCCAGGCCAAGTTCCCGGATACCGGGATCATCAAGATCACCAGGAAATGGTTCGGTTTCGAAACGGAACTGATGAACGGTGTCGAACTTCGCTTTAACGCAGACGGAGCATTCATCGGTTATGACAGATAAATCCGGACACCCCATCCTGGCAGCTTTGCTTGTGCTGCTCGTTTCGGGCCCTGCCGGGGCCCAGGATTTCCGCCTGAACGACGCCGGTTATTTCAACCGGGACGGCGTGGACGTGATGGCGTTCAACGATTTCTATCCCGAAGGGCACCAGGGCGGCATCTCCATCCTGATGCACGGGCGGCGTATCGCCAGCAACGGTGACATCCGCTTCGAACCTACCCCGGGACAATGGCAGCCTGTCCCGAAACAACTGGACCGCCGGGTGGTGGACGGCCGTATCGAGACCACGCTCTGCTATCCCGATTCCAGCCGCCATTTCACGGGTTTCAACCCGATGATCTACCCTGACGTGCAGCTCGGATACAAGGTCACGCTGGAGCCTTCCGGCAAGGGTTTCCTGGTCACGGTGGACCTGGACCGGCCGGTGCCCGAGGCGCTGGCGGGCCGGGCGGGCTTCAACCTTGAACTCTTCCCGGGGCACCTCCTCGGCAAGCCCTGGATCATGGACGACCGGCAGGGGATCTTCCCGCCGCAGCCGAACGCCCCGCTCCTGACGCAGGAGAGCTATGTCTATCGGAGCGTCGGGGATTTCCGGCCGGAAAGTGCCCCTGACACCGACGTGAAGCATCTCATCGGCGAAGGGTACAGTCCCTTCACCGCGGATGCGGTCATCGCCGAGCCCTATGCCACGGGTACCTCCTTCACCCTCCTGCCCGACGATCCCTACGGCCGGCTGACCATCCGGAGCCTGGCGGGGGGAGAACTCAAGCTCTATGACGGGCGCATGAACCACAACAACGGCTGGTTCGTGCTCCGCTCCGACATCCCTGCCGGCGTGACGGAAAGGGCCGTCCAGTGGTACATCGAACCCAACGTCGTGCCCGGCTGGACCAGCCATCCCGTCGTGCAGACCTCGCAGGTGGGCTATCTGCCGGCACAGCGCAAGGTGGCGATCATCGAGACCGACCGGCGGGACGTCCCGCTTCCCGAAGCCACCCTGCTGCGCATCGGGACGGACGGGCCCCGGGAGGTCCGGACACTTCCGGCCGTGCGCTGGGAGGGCGACTTCCTGCGCTACGACTATCTGAAGGCGGATTTCTCCGAGGTCCGCGAGGAGGGACTCTACCAGGTCCGCTACGGAGACAGCGTCTCTCCCGTTTTCCGGATCGCTTCCGACGTGTACGACCGTGGCGTCTGGCAGCCGGTCATCGAATACTTCCTGCCGGTACAGATGTGTCACATGAAGGTGATGGAGAAATACCGTGTCTGGCACGATGCCTGCCACCTCGACGATGCGCGGATGGCCCCGCCGGGCAACCACATCGACGGTTATGTCCAGCCGGCGGACAACGGTACGCATTTCCACGCGCTCGATCCCGTCCCCGGGGTCAACCGGGGCGGCTGGCATGACGCCGGCGACGATGATGTGCGCGGGACGACCGGCAATGAATGCTACATCCTCACGATGGCCTGGGAGGCTTTCCATCCCGAGATCGACGCCACGGCGATTGACCAGGAGCGCCGGCACGTGGAGATCCACGAGCCCGACGGCCGCAACGACATCCTCCAGCAGATCGAGCACGGGATGCTCAATGTGGTGGACTGTTACCTGGCGCTGGGACGTTTCTCCAAGGGTATCATTACCAACAATCTCCGGCAGTACACGCTCTTGGGCGACACCTCCACGATGTCGGACGGCATCCTGGGGACTGACGATGACCGCTGGATTTTCCCGGACACGGGGGACGGGGTCGGGGCCGCCGTCAACCTGGCCGCATCGGCCCGGGCCCTGCGCGGCTTCAATGACACCCTGGCCACGCACTGCGTGGACATCGCCCGCGAAACCTTTGCCCGGGCGGAAGAGCGGGGCGGCCGCCCGATGGGACGGATGCAGCTCGCGGTCGAACTGTACCTGACCACCGGAGAGGCTCAATATTTCGAGTTCATCACCGGCCACTGGGACGCCGTCGTCGCATCCGCCGGCAACTGTGCCTGGTACATGGCGCGCGTCGAGAAACAGATGGAGGGACAGCGGAAATACCGCAAGCAGTGCGCCGCGTTCCGCGAAGCGCTGCTGCAGTACCGCGAGACGCTCGACCGCCAGAGCGCGGAGACGCCTTACGGAGTGCCGTACCGTCCGAGCATCTGGGGGGCCGGCTGGGACATCCAGGCCTTTGGCTACCGCCATTATTTCCTGGCCAAGGCCTATCCGGACCTCTTTTCCTCCGACCAGGTGATGGACGCCCTGCATTTCATCCTCGGCCGCCATCCGGGCTCCAACCAGGCCTCCTTCGTAGGCGGGGTGGGTGCCACCTCCGCCACGGTCGGCTATGGCCTGAACCGCGCGGACTGGTCCTATATCCCCGGCGGGACGGTTTCCGGCACGGCACTGATCCGCCCGGACTATCCGGAGCTGCTGACCTTCCCGTATCTGTGGCAGCAGGTGGAATACGTCCTGGGCGGCGGTTCGTCGCACTACATGTTCCTGGTCCTGGCGGCCATGGACCTGGCGGGCCGGTAAAGAAGTTTTTTAGCGGAACTCTTGCGCTTTTCGCGAAAAAAGCCTACTTTTGCAATCCATTTGCAAGACAGGGGCGTAGCTCAGTTGGTTCAGAGCGCTTGAGTCACATTCAAGAGGTCATCGGTTCGACCCCGATCGTCCCTACCAAAAGCCGCCGGCGTTTCCGCCGACGGCTTTTTTGTCATTTCCTGGGGATGAGCAGCCGCAGGCTGTTGCTGACCACGAGCACCGAGCTGCAGGCCATCGCCGCGGCGGCGACCATCGGGTTCAGTACGAATCCCAGGGCGCCGGCCAGTACGCCGGTGGCTACCGGGATGGCGATGATGTTGTAGAGGAAGGCCCAGCCGAGGTTCTGCCGGATGATGCGGAGCGTGCGGCGCGACAGGGCGACCAGCTCCGGGATCTTGCCGAGCTCCGAGGAGACGATCGTGGCCATGGCCGTGTTGATGGCGATGTCGCTGCCTTTGCCCATCGCGATACCGAGATCGGCCTGCGCCAGGGCGGCGCTGTCGTTGATGCCGTCGCCGACCATGGCGACGCAGTGTCCGGCCGCCTGCAATTCTTTGATATAGCTGACTTTGTCAGCCGGCAGGGCGTTGGCGTGCACTTCGCTGATGCCGACTTCGCGGGCCACGGCAGCGGCAGAGGCCGCATGGTCGCCGGTGAGCAGGTGGACGGTGATGCCCTGTTTCGCGAGGGCGCTCACGGCCGCGGCGGAGTCGGACTTGACCGCGTCCGCGATGGCGAGTGCGGCGAGCAGCCGTTCCCCGTCATGGAAATACACGACCGTGCGTCCCGCTTCGCGCCAATGCTCGGCGACCTCGAAACGCTCGGGGGTGGATTTTCCGACGAAATAACTGCGGCCGTTCCAGACGGCGCGGATGCCCTCGCCGACGAGGGCGTTGATATCCTGGACGCCGGGGAGTTCCGGCGTGTCCGCCAGATATGCGGCAACCGCCTCTCCCAGCGGATGTCCGGAGCGCAGCTCCATCGTGCGCAGCAGGGCGGGCTGGGACGGTTCGTCGGAGAGCCAGCGCAGTTCGACCACTTCCGGGTGGCCGGAGGTGACCGTGCCGGTCTTGTCGAGTACGACCGCGTCGATCCGGGCCGCGACCTGCAGGCTGTCGGCATCCTTGATCAGGATTCCCTGCGCCGCACCGCGGCCGATGCCAGCGGTCAGGGCCGTGGGAGTGGCGAGCCCCAGCGAGCAGGGGCAGGCGACCACGAGCACCGTCACGCAGGCGAGCAGTCCCCGCACGAAACCGTCGGGGGTGAGGAAGGTCCAGCCCAGCAGCGAGAGCAGCGCAATGCCGATCACCGCCGGTACAAACCACGAACAGACTTTGTCCACGGTGTGCTGGATGCGGGCCTTGCTGCCCTGCGCGTCCTGCACCATGCGGATGATGGAGGAGAGCATCGTGTCCCGGCCCGTCGCCTCGGCGCGCAGCTGCAGGGCGCCCTGGCCGTTGAGCGTCCCGGCGAAAACGGAGGAGCCCGCCTGCTTGAAGACGGCGATCGGTTCACCGGTCAGCATGCTCTCATCGACATACGAAGACCCCTGCTCGACGGTGCCGTCGGCGGGAATCCGCTCACCCGGCAGCACTTCCACCAGTTCGCCGCGCCGGATGTCCCGGCGCTTGGGCTGCAGCCCGATCAGCGCGCGGACCGCCTGGGTGGTGCGGTGCTTGGCGCGCTCTTCGAGCAAGCGCCCGATCAGGATGAAGGCGACGATCATCGCCGAGGACTCGAAATACAGCCCCGCCTGCAGCCCCCGGGAGGTCCATACCTGCGGGAAGAGGAGGTTGAAGAGGCTGAAAAGGAAAGAAATGCCCACGGACAGCGCCACGAGCGTGTCCATGCTGGTGTGCCCATGGCAGATCTGCTTCCAGGCGGTTACGAAGAAACGCCGGCCGCACCAGGCGGCGCTGACGGCGGCGAGCGCTGCGAGCACCCAGCCCTTGCCGGGGAAATCCGCAGCGGCCATCCCCAGCACCATCACGGTGACGGCGAGGACGATGGCCAGCAGGGCATCGCGGCGCAGACTCCGGAAGGCGCTCTGCTGTGCCTCCTCCGCCCGCGCCGCAAGCGATTCTTCTTCGCTTAGGTCCGAGTCGGCATCTTCGTCCTCCTCCGGGACCAGCAGGTCGTAGCCGGCGTCCTGCACGCACTGGCGCAGGGCGGCGGGGGAGGTGAGTTGCGGATCGTAGTCGATCCGGGCGGAGTTGGAAGCGAGACTGACTTCGGCTTCGTGCACACCGGCGCTCTGCTGGAGCGCCTTCTGGACGCGGGCCACGCAGGCGGCGCAGCCCATTCCCGTGACGGGGTAATTCTTGCGGATGGTATTTCCCATGGTCTTGGTATTCTTTTCTGCAAAATTAGTTAATTTTGGGATGAAAATGAACAGACGCGACTTCCTCAAGACTGCCGCCGTGGCGGGGACCGGCACGGCGCTGCTCGGCACCGCTGCGGCCTGCGCGCCACGGACCCAGGCCCCCGTGCCCTACCGCACAGGCGGCAACGCCCGCATGCAACTGAGCTGGGAACCCTATGAACTCCAGCTCCGCCACACCTTCACCGTGGCTTCCTACTCCCGCACCACCACCCCCGACGTGCAGGTGGAGATCCGCTATGACGGTTTCACCGGCCACGGGGAGGCCTCCATGCCCCCGTATCTCGGACAGACGGTCGAGAGCGTCTGTGCATTCCTGGAGAAAGTGGACCTGGAGCAGTTCGCAGACCCTTTCCAGCTGGAGGACATCCTCGCCTACGTGGACAGCCTGTCCCCGGGCGACACGGCCGCCAAGGCTGCGGTGGACATCGCCCTGCACGACCTGGTGGGCCAGCTCCTCGGCCAACCCTGGTGGCGCCTCTGGGGACTCGACGCGGCCCAGGCTCCCGACACCACCTTCACCATCGGCATCGACACCCCGGACGTGGTCCGGGAAAAGACGCGCGAGTGCGCGGGCCAGTTCAACATCCTCAAGGTCAAGGTGGGCCTGGACAACGATTATGAGATGATCCGTACCATCCGCGAGGTCACGGACCTGCCCCTCGCCGTGGATGCCAACCAGGGCTGGACCGACCGCCAGCAGGCCCTGGACGAGATCTTCTGGCTGCAGGAGCACGGGGTGGTGATGGTAGAGCAGCCGATGGCCAAGGAGCGCCTGGACGACAACGCCTGGATCACCGAACGCAGTCCGCTGCCCGTCTTTGCCGACGAGGCCGTGCAGCGGCTCGCCGACGTGCCCGCACTCGTAGGTGCGTACACGGGGATCAACATCAAACTGATGAAATGCACGGGGATGCGTGAGGCCTGGAAAATGGCCAACTACGCGCATGCCGCGGGACTCCGCGTGATGGTCGGCTGCATGACAGAGACCTCCTGCGCGGTCACGGCCGCCGCCCACCTCTCGCCTCTGGCCGACTTCGCCGACCTGGACGGCAACCTCCTGATCGGCAACGACCGCTTCCGCGGCGTCACGGTGGTAAACGGCCGTCTCACCCTCCCCGCCGCCCCCGGGCTGGGGCTGGAACTGCTGTAAAGGATGAAGCGCGCGGAGAATATACAGAAGCGAGGCCCCTGGCGGCGGCTGCTGCGCAGCGCGCTGCCGCCGGCGGTCCTGCTCGCCGGGGTCCTGCTGTGCCGCACGCGGACGGTCTGGGCGGACTGGTACGCGCTGCATTTCTACCCCGTCTGGTCGGCTGCCGCCTCGCGCGTCAGCGCGCTGGTTCCCTTTTCCCTGGAGGAGCTCATCGTCATCGGCGCCGCCGTGGCCGCGATCGTCTGCCTGTTCCGGCTCCGACGGCGCTGGACGATCCTGGTCAGCCTGCTGCTGTGGGTGGTCGTCTGGTTCTACGCGGGCTGGGGGCTCAACTACTTCCGCAGCAGCATCTACGAGCGCGCCGGCAAGCAGCCGGAGGTCTTCGAGCCCCAGCGCTTCCGGCAGTTCCTGGACGATTTCGCCGGGGCGCTGAACGAAGGCTACCGCCCGGCCGTCACTGCTGACAAGGCGCAGTTGGAGGCGGAGATCCGCCAATACTACGCGTCCCTGCCGGCGCAGTGGGGGCTGGCCCGGCCGAAGCCCTGGCAGCGCCCCAAACACCTGCTCGCCGACCCGCTCTACAACGCCGTCGGCGTCTCGGGTTACGTCGGCCCCTTTATGGCGGAGATCCAGATCAACGAAGACGCGCCGCTCCGGCAATACCCCTTCCTGTACGCCCACGAACTGTCCCACCTGCTGGGCGTGAGCAGCGAAGCCGAGGCGAACTACTGGGCCTGGCGGACCTGTTCGGCCTCCGCCGACCCCGAGATCCGCTACGCGGCGCTGCAGTCGCTCCTCCCGTACGTGCTGGGCAATGCCAAATCGGCCCTGCCGGCCGAAGAATATTCGGAATGGCTGGGGACCCTGCGCCCGGAAGTACTGG